>NZ_AP028664.1:300000-425000 GCF_041154455.1 Variovorax sp. V213
ACTCGTACGCCGGCGCCGTTGCGCTGCTGGTGCTCGGCGTGCTCGCCGCGCTGCCATGGGCGGTGGCCGGCGGCTTGATCTGGTGCGCGCACATCGGCCTCGACAGGGCGCTGGGCTACGGTCTCAAGTACGCAGCCGGCTTCGGCGCCACGCACCTCGGCCGCATCGGGCGGGCCGATCCGTGGTGAAGGTCGCACGATGCTGCGCGCCGCGGTGGCTGGCCATCGAAATGACAATGGCGATGCAATGCCGGCGGGCCTGATCGTCAGCCAATTGTTCGCCAGGAGGCACAATCCCGCCATGCCGCGCATCCTGCTGATCGACGACGACGAACACCTCGCCGCGCCGCTGACCACCTACTTCGCACGCTTCGGCTGCACGCTCGAAAGCGCCGTGCGCCCGAGCGAAGGGCTCGCCAAGCTGCGTGCCGGCCAGTACGACGCCGCGATCCTCGACGTGATGCTGCCCGAGATGGACGGCTTTGCGCTGTGCCGCGAGATCCGCAAGGAGAGCGACATTCCGATCGTGATGCTCACCGCGCGCGGCGAGGTCATGGACCGCGTGGTCGGCCTGGAGCTCGGCGCCGACGACTATGTGCCCAAGCCCTTCGAGCCGCGCGAACTGGTGGCGCGCGTGCAGACCATCCTGCGGCGCCAGCGCAGCACGCCCGCCGCGGCGGCGGCCAACGGCAACAGCGCGCAGTACCGTGTGTTCGACGGCCTGTCGATCGACCTCGACCGTCGCCAGGTGCTGCGACATGGCGAGCGCGTGGAACTCACAGGCACCGAGTTCGAGCTGCTCGCGCTGCTGGCGGCCGAGCCCGGCAAGGTGTTCAGCCGCGACGACATCCTGAACCGCCTGCGCGGCCATGAAGCCGAGCTCTACACCCGCGCGGTCGACATCGTGGTGAGCCGCCTGCGCAAGAAGCTCGAGCCGCTGGATTGCATCAAGACGCTGCGCAACGCCGGCTACGCGCTGGCCGTCGCGCGCAGCGAGCCCGCATGAGATCTGCGAGGAGAGGCTGGCGCAAGGCGTGGCGCGAAATGGCCTGCCGCCGCGCGCAGCTGCACAGGCAATGGCACGAGCAGTGGCACGAGAAGGTGCAGGGCAAGCGCCGCTGGCGGCGTTCGCTGCGCATCCGGCTCGTGATGATGTTCCTGCTGCTGGCGATGGTGATGGCTGTGGTGTTCATGGGCGGCATGAAGAAGTCCTTCTCCACCGGCTGGGCCGAGGCCGCAAAGCCCATGCTGGTGGACTACGCCGACCGGCTCGTCGCCGAGATCGGCACGCCGCCCGACATCGCGCGCGCACAGGCGCTGGTGAGCCGGCTGCCGATCACGATCCGCATCGTGGGCCCCAAGGTCAACTGGGATTCCAACCCCGGCGGCCTCAACGGCCGCGGCGGCTGGATGCACAACCTCGACGAGGAGCCGCTGAACGACAAGTGGTTCATCCGTCCGACGGCCGACGGCCACCGCGTCATCTTCGGCTGGGCGCCCAAGCTCTGGCAGCTTGCGCCGCGCGCGGCGGGCTGGGCCACGCTCTGCGCGCTGCTGCTGCTCATGGTGCTGGGCTATGTCTATGTGAGCCGCCTGCTGCGGCCACTGATCGACATTCGCGAAGGCGCACAGCGCTTCGGCCGCGGCGAGTTCACGCAGCCCATTCCAATCCGCCAGAACGACGACCTCGGAGACCTTGCGGAGCACATCAACACCATGGCCGACGACATCCAGGCCATGCTGGATGCCAAGCGCGGCCTGCTGCTGGCGCTGAGCCACGAACTGCGCTCGCCGCTCACGCGGGCCCGGCTCAATGCCGAGCTGCTGCCCGCCACGCCCGAGGGCGCGGCCGAGCGCGAGGCGCTGCTGCGCGACCTGAACGAGATGCGCGACCTGATCAGCGACCTGCTGGAAAGCGAGCGCCTCGCAAGCCCGCATGCGGCGCTGCAGCGCGAGCCGGTCGACCTGGCCATGCTGGTGCGCGAAATCGTCGCCGAGATGCCGGGCGCGCAGAACGTGCACCTCGACCTGGCGGAAGGCCTGCCGGCGCATTCGATCGATCGCATGCGCGTTCGCCTCCTGGTGCGCAACCTGCTGGACAACGCATTGCGCTACAGCACCGGCGCGCCCCGGCCGCCGTGCGTGTCGCTGCGGGCCGTGGTGGACGGCAAGGTTCAGGGGGTCGAACTCGAGGTGCGGGACCATGGCCCCGGCGTCGACGAAGCGCAACTGGAGCGGCTGACCGAGCCCTTCTACCGCACCGACGGCGCGCGTGCGCGTGCCACCGGCGGCGTGGGGCTCGGCATGTACCTGTGCCGGCTGATCGCCGAGGCGCACGGCGGGACATTCGTGGTTCGCAACGCGCATCCCGGCCTGCAGATCATCGTGCGCATGTAGGGTTCGCTCGCGGTGTCTTGCGCTGTCACCTGCGCTACCAGCCGACGCGCAATGCGGGGCTACGATGCGCGTCCGTGCCAGCGCCCGTCAATCAAGGAGACACCATGAGCAGCTCACTCACCAACCACCAGGTCCGCCTCGCCAAGCGTCCAGAGGGCACGGCCACCCGCGAGAACTGGCGCTTCACCACCGAGCCCGTGGGCGAGCCGGCCGAGGGTGGGGTGCTGGTCAAGACGCTGTCGCTGTCGCTCGATCCCGCCATGCGCGGCTGGCTCAACGATGCCAAGAGCTACATCCCGCCCGTGGGCATCGACGAGGTGATGCGCGCCGGCGGCGTCGGCCGGGTCATCGCCTCGAAGAATCCGCAGTTCGCCGTCGGCGATACGGTCTACGGCATGCTCGGCGTGCAGGAATACATCCTGATTCCGCAAGACCAGATCAAGCGCAACGGCCTCGTGAAGATCGATCTGAATGCCGGCACCATCGGCCAGTGGCTCAACGTGCTCGGCATGCCGGGCATGACCGGTTACTTCGGCCTGATGGACGTGGGCCAGCCCAAGCCCGGCGAAACCGTGGTCGTCTCCGGCGCGGCCGGCGCCGTGGGACAGACGGTGGGGCAGTTGGCCAAGCTCAAGGGTTGCCGGGTCGTCGGAATTGCCGGCGGTGCCGCCAAGTGCGACTGGGTGGTGAAGGAGCTGGGATTCGACGCCTGCATCGACTACAAGGCCGGCGCCGCGGCGGTGCGCGACGGCCTCAAGACCCATTGCCCGAAGGGCGTGGACATCTACTTCGACAACGTCGGCGGAGAGATCCTCGACGCAGTGCTGGCGCGGCTTGCACGCAAGGCCCGCGTGATCATCTGCGGCGCCATCAGCCAGTACAACAACGCCAACAGCATGCCGGGCGCCGGTCCGAAGAACTACCTGAGCCTGCTGGTGAACCGGGCACGCATGGAAGGCATCGTGGTGTTCGACTACGCCGACCGGTTCCATATCGCCGTGGCGGAACTCGCCGGCTACCTGAAAGATGGCCGCATGAAGAGCAAGGAGGACGTCGTGAAGGGCCTCGATACCTTCCCCGAGTCGCTCAACAAGCTGTTCGCGGGGGAGAACTTCGGCAAGCTGATCCTGCAGGTGGCCGAAGACTGAAGCCGGCTCAGGGCTCGCTGGGGCGCATCGGGATGTCGCCCATCGCGTCATCCTCGCGCAGGCCTCGGGCGGCCTTGAGCGTTTCGATCGACAGGCCGTCGCCGTGGCCGGCGAAGCCCTTGGCAACGCCTTCGAGCACCGTTGAGAGGCCGACCTCGCCGTCGGCTCGGGCGTCCATGCTGATGTTGAGCACCCGGGCCGCCATTTGCCGATAGCTGATGGCGCCCGCGCCTTCGAGGGCCGCTACCAGGTCGAGGTACAGCGCCAGGTTCAGGTCGAACACCAGCTTGGGCGTGATCTCGAATTCATCGGTCTTGTTCTTGTTATCCATGGGGTGGGGCTCCTTTTTTCCGAAGCCTCCACTCTAGCCACAAACCATGCACCGGTGTCGTCGGACACGGGCGTATTCAGCGCGCTCGCGTGCCCATCACCGCGGCCGAGATGATCAGCCCGGCCGCGAGCCCGATGCTCCAGGTGAGGGGGCGCCCGGTCACGGCCAGCAGCAGCGCGGTGGAGCCCAGCGGCGTGATGTAGCTCAGGATGCCGATCTGCCGTGCGTCCCCGCGCTTGAGCGCCATGTCCCAGACGAAGAAGGCCGCACCGAGCGGACCGAGGCCGCACAGCGCGACCAGCAGCCAGTCTTTTGCGGAGAGCATGGCCGGGGTCTCGAGCAGTGCATGGCAGACGAGCGACAACGCGCCCGAGACCAGGCCGAACAGGCCGATGGCGGAGGTCGGGAACGCCGCCACGCGCTTTGTCCAGAGCGAATAACTGGCCCAGATGAATGCCGAGCCCAGCGCCGGAAGGAAACCCCAGTACCCGGCCACGGCGACCGGGTTGGATGCGGAGCCATCGCGTGCACCGAGGATTGCGATTGCTGCGCCCGCGAAGCCCAGCGTGGCGGCAACCAGATGCAGCGGCCGCAGCGACACGCCCGGCAGCAGCGCTGGCGCCAGCACCACCATGAAGAGCGGCCATAGGTAGTTGACCAGGTTGGCTTCCACGGGCGGGGCATGCCGCAGCGCGATGAACAGCAGAAAGTGGAAGCCGAACAGGCCGTAGATGCCCAGCGCCAGCGTGCGCGGCGATACGCTCCAGGCGCTGCGGTCGCGCAACACGAGCGGCCAGCTCGGGATGCTGCCGATGATCAGCGCGAGGCCGGTCAGCAGGAACGGCGGCAGGTGCGAGAGCGCGGTGCCGAGCGAGGCGAGCGTGGCCCACAGCGCGATGGCGGCAAGGGCAAGAAGCGTGGGCGACATTGCACCGAGCTTAAGCGGCGCCATCGTCGCGCGGCGCCGGTGAATCGTCGCGGGGCGACGACGTGGTCTTGCCCGTCGTTCAGTTGCCCAGCCTGCGCAATGCCGCCGTAAGCGCGGAGGGCGAACGGTAGCCGGTACGGCGCGCCGTTTCCGCGACGCCCATGCCGGCCAGGCGCAGTTCGCGGGCATGCGCGAGCCGCAGCGTGCGCAGCCAGTGCATTGCGCTCACGCCCTGCTCGTCGCGGCAGCGTTGTGCAAACTGGCTGGGGCTCAGGCACGCCACGCCTGCGAGATCGGCAACGCCCAGCGGCTCGTGCCAGCGCGCCCGGGCCCAGGCCGCGAGCGCGGTCCAGTCGATGCGCCGGCTTCGCGCAGGGGCCGGCGCGGCCGCACCCCAGGCTTCGAGCAGCAGCGCAGGGCCATGCTGCAGCGTCGACACGAAAGCGTCCGGGTGCTGCGCGCACTGCGCGAGGTACTGCGCCAGGGCTTGCAGCCGCGAAGCATCTGCGGGCGCGCGCTCGGCGCAGCGCGCCCACATCGGGTGGGTGGTGTCGAGCACGAGGCACCGGCTGCCGCTGCGGGATTCGAAGTCATGCCGGTCGCCGGGCACCACGACCTGCGCCTCACCGGCGCCGACGCGCGCGCCGCGGCCTTCCACTTCGAGTTCGAGCACGCCGGCCAGGCCGATCAGCACCTGGAAGTGGTCATGCGCGTGGCTGCCGCGCGAAGCGCCGTACTCGCGCAGCGAAAGGCTGTGCGGTTCGGCGCGAGGGTGCATTGCTGGGGTTCGCATGGCAGGATCGAATTGTCGTTCCGTGCTCCGCGGCTGTCATCCCAGCCGCAGCAGCAATGCGGAAGCCGCGCACACCAGCAGGAAGGGAACGCTGATGCGGTGGAACTCGCGCAGGCCATGCGGCAATCTGGCGAGCCGCAATGCGATCAGGTTGGCCAGCGAGCCCAGCACGCACCCGAAGCCGCCCACGCTCACTCCCGCGGCCAGTGCCGGCAGATCGCGCACGTGGCCGTCGAGCAGGATCGCCGCAGGCACGTTGCTGATGAATTGCGAAGCGACGATGGCGGCCAGGTAGGCGCGCCATCCCTCGGTGATGGGCCAATGGTTCAGCAGCGCCACGACGGCGGGCAGCTCGGCCAGCTGCCGCAGATCCACGAACATCAGCGCAATGATCGCGAGCAGGGCCCAGTCGATGCCGCGCAGCACGCGCGGATACGAGACCAGGAACACCGCGAACACCACGCCCAGTCCCGCCAGCAGCCAGTGCCGGTCGAGCGCGACCACGAAGCCGACGAACAGAACCCCTGCCAGTGCCAAGAGGCGCGGCTGCACCGGCGCGGCCTCGGCCTCGGGCTTCAGCGCGATGGGCGTGCGCGGCACCAGCAGCCAGACCGCCGTGAAGAGCCAGAACAGCATCACGGCCACGGTCGGCAACATCATTCCCATGAAGGCGACGAAGCTCTCGCCCGAGCGATGCCACAGGTAGAGGTTCTGTGGGTTGCCGATGGGCGTGAGCGCCGAACCCGCATTGACGGCCAGCGCTTCGAGCACCACGAGCCGCGCGAGCGGAAGGTGCGCCTGGTTGGCAAGCACGCGCGTCAGCGGCACCAGCAGGAACAGGCTCACGTCGTTGGTCACCAGCGCGGAGAGCAATGCGGCACTGGCGGTCAGCAGCAGCGCCAGGCTGCGCTGGCTGTGCGTGCGCGCGAGCAGGCGCTGGGCGGCGGCCTGCAGCATGCCGCTCTTTTCCACGCCCTGGGTGATGGCGAGCAGGCCCGCAAGCGCGCCCACGGTCTGCCAATCGACCAGCTTCAGCCAGTCCATGGGCGCACGCGGGCGCAGGAAGGCGAACAAGACCGCCACGGCGGTCAGCAGCCACAGCAGGCCGTTGCCGCCGCCCTCCTCGGACGGCGCCGCTGCCCGCGCTTCAGTGGCCGACGAGTTCACGCAGTTCGCGCTTGAGCACCTTGCCGATGGCGCTGCGCGGCAGTTCGTCGATGAAGCGCAGGCGCGCCAGGCGCTGCGTCTTGCCGAGCTGGGCGTTGGCCCATTGCAGCAGGGCGTCTTCGGTAGTGCCGTCGCCTTCACGGCGCACCACGAAAGCCACCGGCGTTTCGCCCCATTGCTCCGACGGCACGCCGACCACCGCGACGTCGGCCACGGCGGCATGGCCTTGCAGCACCGTCTCGAGGTCGCTCGGATAGATGTTGAAGCCGCCGCTGATGATCATGTCCTTCTTGCGGTCGAACAGCGTCAGGAAGCCGTCGGCGTCGAAGCGGCCCACGTCGCCCGTGCGGATGAAGCGCTTGCCGCTCGCGTCGAACCATTCGGCCTCGCGCGTCTTGGCGGGCTGGCGGTGGTAGCCGGTCATCATGCCGGCCGAATGGCCCACCACCTCACCCGCAAGTTCGGTGTTGCCGCGCGGAATCTCGTGGCCGTCCTCGTCGATCAGCCGGATGTCGCTGCCTTCGGCCGGGCTGCCCACCGTGTGCAGCTTGTCGGGATGCAGATGGGCTTCGAGAATGCAGGTGCCGCCGCCTTCGGTCATGCCGTAGAACTCGATCAACCCGCCGGGCCAGCGCTTGAGCACGTCGGCCTTGAGCGCGGCATTGAAGGGCGCGCTGGTGCTGAACTTGTAGCGGAACGACGAGAGGTCGTGCGCGTCGAAACGCGGATGCGCCATCAGGCGCCGGTACTGCACCGGCACCAGCATCGTGTGCGTCACGCGGTGCTTTTCGGCCAGTTGCAGGTAGCCGAGCGCATCGAACTTCGGCATCAGCACCACGCAGCCGCCGAAGGCGATGGTGGGGAAGAACACCACCAGCGTGGTGTTGGAATAGAGCGGGGTGGACAGCAGCGTGACGGTGTCGGGGCCGTATCCGTACTTGGCGCCGCGCTGCACGTGGGCCCAGCGCATGCCGTGGCCCTGCACGATGCCCTTGGGCTCGCCGGTGGTGCCCGAGGAATAGATGATGTTGAAGGGCCAGGAGGGCTGCGTTTCGACGGCGCTCGGCCGTGTGCCCACGGGGATCAGCCAGCTCTCGAGGCTCTGCCCGGCAGCGGAACCGTCGAGCGCCACGTGCGGAATGCCGCCTTCCTTCGGGGCGCCGACGACCTCGGCCGCCGAGGCGTCGGTAAAGAGGATGCGTGCATCGGCATCCTCGATCATGCGCGCCAGGCTGGCGGTGGTGGAGCCGGGCGCGAGCGGCGTGACCGCGACGCCCGCGCGCAAGGCACCCAGGAACACTGCCGCGTAGTTGACCGAAGAAGACGCACACACCGCGATCGCATCGCCGGGCTTGAGCCCTTTGCGCTGCAGGCTGGCCGCGATACGGTCCATCAGCGCGTCGAGGGCGCCGTAGGTCAGGCTTTGCTCATTGTCGACCAGCGCAATGCGCCGGGGCGCTTGCGTTGCGTGCTCGTGAACCAGTTGGGCGATGGTGCCGAACTCCTGCATCGTGTTCATGTCTGACTGTGCCTGGTTACGTCGCCGACGGCCTCTCCTACGGCGTGAATGATGTATTCGATTTCCTCGTCGCTGAGCATCGGGTAAAGCGGCAGGGCCAGCGAGCAGCGGGCCAGCCGCTCGCTGTGCGGCAGCGTGCTCTCGCCTCGCCAGCGCCCCAGCGCCTCGTGCAGGTGCAGCGGCTGTTCATAGTAAACGCGAGTGGCGATTCCCTTTGTCGCCAGTTGGACCGCCAGCGCGTTCCGCTCGTGCGGGCCGTGCAGGACAACGACGAAATAGTTCCAGGCATGGCCTGCGGCGTCGCGTGGCAATTGCATCGGGCACTTGGCCCATGCCGCCAGATAGCGCGCGGCGATGGCGCGGCGCCGCGCAATGGCGGCAGGGAAATCATCCAGCGCCACATGAAGGAGACACGCCTGCAATTCGTCCATGCGGCTGTTCTGGCCGAGGCAAGTGTGCAATCCGTTCTGGTACCCGTGGTTGCGCAGCAGGCGCGCCTTCTCGGCATGGCGCGGGTTCTTGAAGGCCAGGGCTCCCGCGTCGCCGGCGGCGCCCAGGGTCTTGGTGGGGTAGAAGCTCATCGCCGATGCGTCGCCCCAGCTGCCGGCGGGTTGCGCGCGTCCGTCCGCGCCGCAAGCGCTGGCACCCAGGCACTGGGCCACGTCCTCGATCAGATACAGCTGCTCGTCGCGGCAATAGGCGGCCAACTCGGGCAGGCCGGTGGGATCACCGAAGAGTCCGACCGCGAGAACGGCGCGGGTGCGCGGCGTTTTCGCATTCCGGAAATGCGCGAGTGGCACCAGAAAATCATCGGCGGCACTGTCGACGAACACAGGCCGCGCACCGGCAGCGATCACCGCTTCGGCGCAGGCCGCAAAGGTGTAGGAAGGAAGCAGAACTTCGTCTTCCGGATGCCCTCCGGCCGCGCTGCCGACGCCCAGACTCTTGAGGGCGAGCAGCAGTGCGTCTGAACCCGAACTCACGGCCACCACCTCGCGCCGTTGCAGCAAGTCCGACAGCCGGGCCTCGAATGCGCTGACCCGTGGACCGAGGACATAGATGCCGCTGCGCAACACCGTGGCACACGCCTGGACAAGTCGTTCGGCCATGGGTTCGACGCATGCCGCCGAACGGAACAACGGAATCTTCATGCGTGCAGCACCTGGGACGCGCGGATGACCGCGGCAAGGCCGTCGGCGCCGGAGGCAATGCGCCTGCCGTTGCCCTGCACGGCATGGCGAAAATCCCGGTACTGGCGCGCCAGCGCATCGTCGCCGCCCGCCATCGCGCGGTGGGGCTTGCGCAGGTCCAGCACGTGTTGCCGTCCGCCGTTGCACACCTGCAGCCGTGCGGCGGGAGGCATGCTGCCGTAGCCACTCTCCAGCTCCGCGACCAGGCCGCCCAGGCGCACCTGGACACGGGCGCTGCGCACGTCGATCCGCCGACTGATCACTTGCAACTGCGCGTCCGCCGGAATGGCGCAGAGCCAGGCGAGCAGGTCGAGATCGTGCACCATCAGATCCAGCACGCTGTCCACGGCGCTCGCCTGGCGGCAGGAAAAGCGACGGAATCGCAGAAAAGGATGAGCGCTGTCCCGATGACGCAAGGCGGCGCGGCGTATCCACGACAGCGCGGCCGCATCGAACGCCGGATTGAAGCGTTCGATGTGTCCTGTGCTCAGGACGACGCCACATTGCTGCGCCATCCGAAGCATCTGTACGCCGTCCCGCCGGTCGATGCAGAGTGGCTTTTCGACCAATACGTGGCAGCCTCGCCGCATGAGCGCCATCGCCACTTCGGCGTGTGTTCCGTCGCTGGTTGCGACCGTGGCCGACTCGATGCCCGGCGGCAACTCGTCTATGCCGGACAACAGCGGCAATGCCGCAAGGTCGGCGACGGGCCTGGCCGCGGGAGAGCTGTCCACCACGGCGCTCAGACGGAAGCCTGGCAGGCTTGCGAGCTTGCGCGCATGGGTGCTGCCGAAACGACCCAGGCCCACGAGGGCATGAGTCAAGTCGGGGGTAGCGAGAGCGATCTCCGCTTCGGCTTCGTCGCCGCAGGAGGCCGCCGAGCCTTGATCGACCGAGGGCGTCGTGAAGGTCATGGAGGACGCAGCGGGTTCCGCAAGCGCGCAGATGCCTGTCGCCGAATCAGCTGTTGCCCTGCAATTCATAGCCGAGCTGGATCAGGAGGGCGCCCGCGACGCGTTCGAAGCGCTGTACTTCCTGGCCGCTCATCGTCTCGCGCCAGGAGCCGATGCGCCCCGTGCCCGGTCGCTCCATCGTTCTGCGTTGCTGGTGCAGGCGCTGCGCATGGCTCACCACGAAACTGCCATCGAGCGAGACGCGCGCCCGATGTTCCTCGAGCCGCCTGGGGGCGCGCTCCTGATGGTTGAGCAACTGATTCGACCATGGCAGTTCCAGGAACTCGCACAGGCGGCGCAGCACCGGTTCAGGCCGTGCCACCAGGTCTTCGTAGAAGACCTCGGTGTAGTGGGCGCAAGCGGAACCGGCGTTGCGGGCCGCTTCGACGCGATCGGCCCAGGCGCGCGCCAGTACTTCGGGTTCGTGGCCCGGTGAGAACCACTGCTGGCGCCATGACGCCGCCACGTCACGGCCGTCGCGAATGAGGTGGACAAACCGGGCTTCGGGCAACAGCGCGGCGATCGTTCCGACGTGAAGCGAATAGTCCGGCGTCTTTTCGCCCCAGCGCGACTTGTCGAAGCGCTGCGCGTAAAGCCGATAAAAGGCGCGCAGTCCATCGGCCACGGTGAAGGGTTCGAGCGCCTGCACGGCTTCGGCGAGCGCTTCGCGTGCGAGGCCGAAGTCCTGCCAGTTGGGTGCACCCGGCGGATAGGCGGTGATCGTTTCGAGAAAGCGGGCGCGAAGATCGCCGTCCGATTGGCCCAGCGCCGAAACTGCCGCAAGGAAGCTGGTTTCGGGCGGAATCGCGAGGTCTGGATGGGCATCGAGCATCAGCCGCAGCAGAGTCGTGCCCGAACGCGGTGCACCCACGACGACCGGCATTGGAGGATGTTTGCTCATGCGGTCAAGTCTCCGATCAGGTCAAGCAGTTTGCCCACGGCGGGCTGCAGCCCCATTCGCATGGGATCGATCGCGAGCCTGGGCGCCTCCGGAGCCTCATAGGGCGCGCTGACGCCGGTGAATTGGTCGAGCTCGCCTTGCCGGGCCTTGCGATAGAGGCCCTTGACATCCGCCGCCTCGCACACCTCCAGCGGGGTGCTGACATGGATCTCCAGGAAGCGCCGAGTCCCGACGATGAAGCTCGCGTGCGCCCGGTCCACTCGAAGGGGGGAGATCAGCGCCGCCACGACGATCAGGCCGGCATCATTCATCAGCCGGGCGACCTCGGCGGTCCGGCGGATGTTTTCGCTGCGCGCGTCCGGATCAAAACCCAGGTCGCGGTTCAGCCCACGGCGCAATGCGTCGCCGTCCAGCACGGCGCAGCGGCGGCCGCTGTCGTTCAGCGCTTGCGCCAGCGTTCGGGCCAGGGTCGTCTTGCCTGCTCCGCTCAGGCCGGTGAGCCACAGGGTAGGAGGCAGATCGGCACGCATCGTCGCTTCAGAGAACGTGGCTGCGCAGCCGGTCGGCCACGGCCTGCAGGTGGGCACCGCGAATGACATGCTTGTAGACGCCGGTCGCGACGCGCTCTTCGCCGGCGATCTCGAAGAAGGGCTTGGCGACGGGGGTTTCGGCCTGCTCGTAGCGTGTGGGCCGGGCGGCGAACAGGCACTCCCTGGCATAGGCTTGGGTGCCGAATTCCGCTATGAAGCCGTCGAGTTCCCGCTGCAACTGCCCGCCGAAGCGCTGGGCGTAGCCCTGCATGTCGGCCAGCTTGGCCTGCAGTTCCGCCGTATCGAGTTCGACCACCAGATGGTTCTCGATCGCGAGGCGCGCCGGGGGACTGGGATGGCCGACGGTCGGATAGCCGAAACTCGCAACCGGATGGCCGTGGGCCGTCGCGTGGGCGGCGACCTGATTGGCCAACAGGCGGCACAGGTCGTGGGAAGGGTTGTAGTCCTCCGCTTCGTCCGCGACGATGCACCCGATGCCCTGCGAAACGACGTGCGCCGTCAGGCGGTCGAGCCATTGCGCGAACATGTTCGCGTCGCCGTCCAGCAGGGCCTGATAGATCTCGGCATCGGCCACGGGTGACACCACCTGGGGAATCCAGTTTGCGCCTGCTTGCACCAGGTTGTCGGCCGTGGGGGCCAGCCGCGGCACGCCATTCGATCCGGCGCCATTGGTGAGCACCACGACATCCGGCCGTTCGTTCCGAAGCCATTTCCAGAGCAGAAGCTCGTGTCCCGGATGAGCGGCGATCAGCAGGTGCTTCATGGGCGCTGAACTCTGGCCTGTATGTAAGTGGAGATTTGCCGCAGCGGAGCAGTGACGCGCCAGGACCGGCTGGCGTAGATCTCGCGCAGCCGGGCGTCCATGCCTGCGGCGTCGTTGGACGCCCGCCGCTCGACGTCGGCCAGGCGCGAACCGGCTTCGTCCAGCCGCGCGCTGAGCGCGGCGTGCGCCGTGGACGCCGAGGCCAGTGCGGACTCGGCATCCCGCTGCTGCGCGGCCAGCGAGGCTTCGGCCGCCTGCAACCGCACCGCCAGCGCAGCGGCATGCTCCGACTGCCGCTGCGCCTCGGCGCGCCAGACCTCGATCTGGGCCTGATGGGCGCGCTGCTGATCGTTGAGTGCCTGATGCAGCCCCGCGACGTGCTGATGCAGCGAGGCAAGGCCGAGGTGCGCGGTCGTGGCGCTTCCACGCCGGATCCAGTCGTCCATGTAGCGCGCCATTTCGCGCGCACGCTGCTCGGCGGGCACTGCAATGATCTCTCGGCCGTCGGTCACCCGCCGTACGCAGGCCTCGAGCGCGCAGAGCGTTGCATCCAGTCCTCCGGTCGCGCGCATCCAGGCTGCGGCCTCACCCGCATCCTCCGCATCGAACTTGTCGAGCTCGGCCATCACGTTTTGCCGCGTGATCGGTCGAGTCATCAGTGCCCGGCCGAAGTTCCAGCGCCGCGCATGCGCCACCGTGGCCGCCGTCACCATCTCACCCATGCCCGAGCTCGGATCGAGCACCACCACGGCGTTGCCTGTGACCAGCGCTTCGGTGGCGCAGCGTCCTTTGCCGAACACGACGTCGTAGCGGCCCAGCGCGGCGGCCGGGTCGGGCAGGTGGTTGCCGGTGCCGCTGCCGATCACGTCGAGCGTGAGGCCGCGTTCCGCGCATGCGGCGCGAATCTCTTCGAGCTGGGCATCGTGCGATGCATAGTTGCTGAAGACCAGTGCCGCGCGAGGTGCGGCCGGCAATGGCGTGCGCGGCAGGAAGCGTGAAAGATCGACCCCGTTCTGGATCAGTTCGATGTGCTCGCGCTCGATGCCGAACTCGTGCACCAGCCGCTCGGCGCAGTTCTCGTCGACCGCGATATGGCGCACCACCTGTGAAAACTGCGGTGGGCGGCCGTGCTCTGCGCTGCGGTCGTGGCAGATCGTGAGAACCGGCACGTCATGAAAGTGAAGCACGGCGCGCACCGTCTCGTGGTGGGTGTTGCCGATGATCACGTCGGGTCGGGCCGCCATGTCGGCCACGTCGGTGATGCACGCGATCGACGCATGGCGCAACTCGTCGGCCATGTCGCCGAAGGCCGTTGCAAGAATGGTGACGGCGTGGCCGCGCCGCCGCAGCCACAGGGCAAGATCCCGGGTGAACATCTCCGCGCCCGTGCGGTGCACGAGGTAGCACATCGCGAGCAGGATGCGCAACGGGCGCCCGGTCATGGGGGCGGCTGCCTCCACTGCGAACGCGGACGAGTTCAATCGTTGGCCGGCGTACCCGCCAGAACGTGTCCGGCCTGCTGGTCCGCGTGATAGCTCGACCGCACCATCGCACCCACCGCCGCGTGGCTGAAGCCCATCTTGTAGGCCTCTTCCTCGAACATCTTGAAGGTGTCGGGGTGCACGTAGCGGCGCACCGGCAGGTGCGAGCCCGACGGCGACAGGTACTGGCCGATGGTCAGCATCTCGATGTCGTGCGCGCGCATGTCGCGCATCACCTGCAGGATCTCTTCGTCGGTTTCGCCGAGGCCCACCATGATGCCGCTCTTGGTCGGCACGCCGGGGTGCAGCGCCTTGAACTTCTTCAGCAGGTTGAGGCTGAACTGGTAGTCGCTGCCGGGGCGTGCTTCTTTATAAAGGCGCGGCGCGGTCTCCAGATTGTGGTTCATCACGTCCGGCGGCGCGGCCTTCAGGATGTCGAGTGCGCGATCGTCGCGGCCGCGGAAGTCGGGCACCAGGATCTCGATCTGCGTCATCGGCGAGAGTTCGCGGATGTTCTTGATGCAATCGACGAAATGCTGGCTGCCGCCGTCGCGCAGGTCGTCGCGGTCGACGCTGGTGATCACCACGTACTTCAGGCGCAGCTTGGCGATGGTCTTGGCCAGGTTCAGCGGCTCGTCCTTGTCGAGCGGGTCGGGGCGGCCGTGGCCCACGTCGCAGAACGGGCAGCGGCGCGTGCACTTGTCGCCCATGATCATGAAGGTGGCCGTGCCGTTGCCGAAGCATTCGCCGATGTTCGGGCACGAGGCTTCTTCGCACACCGTGTGCAGGTTGCTCTCGCGCAGGATCTGCTTGATCTCGTAGAAGCGGGTGGTGGGGCTGCCGGCCTTCACGCGAATCCACTCGGGCTTCTTGAGCACCTCGCCCTGCTGCACCACCTTGACGGGGATGCGCGAGAGCTTGGCCGCGGCCTTCTGCTTGGCCAGCGGGTTGTAGTTTTCGGCGCTTTGTGCGTCCCGGACGACTTCGGTAGAGCTCATTGGATGCTAGGGCGCCAGGTAGGTGGTGAGCTTCTGGCTCAGGACCCGGGCAGCCTCTTCCCATGTGGTTTGAATGCCGATTGTAGAAAGATCGACTGTTTGGAGCCCCGCATAACCACACGGATTGATCCGCGAGAAGGGCTCGAGGTCCATGTCGACGTTGAGCGCGACCCCGTGGTAGGTGGCGTGGCGGCTCACCTTGATGCCGAGCGCGGCGACCTTGCCGAGACCCCGGAACGGGTCGCCGGCGTGCAGCGGGCCGGTCAGCGCCGCATGCGAGAACGGGTCGTCCAGCCGCACGTAGATGCCCGGCGCGCCCGGCACGCGGTGCCCCGTCACGCCGAAATGCGCCAGAGTGCGCAGCACCGATTCCTCGATGCGGTAGACGTATTCCTTCACGTAGTAGCCCGCCCGCCGAAGGTCGATCAGCGGATAGCCGACCACCTGGCCCGGGCCGTGGAAGGTGACCTGCCCGCCGCGGTCGGTCTGCACCACGGGAATGTCGCCGGGGTTCAGGATATGGTCCTGCTTGCCCGCGAGGCCTTGCGTGAACACGGGAGCGTGCTCGCACATCCATAGCGCGTCGGGTGTCTCCGGCTGGCGCTCGAGCGTGAACTGCTTCATCGCCGCAAAGGTCTCGGCATAGCCGACGCGGCCCAGCCAGCGCAGTGCGATGGCGGTGTCTGCCGGGTGCTCTGCCAGCGTCATCAGGACCTGCCTAGAGAACGACCTTGACCGACGGATGGGCCGACAGCGCTCGGTAGAGATCGTCGAGCTGCTCGCGGCTGGTGGCGGTGACGGTGATCGTCACGCCCAGGTAGTTGCCCGCCTTGCTGTCGCGCAGCTCGACCGTGGTGGCGTCGAAGGCCGGATCGAAGCGCTCGGCGATCTGCGTGATCGCATGCACGAACCCGTCGACCTTGGCGCCCATGACCTTGATCGGAAACTGCGAGGGATATTCGATCAGCGACTCCTTGCGCGGATCGGGAATGGGTGTGGTGACTGCGTCGGTGGTGTTCTCGGTCATGCCGGGGCTCCTTGCTTCTCAGCGTTGCGTTGCTTGGCCTGCTGGTAGGCTGCATACAAGCTCTTGTAGATGGGGCCGGGATGGCCATTGCCAATGGCCTTGCCGTCGAGCGTGACGACGGGCAGCACTTCCTTGCTGGCCGAGGACAGGATCAGTTCGTCGGCACCGAATACTTCATCGCGCGAGACGCGCCGCAGCGCAAAGGGAATGCCGCCTTCCCGGCACAGGCGTTCGAGCAGGCCATAGCGGATGCCGGTGAGCACCAGGTTGTCCTTGGGCGGGCCGATCAGCACGCCGTCCTTCACTATCCATACGTTGCTCGACGAAGCCTCGCTGAGCCAGTCGCCGCGGAACATGACGGTCTCTGCCGCACCGGCCTCGACGCTGATCTGCCGGGAGAGCACGGCGCCCAGCAGGCTGGTGCTCTTGATGTGGGCCTTTTGCCAGCGGAAGTCGTCTGCAGTCACGCAGGTCACGCCCTTGGCGCGCACCGCATCGGACACCGGCGGCAGCGGGTTCACCATCACGAAGACGGTGGGCTTGAGGCCCTTGACCATTGCATGGTCGCGCGGCGCAACGCCGCGGGTGACCTGGAAGTAGACGGCTTGCGGTGCGTCGCCGCCCGGGGCGATCAGGCGCATCACGATGTCGCGCCACTCGGCGAGCGTGAGCGGATCGGCGATCTGCAACTCGGCCAGCGAACGATCGAGCCGCGCCATGTGTTCTTCGAAGCAGAAGGGCTGGCCACCATAGGCGGGAACGACCTCGTAGACGCCGTCGCCGAAAATGAAGCCACGGTCGAGCACGCTGACCTTGGCATCTTTGACGGCGGTGTATTCGCCGTCGAGATAGCAGAGCGTGGTGGGGAGTGCGGCAGTGAGAGGATGCATGCGGGAATTATGGTTGCGCTCGCCAAGTCGGGTTCTCGTCAGGCGACGAAGCCTCGATTTGCAACGGCGACAGTTCAAGTGGCCGGACGGGCTGGGTTTTTACTTATAATCAATGGCTTTGTAGAAATTCTGGGTCGTCATCCGGGCTTCATTCGAAATGAAAACAATCGCCCAAAAAGATGAAAGGGTCGCTGAAGACCTCGACACGGAATACAAGCCGTTGACCGCCGATGAGGCGCGTGAACTGCGTGCAAGGCATCCCTCGATTTCCCCTTGGTGGGTCATCGCGGGGCAGTTGGTTGTCGGTCTGCTGGTGGCTTTGGCCGCCTGGGGGCTGACGGGGAGGCAAAATCTGGGTTGGTCCGCCGCTTACGGCGCGATCGCGGTGGTCATTCCTGCTGCGGTGTTCGCGCGGGGGTTGACCGGCCGGTTTTCCTCCCTGAATCCGGGCACTGCGGTGGTTGGGTTCTTCCTGTGGGAAATGGTCAAGATGGCCTTGTCGCTTGCGATGTTGTTCGCGGCGCCAAGGCTGATTACGGCGCTGAGCTGGCCTGCAATGCTGGTCGGCTTGGTGGTGACAATGAAGGCGGCCTGGTTGGCGGTGATGTTCTCGCCCCGGCGCCGGCAACATAGAGACGAGTAACTGAATGGCTGCTGAAAACGCTGCGGAACATGGTCAGACCGCGGGTGAATACATCATTCACCACTTGACGCACCTGCAAAGCTCCAAGCCTGGAGGTGTTGCGGACTTTTCGGTTTTCAATTTCGACTCGCTTTTTTTCTCGATCGCGTTGGGCATTCTGGGATGCTGGCTGCTCTGGCTGGCCGCCCGCAAGGCTACTTCGGGCGTTCCCGGGCGTTTTCAAGCGGCCGTCGAGCTGCTGGTCGAAATGGTCGACCAGCAGGCCAAGGGCATCGTTCACAACGCCACCAGCCGCAAGTTCGTCGCTCCGCTGGCGCTCACCATCTTCGTGTGGATCTTCCTGCTGAACGCAATGGACCTGTTCCCGGTCGATTTGTTCCCGGCAATCTGGGCCAAGATCTTCGGCATCGCCGGCGAGGACCCGCACCACGCCTATCTGCGCGTCGTGCCCACGGCCGACCTCTCGGTGACGATGGGCATGTCGGTTGCCGTGCTGCTGGTCTGCCTGTTCTACAACATCAAGATCAAGGGTCTCGGCGGCTGGGTGCACGAGCTCTTCACGGCGCCGTTCGGCAACCACTGGGCGCTGTATCCGTTCAACTTCGCCATGCAGATGATCGAGTTCGTCGCCAAGACCGTCTCGCACGGCATGCGTCTGTTCGGCAACATGTATGCCGGCGAACTGATCTTCCTGCTGATCGCCCTGATGGGTGGTGCCTGGTCGCTCTCGGCCACCGGCATCGGCCTGGCCATCGGCCACATCATCGCGGGCACGGCCTGGGCCATCTTCCACATCCTGATCATCACGCTGCAAGCCTTCGTGTTCATGATGCTGGCGCTGGTCTACATCGGCCAGGCTCACGATCACCACTGATCGTCCGTTTTTCGGTTTAGTTTTTTCGTTTTCTCTTCAACCAAAGTCCTCTAGGAGTCATCATGGAAGTTATTAGCTTTGTTGCACTGGCCGCCGGCCTGATCATCGGTCTGGGCGCTGTGGGCGCATGTATCGGCATCGGCATCATGGGCAGCAAGTACCTCGAGTCGGCCGCACGTCAGCCTGAACTCATGGGTGAACTTCAAACCAAGATGTTCCTGCTGGCTGGTCTGATCGACGCCGCTTTCATTATCGGCACCGGTATCGCTCTGTGGTTCGCAACGGCCAACCCGTTCCTGGCTCAGATCGCCAACCTGCCGAAGTAAGTCTTTCTCGTCGGACCCGTGACGTCGTTCCCCTCCGTGGAATGGCTTCGCATTCAATCCCAAAGAGAGGGTGAAAAGTGAGCATTACCGGTACCCTGATCGTTCAGATGATCGTGTTCCTGATCCTGGTCGGGTTCACGATGAAGTTCGTGTGGCCGCCGATCGCCAAGGCGCTGGACGACCGCGCTGCGAAGATCGCCGAAGGCCTCGCTGCAGCCGACAAGGCCAAGTCCGAGTTGTCCGCCGCCAACAAGCGCGTGGAAGCCGAACTGGGCCAGGCGCGCAATGAGTCCGCGCAACGTCTTGCCGACGCCGAACGTCGCGCCCAGGCCATCGTTGAAGAGGCCAAGGCCCGCGCGACCGAAGAAGGCAACAAGATCGTTGCTGCTGCACGCGTCGAAGCCGACCAGCAGGCACTGAAGGCGCGCGAAGCATTGCGCGAGCAGGTTGCCGCACTGGCCGTCAAGGGCGCAGAGCAGATTCTGCGCAAGGAAGTGAATGCGGGCGTCCACGCCGATTTGCTTGCCCGTCTGCAGACCGAACTCTGATAGAAGCCATGGCAGAACTCGCCACCATCGCACGTCCCTACGCCGAGGCGCTCTTCAAGGCGTCGTCGTCCGACGTCGCCGGAACCAGCGTCTGGCTCGACAAGGTGGCCGCCATCGCGGCCAATCCGGAGCTCCAGCAGTTCGCCGACAACCCCAAGGCCACGGCCGAGCAGGTTCTCGGTGTGGTCGCCGGCGCCTTCGGTGCACCGCTGACTGCCCACGCCCAGAACTTTCTGGGTGCGCTCCTGGACAACGGGCGTTTCTCGGTGCTGCCGGAAATTGCGAAGCAGTTCCGGACACTGGCCAACGCGAAGAGCGGCTCGTCCGACGCCGTGGTCTACAGCGCCTTCCCCATCGACGCCGCGGTTCTGGCCAATGTGGCGGCCGCGCTCGAAAAGCGTTTCGGCCGCAAGCTGCAAGTCACAGTCCAGCAAGAGCCGGAACTGATCGGCGGCATTCGTGTGGTGGTCGGCGACGAGGTGCTCGACACCTCCGTCAAAGCGCGCCTTGAACAAATGAAAGTTGCGCTGGCGGCCTGACGGTCTTCAGCCCTCTACTTGTAGCCTCAAAGAAAGAAGGAAAGAGTCATGCAACTCAATCCCGCAGAAATTTCCGAACTGATCAAGAGCCGCATCGAGGGCCTCGGGGTCAGCGCCAACATCCGCAACGAGGGCACCGTCGTTTCGGTGACCGACGGCATCGTGCGCGTGCACGGCCTGTCCGATGCAATGCAGGGCGAAATGCTCGAGTTCCCGCCCACGGCAGACGGCACGCCGTCGTTCGGCCTGGCGCTGAACCTCGAGCGCGACTCGGTCGGCGCCGTGATTCTGG
The DNA here is from genome assembly GCF_041154455.1 of Variovorax sp. V213. Classification (NCBI taxonomy): domain Bacteria; kingdom Pseudomonadati; phylum Pseudomonadota; class Betaproteobacteria; order Burkholderiales; family Comamonadaceae; genus Variovorax; species Variovorax sp. V213. The sequence continues at coordinate 320,259 of NZ_AP028664.1, forward strand.
GCGAGTACGAGCACATCTCCGAAGGCGACACCGTCAAGTGCACGGGCCGCATCCTGGAAGTGCCCGTCGGCCCCGAACTCATCGGCCGCGTGGTGAACGCCCTGGGCCAGCCGATCGACGGCAAGGGTCCGATCAACGCCAAGATGACCGACGTGATCGAAAAGGTCGCTCCGGGCGTGATCGCACGGAAGTCCGTCGACCAGCCGATGCAGACCGGTCTCAAGTCCATCGACTCGATGGTGCCGATCGGCCGTGGCCAGCGCGAGCTGATCATCGGCGACCGCCAGACCGGCAAGACCGCCGTGGCGATCGACGCGATCATCAACCAGAAGGGTCAGAACATGACCTGCGTCTACGTCGCGATCGGCCAGAAGGCTTCGTCGATCAAGAACGTGGTGCGTGCACTGGAACAAGCCGGCGCGATGGACTACACCATCGTGGTGGCCGCATCGGCTTCCGAATCGGCCGCCATGCAGTACGTGTCGGCCTACTCGGGCTGCACGATGGGCGAATACTTCCGCGACCGCGGCGAAGACGCGCTCATCGTCTATGACGACCTCTCCAAGCAAGCCGTGGCCTACCGCCAGGTCTCGCTGCTGCTGCGCCGCCCGCCAGGCCGCGAAGCCTACCCCGGCGACGTGTTCTATCTCCACAGCCGCCTGCTCGAACGCGCAGCCCGCGTGAACGCCGACTACGTCGAAGCCTTCACCAAGGGGGCAGTCAAGGGCAAGACCGGTTCGCTCACGGCTCTGCCGATCATCGAAACGCAAGCCGGCGACGTGTCCGCCTTCGTTCCGACCAACGTGATCTCGATCACCGACGGCCAGATCTTCCTGGAAACCAACCTGTTCAACGCCGGTATCCGTCCCGCCATCAACGCCGGTATCTCGGTGTCGCGCGTGGGCTCGTCGGCCCAGACCAAGGTCATCAAGGGCCTGTCCGGCGGTATCCGTACCGACCTGGCCCAGTACCGTGAACTGGCTGCGTTCGCGCAGTTCGCTTCCGACCTGGACGAAGCCACCCGCAAGCAGCTCGACCGCGGTGCCCGCGTGACCGAACTGCTCAAGCAGTCCCAGTACAGCCCGTTGCCGATCTCGCTGATGGGCGCCACGCTGTTCGCGGTGAACAAGGGCTTCATGGACGACCTCGACATCAAGAAGGTGCTGCCGTTCGAACATGGCCTGCATCAGTTCCTGAAGTCCAGCCATGCTGCGCTGCTCGACAAGATCGAAAAGGCCAAGGCGCTCGACAAGGACGCCGAAGCCGAGCTGACCGCCGCCATCACGTCGTTCAAGAAGTCGTTCGCCTGATCGGCCGGACAAGGAGCTCTCATGGCAGCTGGTAAGGAAATCCGCGGCAAGATCAAATCGGTGGAAAACACCAAGAAGATCACCAAGGCCATGGAAATGGTCTCGGTTTCCAAGATGCGCAAGGCGCAAGAGCGCATGCGTGCCGCCCGCCCCTACAGCGAGAAAATTCGCAACATTGCGGCCAACCTGGGCAAGGCGAATCCGGAGTACACGCACGCGTTCATGAAGAAGAACGAGGCCAAGGCCATCGGCTTCATCATCGTCACGAGCGACAAGGGCCTGTGCGGCGGCTTGAACACCAACCTGCTGCGCGCCGTCACCGGCAAGCTGCGGGAAGCGCAGAGCGCAGGCATCGCCATCGAGTCGGTGGCCATCGGCAACAAGGGCCTGGGCTTCCTGAATCGCATCGGCGCCCGCGTGGTGGCCCACGTCACCCACCTGGGCGACACGCCTCACCTGGACAAGCTCATCGGGCCGGTCAAGACGCTGCTCGACGCTTATGCCGAGGGGAAGCTGTCGGCCGTGTACCTGTGCTACACCAAGTTCATCAACACGATCAAGCAGGAGCCGCTCGTCGAGCAGCTGCTGCCGCTGGCCGCAGACTCGCTGCAAGTCGAGGCGGGCCAGCATTCGTGGGACTACATCTACGAGCCCGACGCGCAGAGCGTGATCGACGAACTGCTGGTGCGCTACGTGGAGTCGCTGGTCTACCAGGCCGTGGCCGAGAACATGGCGTCCGAGCATTCGGCGCGGATGGTGGCCATGAAGGCGGCGACGGACAACGCCGGCAACGTGATCAGCGAGCTCAAGCTGGTCTACAACAAGACGCGCCAGGCAGGCATCACCAAGGAACTTTCGGAAATCGTGTCCGGCGCCGCTGCGGCCGCCGGTGTTTGATGAGGCAATGTTCCAGGCCACATTGCCATTCGAGGCTCGCTCTGCGAGCCCGATAACCGAAGGCCTTTTTTAGGGGACTCTGAACAATGAAGAAACTTCTCGTTCTGGTGGCCATGGCCGCCGCGCTGACTGCCTGCTCCAAGAAGGAGGAGGCGCCCGCGGCACCGCCGGCACCCGCCGCTGCACCAGCTCCGGCTCCTGCGCCTGCGCCAGCTGCACCGCCGGCCGCAACCGCGCCGACGGCATCGGCCGCGGATCTGCCGCAAGAGTGCAACGATTACCTCGCCAAGGCACAGGCCTGCGTGTCGGCGCAAAGCGGCGCCGCTGCCGATGCGATGAAGGCGAGCGTGGAGCAGACCAAGGCTGCCTGGGCTTCGATGGGCACCGACAAGGCCGCGCTGGGCCAGGCTTGCAAGGCTGCCAGCGATGCCTTCGCCGCACAGGCGGCGGCAATGAAGTGCTGATCGGAAGTATCTGAAATCAAGGGTGCCGGCCCGTCCGGCATTCTTGCAAAAGCGGCCCGCGATGGCACAAGGACGCTTCTGCAAGAACCTGTCGCAACATTATTGAGATCCAGAAGGAAACGCCATGGCTGAAGGAAAAATTGTCCAATGTATCGGCGCCGTGGTCGACGTGGAGTTCCCGCGTGACCAGATGCCCAAGGTGTATGACGCCTTGAAATTCGAAGGCGGCGGGCTGACCCTCGAAGTCCAGCAGCAGCTCGGCGACGGCGTGGTGCGCACCATTGCGCTCGGCTCGTCCGACGGCCTGCGCCGCGGCCTGATCGTGACCAACACCGGCGCACCCATCACGGTGCCCGTCGGCAAGGCCACGCTGGGCCGCATCATGGACGTGCTCGGCCGTCCGATCGACGAGCGCGGCGACGTGAGCCAGGACCTCACCGCATCGATCCACCGCAAGGCGCCTGCATACGACGAACTCTCGCCGTCGCAAGACCTGCTGGAAACCGGCATCAAGGTGATCGACCTGGTGTGCCCGTTCGCCAAGGGCGGCAAGGTGGGCCTGTTCGGCGGCGCCGGCGTGGGCAAGACCGTGAACATGATGGAACTCATCAACAACATCGCCAAGGCTCACTCGGGTCTGTCGGTGTTCGCCGGTGTGGGTGAACGTACCCGCGAAGGCAACGACTTCTATCACGAGATGGCCGACTCCGGCGTCGTGAACCTCGAGAAGCTCGAGGACTCGAAGGTGGCCATGGTCTACGGCCAGATGAACGAACCCCCGGGCAACCGTCTGCGCGTGGCGCTGACCGGCCTGACCATCGCCGAGTCGTTCCGCGACGAAGGCCGCGACGTGCTGTTCTTCGTGGACAACATCTACCGCTACACGCTGGCCGGTACCGAAGTGTCGGCGCTGCTGGGTCGCATGCCTTCCGCCGTGGGCTACCAGCCGACGCTGGCCGAAGAAATGGGCCGCCTGCAAGAGCGGATCACGTCGACCAAGGTTGGCTCGATCACCTCGATCCAGGCCGTGTACGTGCCAGCCGACGACTTGACCGACCCGTCGCCCGCCACCACCTTCGCCCACTTGGACTCCACCGTGGTGCTGTCGCGTGACATCGCTTCGCTCGGTATCTACCCCGCCGTGGACCCGCTCGACTCGACCTCGCGCCAGCTCGACCCGAACGTGGTCGGCGAAGAGCACTACAACGTGGCCCGCGCCGTGCAAGGCACGCTGCAGCGCTACAAGGAACTGCGTGACATCATCGCGATTCTGGGCATGGACGAACTGGCACCGGAAGACAAGCTGGCCGTGGCCCGCGCCCGCAAGATCCAGCGTTTCCTGTCGCAGCCGTTCCACGTGGCCGAAGTGTTCACGGGCTCGCCCGGCAAGTACGTGCCGCTGGCTGAAACCATCCGCGGCTTCAAGATGATCGTGAACGGCGAAGCCGACCACCTGCCGGAACAAGCGTTCTACATGGTGGGCGGCATCGACGAGGCGTTCGAGAAGGCCAAGAAGGTCGCTTAAAAAGGAATCACCATGGCAGGCACCATTCATGTGGACGTGGTCAGCGCGGAAGAGTCGATCTTCTCGGGCGAGGCCAAGTTCGTCGCGCTGCCCGGTGAAGCCGGTGAGCTCGGCATCTATCCGCGCCACACCCCGCTGATCACGCGCATCCGTCCGGGTGCGGTGCGCATCGAAACGGCCGACGGCGGCGAAGAGTTCGTCTTCGTGGCCGGGGGCATTCTCGAAGTGCAGCCCAACGCCGTCACCGTGCTGTCCGACACCGCCATCCGCGGCAAGGACCTCGACGACGAGAAGGCCAACAAGGCCAAGGCGGCTGCCGAGGAAGCGCTCAAGAGCGCCAGGACCGACATCGACATCGCGATGGCGCAGTCGGAGCTGGCCGTGATGGCCGCGCAACTCGCAGCGCTGCGCAAGTACCGCCAGAAAAAGTAAGAACCAAGAAGGCTCTTCATCTAGAAAAGCCGCCTCCGGGCGGCTTTTTTGCGTCTGGCGCCCTGCATGCCCGCATCTTTGGTTTGAACTTGGTCGAAGTTCGGTCTTGTTCGGCTGAAGCCGCGCACCTAGTATTCGCATTCGCCCGAACAGCACCCGCTGCGGGCGGTGGGCAAGAAGAATATTGGAGACACAGCGCGTGGCACCCTGGAGTGGCATCACTGCGGACGAAATGCGGTTGCTGGAGACCATCTTCTGGTCGTCTGGCGGGTCGCGCCATGCCATGGCCGAGCAGCTCGGCTTCTCCAAGAGCAAGGCCAATGCGCTGATTGCGGGCCTGGTCGACCAGGGCCTGTTGGCCGAAGCGGGCCTGCAGCGCTCGTCGGGCGGACGGCGCGCCGAAAACCTCCAGCTCCACGCCGGCCTGGGTGTGCTCGTGGGCATCGACATCGGCGCCACCAGCCTCGACGTCGCGGTGCTGCGCCCTGACCTGACCGTGCTCGCGCAGCACGACGAACCCGCCGACGTGCGCGAAGGCCCGGCCGTGGTGCTGGCGCGGGTGCGTGTGCTCATGCGCGAACTGCTCGCGCGCTGCAACAGCGGCGCCAAGGACGTGCTCGGCATCGGCATCGGCGTGCCCGGCCCCGTCAATTTCGAGATCGGCCAGCTCGTGAATCCGCCGCTGATGCCGGCCTGGGACAGCTTCTCGATCCGCGACTACCTGCGCGAGGACTACGCCGCGCCCGTCTTCGTCGACAACGACGTGAACCTGATGGCGCTCGGCGAGCTCTGGCGGCTGAAGCGCTCGCTCAACAACTTTCTCGTGATCAAGATCGGTACCGGCATTGGCTGCGGCATCGTCTGCCATGGCGAGGTCTATCGCGGCGCGGCCGGTTCGGCCGGCGACGTGGGCCACATCTGCGTCGACCAGGAGGGCCCGCGCTGCCATTGCGGCAATGTCGGCTGCGTCGAGGCCATGGCCGCGGGGCCGGCCATCACGCGCATGGCCGTGCAGGCGGCCGAAGCCGGCGAAAGCGCCATGCTCGCCGAATGCCTGCGCGTGCACGGGCGCATCGATGCCGTCGATGTGGGCCAGGCGAGCCGCGCCGGCGATACGGCCGCCAACGGCATCATCCAGCGCGCGGGCAACCTCATCGGCCAGATGCTGGCGTCGGTGGTGAATTTCTTCAATCCGTCGCATGTGTTCATCGGCGGCGGCATCACGCGCATCGGCCCGTTGTTTCTCGCGGCCGTGCGGCAGAGCGTCTACCAGCGCTCGCTTGCGCTCTCCACGCGGCACCTGGAGATCCAGTACGCGCCGCTGGGCGTGCAGGGCGGACTGATCGGCGCTGGCGTGCTCGCGATGCATGAAACACTGAAAGTCCGCGGAGTGGCGCCATGACGGCACAAGCAGAAACCAAGGGCAGCGTCGCGGTCGAATTCGACGGCGTGGTGAAGGCCTTCGGTCCGGTGGAGGTGCTGCACGGCGTGAGCTTTTCGCTGGCGCCCGGCCATGTGTACGGGCTGCTCGGCGAGAACGGCGCGGGCAAGTCCACGCTGATGAAGATCCTGTCGGGCTACGAGCCGCTCACCGGCGGCACGCTGCGCATCAACGGCCAGACGCAGCAGTTCACGAGCTCGCGCGACGCGGAGGCGCTGGGCATCGTGCTGATCCATCAGGAGTTCAATCTTGCCGAAGACCTGAGCGTGGCGCAGAACATCTTCCTGGGCCATGAAAGGAAGAAGGGCTGGCTGCTCGACGACGCCACGATGGAGCGCGACGCCGCCGCCGCGCTCGCCGCCGTCGGCCTGCAGGTCGATCCGCGCAACAAGGTGCGGCGGCTCATCGTGGCCGAGAAGCAGCTCGTCGAGATCGCGAAAGCCATCGCGCGACGTGCGCGCCTGCTCATCATGGACGAGCCGACCGCCACGCTCACGCCCGGCGAGACCGAGCGCCTCTTCAAGCTCATTGCGCAGCTGCGCGCCGACGGCGTAACCATCGTCTACATCTCGCACAAGCTCGACGAGGTGGAGCAGGTGACTGATGAGGTGATCGTGATGCGCGACGGCCGCTTCGTGGCGCGCGCACCCACGCCCCAGGTGACGCGCCACCAGATGGCGAACCTCATGGTGGGCCGCGAGCTCGCCGACTTGTACCCGCCGCGCGACGTGGTGGTGGCCGCCGACGCGCCTGCCATGCGCGTGCGCAATTTCAGTGTGCCCGGTTGGGCGCACGATGTCGGCTTCGAGGTGCGTCCCGGCGAGATCCTTGGCTTCGCAGGCCTGGTCGGCGCCGGCCGCACCGAACTTTTCGAAGGCCTGCTGGGCCTCAGGCCCGCAAGCGGCCATGTCGAGATGCTCGGCAGGCCGGTGCCCGACCAGAAGGGCTGGCGCAGCCCGCGCGACGCCGCGCGGCACGGGCTTACCTACCTGAGCGAAGACCGCAAGGGCAAGGGCCTGCACGTGAACTTCGGCCTGCGCCAGAACCTCACGCTGATGGCGCTCGAGCGCTATGCCCAGCCCTGGCTCCAGCCCGAGGCCGAACGCGGTGCGCTGGCCGAGGCCGTGAAGGACTACGGCATTCGTACCGGCTCCCTCGACGTCAAGGCCTCGTCGCTCTCGGGCGGCAACCAGCAGAAGCTCGCGCTTGCCAAGGTGCTGCAGCCCAGGCCGAAGGTGGTGGTGCTCGACGAGCCCACGCGCGGCGTCGACATCGGCGCCAAGCGCGACATCTATTTCCTGATCCAGCGACTCGCCCGCGAAGGGCTCGCGGTGATCGTCGTCTCGTCGGAGCTGATGGAACTCATCGGCCTGTGCCACCGCGTCGCGGTGATGCGCGCGGGCCGCCTGGTCGCCACGCTCAACGCTGACCATTTGACCGAAGAGGAGCTCATCGCTCATGCCACCGGAACAGCAGACATCCACGCCGCAGCCTGAAGCCGCGCCACACCGCGGCGAGAGCAAGCCGCGCTGGACCGAACGCCTGCACGGCCTCGGCCCGGTCATCGGCCTCGTGCTGCTGTGCATCGCCGGCACGCTGCTGAACAGCGACTTCGCCACCGTCGACAATGCCATGAACGTGCTCACGCGCACCGCTTTCATCGGCATCATCGCGGTCGGCATGTGCTTCGTCATCATCTCGGGCGGCATCGACCTGTCGGTGGGCTCGATGGCGGCGCTGATCGCGGGCAGCGTGATCATGTTCATCAACTGGGCCGGGCCGGCCTCGGGCTCGCCGCTGCTGGCGGTGGTGATGGGCGCGGTGCTCGCGGTGGTGCTGGGCGCGCTGTTCGGCCTCGCGCACGGGCTGCTCATCACCAAAGGGCGCATCGAGCCCTTCATCGTGACGCTGGGCACGCTCGGCATCTTCCGCGCGTACCTCACCTACTTTGCCGACGGCGGCGCGCTCACGCTCGACAACGACCTTTCGGACCTCTATGCGCCGGTGTACTACGCGAGCCTCGCGGGCATTCCGGTGCCGGTGTGGGTGTTCGTGATCGTCGCGATCATCGGCGGCGTCATCCTGAACCGCACGGCCTACGGGCGCTATGTGCAGGCCATCGGATCGAACGAGCAGGTGGCGCGCTACGCGGCGGTCGACGTCGACCGCGTGAAGATCCTCACCTACGTGCTGCTCGGCGTCTGCGTGGGCATTGCCACGCTGCTGTACGTGCCGCGCCTGGGATCGGCATCGCCGACCACCGGCCTCTTGTGGGAGCTCGAAGCCATTGCCGCGGTGATCGTCGGCGGCACCGCGCTCAAGGGCGGCGCGGGCAGCATCACCGGCACGGTGATCGGCGCCATCCTGCTCTCGGTCATCAGCAACATCCTGAACCTCACCAGCATCATCAGCGTGTACCTGAACGCCGCGGTGCAGGGCTTCGTGATCATCATCGTCGCGTTCCTCCAGAGAGGACGCCGCTAGTGCGTTCCCGTTCCAATCCATCAACCACAAGGAGACATCCAGCATGACAAGCTTCACACGTCGCATCGCACTCACGGCCGTGGCGGCCGCGGCGCTCGCGAGCCTGCCGGCATTCGCTGCCGAGAAGGTGAACCTCGGCGTTTCGATTCCCGCGGCCACGCACAGCTTCATGGGCGGCATCAACTACTGGGCCAACCAGGCGAAGAAGGATCTGGAGAAGGAACACAAGGACCTGAAGATCACGATCAAGACCGCGGCCAACGCGCCCGAGCAGGCGAACCAGCTGCAAGACCTCTCGACCGTCACCAAGATCAACGCGCTCGTGGTGTTCCCGTTCGAGTCGGCCGCGCTGACCAAGCCGGTGGCGCAGGTGAAGGCCAAGGGTGCCTACGTGACCGTGGTCGACCGGGGCCTGACCGACACCAGCGCGCAAGACGCGTACGTGGCCGGCGACAACACCGCCTTCGGCCGCATTCCGGCCGAATACATCGCGAAGGAGCTCGGCGGCAAGGGCAACGTGGTCGCCCTGCGCGGCATTGCCACCACGCTCGACAACGAGCGCATGGACGCCTTCAACGCGGTGCTCAAGAACCATCCCGACATCAAGCTGCTCGACGCCAAGTACGCCAACTGGAACCGCGACGACGCCTTCAAGGTCACGCAGGACTACCTCACGCGCTTCAAGAACATCGACGCCATCTGGGCCGCCGACGACGACATGGCCGTGGGTGTGCTCAAGGCCATCGAGCAGGCCAAGCGCGACGACATCAAGATCGTCTTCGGCGGCGCGGGTGCCAAGGGAATGGTCAAGACCATCATGGACGGCAAGGACAAGCGCATCGGCGCCGACGTGAGCTACTCGCCCAAGTTCATCTACGACGCGATCAAGCTCACGGCCGAAGCGCGGCTGAAGGGCGAGAAGCTGCCCGCGACGACGATCATTCCTTCGGTGCTGATCACCAAGGAAAACGCCAAGGACTTCTACCACCCGAACTCGCCGTTCTGAATGCCATCGGCCGCGCGGTCGATCGCTTCACTCCCTCTCCCCAAGGGGAGAGGGGACAGTTTCCAGGAACGCCTCGACATGACCGATACAACACTTCGCAAGCTGCGCTGCGCCATGGTCGGCGGCGGCCGCGATGCCTTCATCGGCGCCGTGCACCGCAAGGCCATGGCGCTCGACGGCCAGATCGAACTGGTCGCCGGTGCGCTGTCGTCGAGTCCGGACAAGGCGCGCGCCTCCGGCCGCGACCTGGGCCTGGCCGACGGCCGCAACCACGGCGACTGGCAGTCGCTGCTGGCCGACGAGCTCAAGCGGCCGTCGGAAGAGCGCATCGACTTCGTCTCGATCGTCACGCCCAACCACGTGCACTTTCCGGTGGCAGAGGCCTTTGCCGAAGCGGGCTTCCACGTGGTGTGCGACAAGCCGCTGGTGCACACGCGCGCGCAGGCCGACGCGCTGGTGGCCGCCGTGGCAAGACAGGGCACGGTGTTCGGCGTCACCTACAACTACACCGGCTACCCGATGGTGCGGCAGGCGCGCGAGATGGTCCGCTCGGGCCAGCTCGGCGAGTTGCGCAAGGTGGTGGTCGAATACAACCAGGGCTGGCTCGCGAGCCACGTCGAAGGCAGCGGCAGCAACAAGCAGGCCGACTGGCGCACCGACCCCGCGCGCAGCGGCGCAGCCGGCGCCATCGGCGACATCGGCTCGCATGCCGAGAACCTCGTCGCAAGCGTCTCCGGCCTGGAGATCGAAAGCCTCTGCGCCGACCTGAGCGCGCTGGTACCGGGCCGCATGCTCGACGACGACGGCAGCCTGCTTCTGCGCTTTAAGGGCGGCGCGCGCGGGGTGCTGATCGCCTCGCAGATCAACACCGGCCTGGAGAACGATCTGCGCCTGCGCATTTCAGGTGCGCTGGGCACGCTCGAATGGCGGCAGGAGCGGCCGAGCGAGCTGCTGCACCTGCCGCACGACGGGCCCAAGCGCATCCTCACGCGCGGCTCGCCGTGGCTTTGCGAATCGGCGCAGCGCGCAAGCCGGCTGCCCGCGGGGCACCCCGAGGGTTTCATCGAGGCCTTTGCCAACATCTACGGCGGCGTGGTGGCCGACATCCGCGCGCGGCTCGCGGGCATTGCCGCCGATCCGCTCGCGGCCGACTACCCTCGCGTGGAAGATGGCGCGCGGGGCGTCCGGTTCATCGAGCGCACGGTGGCCTCGTCCATGAGCGCGGCCAAGTGGACGGCCTGGTGAGCTGGCGCGCGAGGCGGCCGCGCGCATCGAGTTCGCTGTAGGTGGCCTCCCACAGTTGAATCTGCCCTGGACTGCTGGCTCGGCGCGGCAGCCGGAACAGCATCCCTCTACACCCACCCGCGATGCCCCGCCGATCACGGCGGACCACGGGTGCGTTCGATCGAAGGGAGACGCATATGGATGCCGTCAACACGCAGACAGTGTTGGTCCTGGGGGTCGTCGTGATCCTTGCACTGGTCGCGCTGGCCGTGTACCTCTATCAGCGAAAACGACAATCCCGGCAACTCGAGGAGCGCTTCGGTTCGGAATACGGCCGCGTCGTCAATGAGCTTGGCGACCGCTCCAAGGCCGAGGCCGAACTCAAGAGGCGGCAGCAGCGAGTCGAAGGGCTGCGCATCGTTGCGCTGGCACCGGGCGAAGCCGCCAGATTCGGCGCGGCCTGGAACAGCCTGCAGGCCGAGTTCGTCGACAACCCCCAGGGAGCGGTGGCCCAGGCGGATGAACTGGTGCGCGAGCTGATGCTCAAGCGCGGCTATCCGATGGGCGACTTCGAGCGTCGGGCGGCCGACATCTCCGTCGACCATCCCACCGTCGTGAGCAACTACCGCGCGGCACAGGACATTCGGGCGCGAAACCTGCGCGGCGAAGCCGACACGGAGGAATTGCGCAGGGCGGTGGTGCACTACCGGGCCCTGTTCGATGACCTGCTCGAGGTGCGGGAGGTCGAGCGGGAGAGGATGCCGGCAAGGCCGGTGGAGGTCCGATCATGAATCGCGAATCGACCCAGACAGACCGCGCCGTCGCGCCGGACGATCTGGAACGCCCCGCGCCCGTACCGGTGCCCGAGACGAAGGCGCCCGCCAGGAGCGAAGACGACGCGCTGGAGCCGCTTTTCACTCCCGACGCGGCGCGGAACTTCCGCGCCAGCTGGGATGCCCTCCAGATCGGCTTCGTCGATGATCCGAGGCAGGCGGTGCGCCAGGCCGACGACTTGGTGCGCCAGGTCCTGGAGGATCTGTCGCGAAGCTTTTCGAACGAGCGCAGCACGCTCGACGGCGGAACGGACACGGCGGAGCAGCCATCGACGGAGAACCTGCGCCTGGCCTTGAGGCGCTATCGCTCCTTCTTCCAGCGCCTTCTGTCTCTTTAGCGGCATACGCGCGGCGGGCGCCTGGCCGCGCCCGTCGCCCTGAGCGGGCCCGCATCGGCGCGGGATCGTGACCGCTTTCGCCGGCTGCTCCACAATCCGGTTCATGACCGAGCACGAGTTCTCCAATCCCTACACCCACGGCTTCGCGCGCCTCGCCGTGGCGGTGCCGCGCAACCGCGTGGCCGATCCGGTATTCAACGTGGCCGAGACCATCCGCATGTACCGCGAGGCGGCGGCCGACGGCGCGGTGCTGGTTGCCTTCCCCGAGCTGGGACTCTCCGCCTATACCTGCGACGATCTGTTCCACCAGGCGGCGCTGCTCGATGCCTGCGAGCGCGCGCTGCTGGAAGTGGCCGCGGCCTCGCGGGACACCGGCGCCGTGGCCGTCGTGGGCCTGCCGCTGCGGGTGGATCACCGCCTCTTCAACTGCGCCGCGGTGGTCGCGGGCGGCCGCGTGCTGGGCGTGCTGCCGAAGACCTACCTGCCCAACTACGGCGAGTTCTACGAGGGCCGGCAGTTCAACGGCGCCGACACCGCGCTCTCGACCGACGTCGAACTCGGCGGCGAGCGCGTGCCTTTCGGCGCCGAGCTCCTGTTCCAGTCGCGGCAGATGCCCCTGTTCAAGCTGCACGTGGAGATCTGCGAAGACGTGTGGGTGCCGATTCCGCCCTCGAGCTACGCCGCGCTGGCCGGCGCGACGGTGCTGGTCAATCTCTCGGCCTCCAACATCACGATCGGCAAGGCGGACTACCGGCATCGGCTGGTCAGCCTGCAGTCGGCGCGCTGCCTCGCGGCCTATCTCTATTCGTCGGCCGGCATCGGCGAATCGACCACCGACCTGGCCTGGGACGGACAGGCGCTGATCTGCGAGGGCGGCGACATGCTGGTCGAGAGCGAACGCTTCAGCAACCGCTCGCACGTCATCGCGGCCGACGTCGACCTGGAGCGCCTGTCGCGCGAGCGTATGCGGCAGAACAGCTTCGGCACCTCGGTCCAGAAGCACAAGAGCGCATTGGCGAGCTGGCGCACCGTCGAGTTCGATCTGGCGCCGCCGCGCCAGCTGCCGCGCGGCCTGCTGCGCACGGTGGAGCGCTTTCCCTACGTGCCATCGGACCCGGCGCGGCGCGACGAGCGCTGCGGCGAGGTGTTCAACATCCAGGTCCAGTCGCTGGTGCAGCGCCTCGAAGCCAGCCACATCGACAAGCTGGTGATCGGTGTCTCGGGCGGGCTCGATTCGACGCACGCGCTCCTGGTCTGTGCGCAGGCCATGGACCGCCTCGGCCTGCCGCGCGCCAACATCCTCGGCTTCACCATGCCGGGCTTCGCCACCAGCGGCCGCACCCTGGCGCAGGCGCACCGGCTCATGGCCAGCATCGGCTGCACGGCGCGCGAGATCGACATCCGCCCGAGCTGCCGCCAGATGCTGGAAGACCTCGGCCATCCTTTCGGCCAGGGCGTGCCGCAGTACGACATCACCTTCGAGAACGTGCAGGCCGGCGAGCGCACCAGCCACCTGTTCCGGCTTGCCAACCATCACAACGGCATCGTGGTCGGCACCGGCGACCTGAGCGAACTGGCGCTGGGCTGGTGCACCTACGGCGTCGGCGACCACATGTCGCACTACAACGTGAACGCGAGCGTGCCCAAGACGCTGATCAAGCACCTGGTGCATTGGGTCGCGGCGACGGGGGTGCTGGGCGCCGACGGCAGCGCGGTGCTGCGCGACATCCTCCAGACCGAGGTCAGCCCCGAGCTGATTCCCGACGATGCATCGAAAGATGCCGCCGACGGGTCGTCGAAGCAGCCCGGCCAGCGGACCGAGGACGTGATCGGACCCTACGAGCTGCAGGACTTCCATCTCTACTACACCCTGCGCTACGGCTTCAGGCCGACCAAGGTCGCCTTCCTCGCGCATGCGGCCTGGGGCGACCGCACGCGCGGTCGCTGGCCCGAGGACGAACTGCAGCCGGCGCGCAACGAGTACGCGCTGGCCGACATCAAGCGCCATCTGGGCACCTTCCTCTACCGCTTCTTCAAGATCAGCCAGTTCAAGCGCTCCTGCGTGCCGAACGCGCCCAAGGTCGGCTCGGGCGGTTCGCTGTCTCCGCGCGGCGACTGGCGCGCGCCGAGCGACTCGGAAGCGGAGGTCTGGCTCGAGGACCTGAAGCGCGTGCCGGAGCGCTGAGCGCAGGGCGGGCAGGGGGTCTGCTGGCCGATCGCCATATTCCGTCGATCCGGCTTGTGGGTTAGAAAGCGGCTGGCTTTCATTTCCGACCCGTCTCTGCTGGAGTACACGATGAAGACCCACACCCGCTTCGGGATCGCTGCCGCGACCTGCCTCCTGTTCGTTGCCGGCGCGGCGCGCGCGCTCGACTATCCGCCGCGCAAGCCGGGGCTCTGGGAGCTGTCGATCCAGTCGGACGACGGCGCGTCCAAGACCCCCGCCATGCAGACCCAGCAGTGCATCGATGGCGCCACCGACAAGGCCATGCGCGAGATGGGCAGCAGCACCGGCCAGCAAGCCTGCTCGAAGCAGGACATGCGCACCGAGGGCGGCAGGATCGTGGTCGACTCGGTGTGCAGGATCGGCAACACCACCGCCACCACCCATTCGGTGATCACGGGCGACTTCGGCACCGGCTACCGTATGGAAAGCCGCTCCAGCTACAACCCGCCGATGATGGGCCGCAAGGAAGGCACGGCCATCGTCGAGGCCAAGTGGGTCGGGCCCTGCAAGGCTGGCCAGAAGCCGGGCGACATGATGATGTCGAACGGCATGAAGATGAACGTGCTGGAGATAGCGGGCGGCGCAAGGAAGAAGTAGGCTCGCGCCGACAAAGCTTCGCGTCGGCCCGTCTGCGCGAAGAGGGGGGCGCCGGCCTACGATGTGCGCCATGCCCGACGACCTGGTCATCGCCCGCCCCGAAGGCCTCTATTGCCCGCCGGGCGATTTCTACATCGACCCCTGGCGCCCGGTGGCGCGCGCCGTCATCACGCATGCCCACTCGGATCACGCGCGCATCGGCCACGGCCACTACCTCGCGCACCGGGACAGCGCCGGCACGCTCGCCGTGCGGCTGGGCGAGATCAGCCTGCAAACGCTGGACTACGGCGAAGCCATCGAGCATCACGGCGTGCGCGTCTCGCTGCATCCGGCCGGCCACGTGCTGGGCTCGGCGCAGGTGCGGCTCGAGCACGGCGGGCGCGTGTGGGTCGCCTCGGGCGACTACAAGACCGAGCCCGACGGCACCTGCACGCCCTTCGAGCCCGTGCCGTGCGACACCTTCATCACCGAATCGACCTTCGGCCTGCCGATCTACCGCTGGCCCACGCAGGCCGCGCTGTTCGCCGAGATCGACGCCTGGTGGCGCGCCAACGCGGAGGCCGGCCGCGCGTCGGTGCTGTTCTGCTATGCCTTCGGCAAGGCGCAGCGCATCCTGCATGGCGTGGACGCCTCCATCGGGCCGATCGTGGTGCACGGCGCCGTCGAGCCGCTGAACGCGGTGTACCGCGCCGCCGGCGTGGCCTTGCCCGATACCGTGCGCGCGACCGACCCGGGTGTCGATGCCGCGCTGCTGAAGCGCGCGCTGGTGCTGGCGCCGCCCTCGGCCCAGGCAACGCCGTGGATGCGCCGCTTCGGCAACTATGCCGACGCGTTCGCAAGCGGCTGGATGCAGCTGCGCGGCACGCGCCGCCGGCGCGGCGTGGACCGCGGCTTCGTGATGTCCGACCACGCCGACTGGCCCGGCCTGCAGCAGGCCATTGCGGGCACGGGCGCGAGCCGGGTGTTCGTGACCCATGGCAGTGTGGCGGTGATGGTGCGCTGGCTCACCGAGAACGGGCTGGATGCGCAGGGCTTCAAGACCGAATACGGCGACGAGGACGACCAGGAAGCTCCCTCCCCTTCCGCGGGAGCGCAGGGCATGGGGCAAGCGGCGCTCGATGGGGACGCCGCCAGCCCCCATCCCAACCTTCCCCCGGAAGGGGAAGGAGCCGATACGTGAAAGATTTTGCCGCGCTCTACCGCGAGCTCGACGCCAGCACCTCGAGCCTCGCCAAGCAGGCCGCGCTGCAGCGCTACCTGCGCGAAGCCGAGCCCGCCGATGCGGCGTGGGCCGTGTACTTCCTGGCCGGCGGCAAGCCGCGCCAGCTGGTGCCCACCAAGCTGCTGCGCCTGCTCGCGCAGGAAGCGGCGGGCCTTCCCGAATGGCTGTTCGACGAGAGCTACGAAGCGGTCGGCGACCTGGCCGAAACCATCGCGCTGCTGCTGCCGCCACCCACCGAGGCGCACGACCTCGGGCTGGCGCGCTGGGTCGAGGAGCACCTGCTGCCGCTGCGCGAGGCCGGCAAGGCAGCGCCCGACGAACTCCCCGCGCGGCTGCGTGCGCAGTGGCGCCAGCTCGCGGCCGAAGAGCGGCTGGTGTACTTCAAGCTCATCACCGGCGCCTTCCGCGTGGGCGTGTCGAAGCTGCAGGTCACGCAGGCGCTCGCGGCGGTGGGCGGCATCGATCCCAAGCGCGTGGCGCAGCGGCTCATGGGCTACACCCACATCGGTGGCCGTCCGCGGGCGGAAGACTATCGCGTGCTGATCGCGCCGGAGTCGGGCGCGGAACAGGTGCAGAAGACCAGCGGGCAGCCGTACCCGTTCTTTCTTGCGCATGCGTTCAACCTGCCACTCGAACAGTTCGATGCCGCGCTCGGTCCGCCGGCCGACTGGATCGTCGAATGGAAGTGGGACGGCATCCGCGCGCAACTGGTGAAGCGCGCGGGCGCAGTCTGGCTCTGGTCGCGCGGCGAAGAGCTGGTGACCGAGCGCTTTCCGGAGCTGGCCGTGCTGGGCGAGGCACTGCCCGACGGCACGGTGCTCGACGGCGAGATTGCGGTCTGGCGCGAAGACCGCGTGCAGCCCTTTGCGGAACTGCAGAAGCGCATCGGCCGCAAGACACTCGGCGCGAAGCTGCTGCGCGAGATCCCGGTGGCACTGCTGGCCTACGACATTCTCGAATGGGAAGGGCGCGACCTGCGCGCGCTGCCGCAGTCGCAGCGCCGGCTGCTGCTCGATGAACTCGTCACGCGCGTGCAGCATCCGTCGCTGCTGCCCAGCCCGATACTCGCGGGCATCGCGTGGAGCGACCTGGCACGCCAGCGCGAAGCGGCCCGCAGCATGGGCGTGGAGGGAATGATGCTCAAGCGCCGCGACGCGCAGTACGGCGTGGGCCGCACCAAGGACGTGGGCGTGTGGTGGAAGTGGAAGATCGATCCGCTCAGCATCGACGCGGTGCTGATCTACGCGCAGCGCGGCCACGGCCGTCGCGCCAGCCTTTACAGCGACTACACCTTCGCCGTCTGGGACGGTCCGCCCGAACAGGACGACCGCAAGCTCGTGCCTTTTGCCAAGGCCTATTCGGGCCTGACCGATGCCGAGATGGCGCGCGTGGACGCCATCATCCGCAAGACCACGGTCGAGAGCTTCGGCCCGGTGCGAAGCGTGGAGCCCACGCTGGTGTTCGAGCTCGGCTTCGAGGGCATCGCGCGCAGCGCGCGCCACAAGAGCGGCATCGCGGTGCGCTTTCCGCGCATGCTGCGCTGGCGCGAGGACAAGCCCGTGGAAGAGGCCGACACGCTGCAGACGCTGGCCTCGCTGCTGCCGTCATGACCGAACCGACCGACCCCGAAATTCTCGCTCCCCCTCCGGGGGAGGGCAGGGGTCCGGGCAAGCGGCGCTTCAAGGACGTCAAGGCAGCGCTCGATACATGGTTCGCCGCACGCGGCTGGAAGCCCTTCAAGTTCCAGCGCGACGTGTGGAAGGCCATCGCCGAAGGCAGGTCCGGCCTGCTGCACGCCACCACCGGCGCAGGCAAGACCTACGCGGTGTGGCTGGGCGCGCTGCAGGTCTTCTCGCAAGCCAGGAAGGAGGCCGCGCGGCCCGCGGCGCCGCCGCTCACCGTGCTGTGGCTCACGCCCATGCGCGCGCTCGCGGCCGACACGCTGCGTGCGCTGAAGCAGCCGCTCGAAGCCCTGGGCGCCGAGGTGCATCCCTGGAGCGCGGGCGCGCGCAGCGGCGACACCTCGTCGGCCGAGCGCAGCGCGCAGAACGAGCGCCTGCCCACCGTGCTCGTCACCACGCCCGAGAGCCTTTCGCTGCTGCTCGCGCGGGCCGATGCGAGCCAGGTGCTGGGGCATGTGAAGATGGTCGTGGTCGACGAGTGGCACGAACTGCTTGGCAACAAGCGCGGCGTGCAGGTGCAGCTGGCACTCGCACGGCTCAGGCGCTGGAATCCGGGGCTCGCGGTCTGGGGCATGTCGGCCACGCTGGGAAACCTGCACGAGGCCATGCATGCCTTGCTTGGCGGTGAAGAGGGCGTGCTGGTTCAGGGCGCGGTGCCCAAGAAGCTGGTGGTCGATTCGCTGCTGCCCGGCCGCGCCGAGCGCTTTCCGTGGGGCGGCCACCTGGGCCTCACGATGCTGCCGCAGGTGCTCGAGGAAATTGCCGCCAGCAGCACCACGCTGGTGTTCACCAACACGCGCTCGCAATCGGAGATCTGGTACCAGGCGATGCTCGAGGTGCGGCCCGAATGGGCGGGCCTCATCGCGCTGCACCACGGCTCGCTCGACCGCGCGGTGCGCGAATGGGTCGAGCTCGGCCTGAAGAACGGCGAACTCAAGGCGGTGGTCTGCACCTCGAGCCTGGACCTGGGCGTGGACTTCTTGCCGGTGGAGCGTGTGCTGCAGATCGGCTCGCCCAAGGGCGTGGCGCGGCTGCTGCAGCGTGCGGGTCGCTCGGGCCATGCGCCGGGCCGGCCATCGCGCATCACGCTCGTGCCCACGCACAGCATCGAGATGGTCGAAGGCGCCGCGGCGCGCGCGGCCATCGCGGCCGGCCACATCGAGGCGCGCCATACGCCGGTGCAGCCGCTCGACGTGCTGGTGCAGCATCTCGTGACGGTGGCGCTCGGCGGCGGCTTCGTGCCCGACGACCTGTACGACGAAGTGCGCCGCACCGCGGCCTATGCGGATCTGTCGCGCGAGAGCTGGGCGTGGTGCCTGGCCTTCGTGTCGCAGGGCGGGCCTTCGCTGGCCGCCTACCCCGACTACCGCCGCGCCGTGCCCGATGCGGAAGGCGTCTGGCGCGTGCCGGATGCCCGCCTCGCGCGGCGACATCGCATGAACATCGGCACCATCGTGAGCGACGCCAGCATGGCGGTGCAATACATGGGCGGCACAAAGATCGGCAGCGTCGAAGAAGGTTTTGTCGCGCGCATGAAGCCCGGCGACTGCTTTCTGTTCGGCGGCCGGCTGCTCGAGCTCGTGCGCATCCACGACATGACCGCCTGGGTGCGGCGCGCCAGCGGCAAGCGCGCTGCGGTGCCGCGCTGGAACGGCGGGCGCATGCCGCTGTCGACCACGCTGGCCGATGCCGTGGTGCAGCAGCTCGCGCTGGCCGGCGAGGGGCGCTACCCGTCGCCCGAGCTGCAGTGCGTGCGGCCCTTGCTCCAGATCCAGCAGCAATGGTCGGCCCTGCCCACGCCGCAGACCCTGCTGGCCGAAACGCTCACCACGCGCGAAGGCTCGCATCTGTTTCTCTATCCCTTCGCCGGGCGCCACGTGCATATGGGGCTTGCCAGCCTCTTGGCCTGGCGCGTGGCGCAGCACGAGGCGCGTACTTTTTCCATCGCGGTGAACGACTACGGATTCGAACTGCTCAGCGCCCTGCCGGTCGACTGGCCTGCGCTGCTGCCGCAGGTGCTGCGCCTGCCCGAAGGCGAGGATGCGCACGCCGGGTTGCTGCACGAAGTACTGGCCTCGCTCAACGCGGGTGAACTCGCGCAGCGCCGCTTTCGCGAGATTGCGCGTGTCTCGGGCCTGATCTTCCAGGGCTACCCTGGCGAGAAGCGCAGCAGCAGGCAGCTGCAGGCGTCCTCGTCGCTGTTCTGGGAGGTGTTCCGCAAGTACGACCCGTCGAACAAGCTGCTGCTGCAGGCGGAGCAGGAGCTGCTCGCGCAGGAGCTCGAAATCGGCAGGCTGCGCGCGAGCCTTGCGCGCATGGCCACTCAGCAACTGGTGTTGAAGACGCTCGAGCGGCCCACGCCGTTCTCGTTTCCGCTCATGGTCGAGCTGTTCCGCGAAAAGCTCTCGAACGAGAACGTGGCCGACCGCATTGCGCGCATGGTCGAGCAGCTCGAAAAAGCCGCGGGCGGCGTGGTCACGGCCGGGGGCGTGGAGCGCGTGAAGAGCACGCTGGCGTTCGGCCAGGAAGGGCCGGGCAAGCCGGCCGCGCCGCGTCGCGAGCGCAGGCCGCCGTCACGGCGGTCTCGGCCGTTGCCGCCGCTGTGAAGCCGGTCAGCCGGCGCCGTGCGCCTTGACCCAGCGCACGATGTCCGCCGCGCCCATGGCACCGGGCTGCCGCGCCACTTCGCGGCCACCGCGAAACAGCGCCAGCGTCGGAATGCTGCGGATGTTGAAGCGCGCGCCCAGGGCCGGCACCGCCTCGGTGTCGACCTTGGCCAGCCGCACCCGCGGTTCGAGCTGGGCCGCGGCCTGTTCGTAGGCCGGCGCCATCTGGCGGCACGGGCCGCACCAGGGCGCCCAGAAGTCGACCAGCACCGGAATCTCGTTGCGTGCAATGTGGCGGTCGAAGGTCTTTTCGTCCGGCAGCGCGGTCGAATGGCCGGTGAACAGCGGGCGGTGGCAGCTGCCGCAGTCGGGCGCGCTGCCCAGTTGGGCGGCGCGCACGCGGTTGGTCGTGTGGCAGTGCGGACAGACGATGTGCAGCGGCGGCGATTCGGTCATACCGAAGAACTGGGGCCCGAGGGGTGAATTGCAAGACGGCCGCCCGCCCACACATCTTTTGCGACACTCATTGCCCGTGATCTCCTCGCAGCCTCTTCCCGCATCGGCGCTCCCGGTCCACTGGGCGGGCGAGCTGCTGCATCTGCTGCCCGAGCATGCCCTCTGGTGGCCTGCCGGGCGCGTGCTGTTCATTGCCGACCTGCACATCGGCAAGGCCGCGACCTACCGCGCGCTGGGCCAGCCGGTGCCGGGCGGCACCACCCGGCAGAACCTGGCCCGGCTCGATGCGCTGGTTGCGGAGCACGCGCCGCAGCGCATCGTGTTTCTCGGCGATTTCCTGCATGCGGCGCAGGCGCGCACGCCCCAGGTGCTGGCGGCGCTTGGCGCCTGGCGCGCGGCGCATGCGTCCATCGGCATGACGCTGGTGCGGGGCAACCACGACAGCCGCGCGGGCGACCCGCCCGCCGCGCTCGGCATCGAGGTGGTCGACGAGCCTTGTCTGCTCGGCCCTTTTGCCTGCTGCCACCATCCGCAGACGCACGCCACGCATTTCGTGCTCGCCGGGCACCTGCATCCCGTGTGCAGGCTGCACGGGCCCGGGCGCGACAGTGTGCGGCTGCCGTGTTTCGCGAGCGATGCGCAGCAGGCCGTGCTGCCGGCCTTCGGCGAGTTCACCGGCGGGTGGTTGATGGAGCGGGCGCCGGGAAGGCGCTTCTATGCGGTGGGCGGCAAGTCCGTGTGGGCCTTGCCCGCATCGGACTGAGCGTTTGGCTCCCTCCCCCGGAAGGGGAGGGAGAAAAGAAAGCAACCTCAGAGAACGACGGGCTCGTCCGGCAGCTCGTTGGTGTCGGGCTGATTGTCCGCCAGCGGAAAGTGCGCAACCAGCAAGGCCGACATTTCTTCCAGCGCCTGCGTGAGCCCGTCCTCGAAACGGCCTTCGTGGAACGCCGCGCCCATGCGCTGCGCCATCGCGGCCCATTCGGCATCGTCGACGCGCGCGTCGATGCCGCGGTCGGCCACGATCTCGATCGCGTGCTCGGCCAGCAGCAGGTAGATGAGCACGCCGTTGTTGTGCTCGGTGTCCCATACGCGCAGCTTGCCGAACAGCGTGACGGCGCGCTCGCGTGCGGACGCGTTCCGCCTCAGGTAGGACCAGGGCAGGCCCGCCTCCACGCAGATGCGGATCTCGCCGCTGTGGCGCCGCTCGCTCGCGCCGACACGCGCCGCAAGGCGCTCCATGGCGGCATCGGGCAGCACGCGCCGGACGTCGGCCTCGTCCATCCACTGGTGGCGCCAGATGCGGCCGAGCCTGGAGAAGAGCGATGCCATGCCTACCAATCCCCCGAGGCGCCGCCGCCCCCGAAATCGCCGCCGCCGCCGGAGCTGAAGCCACCGCCTCCGCCGCTGCCGCCGCCGCTGCTCCAGCCGCCACCGCCTCCACCACCGCCCCAGCCCCCGAATCCGCCGCCGCCACCACGGCGCCCAGGGCTCGACGCAGCCGCGGCCGAGAACAGCGACACCATGAGCGCCGCGAAGCCCGCCAGCACCGCGATGACCACGCTGGTGGTGATGAGGAAAGCAATCACGCCGATGCCGCCGCCCATGACGACCGAGCCCAGTTTCTTACCGACGATCGAGCGCACGATGGGCGCCGTGATGAAGACACCGATGAACAGGAAGATCGCGAGGTTCTCCCAGTCGATGCCTGCGCTGGAATCCTTGTCGCTGCCGCTGGACGGCTCGGGCAGCGCCTCGCCGTCGACCAGTCCGATGAGCCGCGCCACCGCCGCGTTCAGCCCGCCTGCGAAGTCGTTGTTGCGAAAACGCGGCTTCATCTCCTCGTCGATGATGCGGATGGCGGCGAGGTCGGGCACCGCGCCTTCGAGCGTCTTGGCCACCTCGATGCGCATCTTGCGATCGTTCTTGGCCACGATCACCAGGATGCCGTCGCCGACCTCCTTGCGCCCGATCTTCCAGGCATTGCCCACGCGGTTGGCGTAGCTCGCAATGTCTTCGGGCTGGGTGGTGGGCACCATCAGCACCACCATCTGCGAGCCCTTGCGCTGCTCGAAGGCGGCCAGCTTGGCTTCCAGATCGGCGCGCTCGGATTCGCCCAGGGTTTGCGTCTGGTCGATCACCCGCGCCGTGAGCGTGGGCACCGGCAGCAGGCCCTGCGCCCATGCTGTTGGCGCAAGGCCGGCCCACGCGGCCGACGCCAGCAGCACGGCGGCCAGCGCACGGCGGATCAGGGCAAGTGCCATTGAGCGGGGGTCTTACTTCTTGGGTGTACTGAAATCGACGGTGGGCGGCGTCGAGATCTGCGCTTCGTTCTGCACCGAGAAGTTGGGCTTGGGCTCGTAGCTGAAGATCTTGGCGGTGATGTTGGTCGGGAAGCTGCGCGCCAGCACGTTGTACTTCTGCACGGTCTCGATGTAGCGGTTGCGCGCCACGGTGATGCGGTTCTCGGTGCCTTCGAGCGTCACGCGCAGGTCGCGGAAAGCCTGGTTGGCTTTGAGCTCCGGATAGCGCTCCGCCACCACCATGAGCCGCGACAGCGCCGAGGAGAGCTCGCCCTGCGCCTGCTGGAACTTGTTGAAGGCCTCGGGGTTGTTGAGCGTCTCGGGCGTCACCTGAATCGAAGTCGCCTTGGCGCGCGCCTCGATCACCTTGGTGAGCGTGTCCTGCTCGAAGCTGGCTTCGCCCTTCACGGTGGCCACGATGTTGGGCACCAGGTCGGCGCGCCGCTGGTACTGGTTGAGCACCTCGCTCCAGGCAGATTTGCTGGCCTCGTCGAGCGACTGGAAATCGTTGTAGCCGCAGCCGCCCAGGGACAGGGCCGCAGCAAGAATCAGGAACCAGCGTTTCACGATCGACATTTGCATTACCTCCGCAGAATTGCCGGAAGGTAGCATAGATAGCTTCATGGCCATTGATCCACTTCAAGCCCTGCAGGCTGCCAATCGCCCGGGCGTGCCCGTGGTTGCCACCGCCGGCACGCTGCTGATTGCCGGCGCGACCGGTGCGTTGGGGCAGGAGCTGTTGCGCCGGCTCGCGGGCAGCCACCGTTATGCCCACGCCCGCGTGTTGTCGCGCGAACCCATTCGCGACGGGATGCGTGGCGTTGAAAGCTACCTGAGTTCCGGCCTGCCGATCGCGCAATGGCCGCTGACATCGGCCGACACCGCGGTGATTGCCTTCGATCCGCCCCGCCTGTACCACGACCGCGAGCGCGCGCTGTGGGTGCCGCAGCCTTCGGACCTGCCCGAGCTCTCGCGCTGGCTGCGCGCCTGCGGCGTGCAGACGCTGGCCATCGTGCAGCCGCACGACCAGGGCAAACTGCCCGAGGCGCTCAAGCGCGGCCTTGCGAGCCTCGACGAGCAGGCGGTGGTCGCCAACGGATTCGACCGCGTGATCCTCGTGCGCTCGGCGCGCAAGCCGCTGAACGCGAAGTTCGCCAATCCCGCCGAAAGGCTCGCGGCCTGGATGCTGTCGATCGTGCGCTTCATGGTGCCGAGCAGCGAGCAGCCGGTGCGCGCCTCCAAGGTGGCCGAGCTGGTCGATGTCGCGCTGCGTATCGCGCCGCCGGGCGTGCACGTGGCCGCGCCCGAGATGGTGTGGGAGGCCGCGCAGGGCCAGATGCAGGCGGTGGCCGAGCGCTGGCTGCGCTAGCTTCTCAGCCGCGCCACTGGCACAGCATTTCAGCCGAGTCGAGCACCAGCCCGAGGTGCAGCGACACCATGCTGAGCGCTGCGCTTTCCAGGTGCGCGTCGGTGCCGCGCACCAGGTCGCGCAGCACGATCACGCGGTAATTGTGGTTGTTGGCGTCGAAGGCCGTGTTGAGCACGCAGCAGTCGGTGAAGCCGCCGTTCAGCACCACCGTCTCGATGCGCTGGTTGCGCAGCAGAAAGTCGAGGTCGGTCGGATAGAAGGCCGAGAGGCGCCGCTTGGTCTCCACGCGCATGTCGCCGGGCTCGACGCGCGTCACCCACTCGGTCCAGGGCGAGCCTTCGATGGCATGCGCGTCGGCGTTCGGGATCGCGCCCACATGCAGCGGAAAGGTGCGGCGCCATGCGGATGGAATGCCGTGGATGTCGTCGGCCCCATCGGGCCGCAGCACCGATTTGACGTGCACGATGCGGACGCCCAGCGTACGCGCCGAATCATGAAAACTGTCGATGGGCGCCACCACGTCGCGCGCCCGCGGCGCGGGGCAGGGGCAGTCGGGGCTGTCGTCGAGGTGGCCGCGGTGCATGTCGATGGACACGACCGCGGTGGTGGCCGGGTTCAGGTAGTCGGCGAACTGCGCCGTGTCGAGCTCGCGCTCCTCGCCATAGACCCAGGCCTTCATCGCCGTTCCTCCCGCACATAGGGCTGGCCGAGCGCGCCGGGTTCGTCGTCGCCGCCGCGCCGGGCCAGCGCGACCCAGACCATCACGCCGAGCGTCACGGCATACGGCGTCATCATCACGAAGTACTGCGGCAGCTGCACGCCGGCCGCCGCAAGCTGCGGAATCAGCGCCTCGATGCAGCCGAACAGCAGCGCCCCCACCAGCGCCTTCCACGGCGACCAGCGCGCGAAGATCACCAGCCCCACCGCGATCCAGCCGCGCCCGCCGGTCATGCCCGCGATCCAGAGCTTGGTGCTGACCACCGAGATGTAGGCGCCGGCCAGGCCCACCAGCGCCGAGCCCGCGAGCACCGCCGCAAGCCGCCACATGGCAACGCGGATGCCGGCCGCGTCGGCGGCCTGCGGGTTCTCGCCGACCGCGCGCAGCCGCAGCCCGGCCGAGGTGCGCGATAGAAACCAGGCCACCGCGAGGAAGATCGGCAGCGTGAGCCACCCCATCGCGTTCTGTTCGAACAGCCGGCCCACGCCGGGCAGCAGCGACAGCGGCCACAACGCCATGCCGCCGATGCCTTCGGTGGCATGGTTGGTCCATTCGGCCAGCGATCCGACCAGCGCCGTGAGGCCCTGGCAGAAGAACACCAGCGCGAGCCCCGCGATCACCTGGTTCACGCGCAGCCAGATCACCATCACCGCGAACAGCAGCGAGACCGCGCTGGCCGCGAGCATCGCAAGCACCAGCGACACGGCCGGCTGCCCGAGCGCCAGCTGCGCGCCGATGCCGGCCAGTGCACCGACCAGCATCAGCCCCTCGGCGCCGAGCGAGAGCACGCCCGCGCGCTCGCTGATGATCAGGCCCAGTGCCGCAAGCGCGTAGGGCACCGCGAAGTCCGGCGTGCTCGCGAGCCAGTTGAGAGCGATGCTTCCGCTCACTGAGCCGCCTCACCACCCACACGGCGCAGCCGGTGGCGAATGAAGAAGTCGCTCGACGCCACGCACACCACGATGACGGCCTGGATCAATTGCACCATCGAGAACGGCACCTGGTAGAACACCTGCAGGCTGCGGCCGGTGACGAACAGGGCCGCCACCAGCAGCGCCACCACGGTGGCCGCGAGCGGGTTGTTGCGCGCGAGAAAGGCGATCAGGATGCCCGAGAAGCCATAGCCCTGGTAGAAGGCCTGCGTGAGCCGCCCTTCCTGGCCGGCGGCCACCGCAAAGCCCGCGAGCCCGGCCATCGCGCCCGACAGCAGCACGGCGCCATAGATGGTGCGGCGCACCGGCACGCCGTTGGCATGCGCCACGCGCGGATTGGCATCGACAAAACGCAGGTACAGCCCCGCGCGGCTCACGCCCACCAGCCACCATGCGACGAGTGCCACCACGGCCGCCAGCACGATGGCGCTGCTCACGCCGGCGCCCAGTTCGGGCAGCCGTTCGAAGGCACGGAACTGCGGCGAATAGGGAAAGTTGTCCTTCGGGTCCTTCCAGCTGCCGTAGACGAGGTGCAGCAGGAAGTTGGCCGCCATGTAGTTGAGCATCAGCGTGGAGATGATCTCGTTCACGCCCAGCCTGATCTTCAGCCATGCCGGCCCCAGCACCCAGAGCAGCCCGCAGCCGATGGCGGCCGCGAACATCAGCGGCAGGCGCAAGGGCTCGGGCCCGATCTGCCACATCGAGACGGCCGTTGCGCCGATGGCGCCCCAGATCATCTGGCCCTCGAGCCCCAGGTTCCAGAAGCGCGCGCGAAACGCCAGCGAGCCGGCCAGGCCCACGAGGATCATGGGCGCGGCCTGGAACAGCACGGCGCGAAAGTTCTGGCCGTCGAAAAAGGTCTGCATCACGAACTCGTTGGCGAGCTCGTCCGCGGGGACGCCGGCCGCCACCAGGATGGCGGCGGAAATCGCAAGCCCGACCAGGAGCGCCGCCGCAAGAATCAGCGCCTGCCGCCGCCATCCCATGTGCTGCCGGATTTCGAGCGCATAGCGCCGGCCCGCCAGCGGTTGGCGCCGCGCCCGGTGCGCGGCCTCCGGATCGGTTTGCGCCGCCTCGGAGATGGCCACGAGCGATGCGTCAGCCATGGTCCACCATCGCCTGTCCGATGGCCTGCCGGTCGGCCGGCTGCGCAAACTCGCCGGCAATGCGCCCGCGCGTCATCACACCCACGCGGTCGGCGAGCTGCAGCACCTCGTCGAGGTCTTCGCTGATCAGCAGCACCGCGGCCCCGCCGTCGCGCGCAGCGCGCAGGCGCGCATGCACCTCGGCGCTGGCGCGCACGTCGAGCCCGCGGCTCGGGCTGTGCGCCAGCACCAGCGAAGGCGACTTGCCGAACTCGCGCGCGAGCACCAGTTTTTGCGCGTTGCCGCCGGAGAGCAGCGCGGCCTTCTGCGCCACCGAGCGCACGCCCTGCACGTCGAAGGCGCGCACTGCTTCCCGCGTGTCGTCCTGGATACGGCCGCGCCGCAGATGCCAGGCGGGACCGTAGCGCCCCGTGTGCACGCGGCCGATGGCGTAGTTCTCGGCCACCGAAAGGCTGCCCGCGAGCGCCAGCCCGTAGCGATCGGCCGGAATCGCGGCAATGCCCACGTTGCGGCGTTCCGGCGCGCCCATGGCCTTGAGATCGCCGTGGCCTTCGAGATGGATCTCGCCTTCAAGCGCGCCGCCGGCGTCGGGCAGGCCCATGATGGCGTCGGCCAGCTCGCCCTGCCCATTGCCGCCGACACCGGCCAGGCCATAGATTTCGCCCGCATGGAGTTGCAGGTCGACTCCGTCGAGCACTCGGCGGCCTTGAGGCGATGCCGCCGAGCGCAGGCCGCGCACCGTGAGCCGCACCGGGCTGCGCGGGGACTTCGCCGCCTGAAAGCCTTGAGCGGCAATCGATTCGCCCACCGTGAGCTTCACGAGCTCGGCCACCGAGGTGGCACCCGGCTCCAGCGTGGCCACCGTGCGGCCGCCGCGCATCACCGTCACGCGGTCGGCGTAGGTCTTCACGTCGGCCATCTTGTGCGTGACCAGCACCACGGCGGAGCCGGCGCGCGCGAGCCCCCGCACCGTCTGCAACAGGCGCGCGGCTTCCTGGTCGGTGAGCACCGCGGTCGGCTCATCGAGGATCAGGATGCGCGCACCCGCGAGCAGCACCTTGAGAATCTCGACCCGCTGCTGCTCGGCAATCGAGAGCGCATCGATGCGCTTGGCGGGATCGATCTCGAAGCCCAGCTCCGAGGCCTTGTTGCGGATGTCGCGCGAGATCTCGCGCAGGCGTTCCCCGTGGCTCTGGAACTCGGCCGGCGGCGGTGCGGTGAGCAAGATGTTCTGTGCCACCGTGAAAGGCCGCACCAGCTTGAAATGCTGGTGGACCATGCCGATGCGGTGCCTGGCCGCATCGGCCGGTCCGGCAAAGCGCACCAGGTTGTCGTCGACCAGCAGCTGGCCGGCCTCTGGCGCGTAGAGCCCGGCCGCGATGTTCATCAGCGAAGACTTGCCCGCGCCGTTCTCGCCCAGCAGTGCGTGCACTTCGCCCCAGCGCGCAGCAAAGTGCGCGTCGGTCAGCGCCGCAAAGCCGTCGAAGGACTTGCGGATGCCGGTGAGCTCGAGCGCGTTGGACACTGGCTGCCTGCCTGCTTCTTACTTCTGAGTGACCACGCCCTTGACGAACCAGTCCATCTTCCAGAGGTCGGCGTCCGACAGCACCGCGCCCTTGGCCACGCGCTCCTTGCCGTCGCGGTCGGCGAGCGGGCCCGCGTACACCTGCTTGCCCTTCATGATGGCGTCGCGCTCGGCGGTGATCTGCGCGGCCTTGTCCTTGGGCACCGCGGGGCCGAAGCCCGCGATGTCGGTGCCGCCGTCCTTCATCTCGATGAAGGCGCCATAGGGCGCGGGCTTCCAGTTGCCGGCCATGATCTTCTTGAGCTCGGGTGTCAGGAAGCGGTCCCACACCCACACCGACGAGCACAGCGTGGCCTTGGGCGCGAACTGACGCAGGTCGCGGTGGTGGCCGGTGCCGTACACGCCACGCTCCTGCGCCACGATCTGCGGCGTGGGGCTGTCCACGTGCTGGCCGATCACGTCAGCGCCCTGGTCGATCAGCGCAGCGGCGGCGGCGCGTTCCTTGACCGGGTCGTTCCACGCGCCGGTATAGATCACGTTGACCGTGGCGTTGGGGTTCATCTTCTGCGCGCCCAGCGCGAAGGCGTTGACGGTCCAGTTCACCACGCCGAAGGGGTTGGCCGCGACGAAGCCGAGCTTGCCGGTCTTCGACGCCGCGCCCGCGGCCATGCCGCAGAGGTACTGGCTCTCGTAGGTGCGGCCATAGAACGATTCGAGGTTGCTTCCGTTGGTGGTGCCCGAGCCGTTGAGAAAAGCCACGCCAGGGTACTTGGCGGCCAGGTCCTTGAAGCTGTCGGAGTAGCCGAAGGCCGTGCCGATCACGATGTTGGCGCCGCGCTGGATGAACTTCTCGGCCGCGGGCTTGATGGCCGAGGCGTCTTCGGGCACGTTCTCGACGAACTGGATCTTCTGGCCGATTTCCTTCTCGACCTTGGCCCGTGCCTCGTCGAAGGCCTGCGTCCACCCGCCGTCGTTCTTCGGGCCGAAATAGAGCATCGCGATCTTCGGCTTGTCCTTCAGCGTGAAGCCGTCGGCCGCCATGGCGGGCAGCGCGAACGTCGCGCCGCCGGCTGCGAGCGCCAGGGCAAGGCCGAAGGTGAAGCCGTGGGGGGAAGTGCGCAACATGGAACGACCTTTCGTGGGGAGCAAGTCAAGGAAGAAGAGTGATGAAGGGAGCGGGGCGTGCCGCGTGCCGTCACATCATGAAGTTGATGCGGAACACATTGCCCTCGGGATCGAGCAGCACCGACTGGTACCAGTTGTAGTAGGTGACGTAGGGCGGCTTCACCAGCGTGGCGCCGGCCTCGAGCGCGACCGGCACCATGCGGTCGACTTCGTCCTTGCTGTCGACGTCGATGTTCAGCAGGAACTTCACGCCGCGTGTGTCGGAGAACTCGGCCAGGTGCAGCAGCTCGTAGGCGTCGAGCGCGTTGAAGCCCAGGCTCGACTTGCCGGTGTCCAGCCCGCGGAATATCGGCGAGCGGATCGCCTCGATCTCGGCGAAGCCGAACACGCGCTGGTAGAAGCCGCTGAGCGCGACCACGTCTTTCGCAAAGACGTTGACGTAGGAGAGATGCGCCATGCTCAGGCCACGGCCTTGGTGCCGCCGAATGTGGTCTGCTTGACGAACTTCGACGTGAGGTGGTCGCCCGACGAAATGGGCGCGTACTTCGGCTGCTCGCCCGGCGCAAGGCAGCTCGGCAGGCACGCGACCATCGCGTCGTAGTTGGGCTGGTGAAAGAACACCAGCGACTGGCGCCTGTTGGTGCTCGCCACCTCGAAGGGCGGGTTGACCACGCGGTGCAGCGTGGACACCCACTGGTCGTTGGTCCACTGCATCATCAGGTCGGCAATGTTGACGACCAGGCCGCCTTCCACCTGCGGCACGTCGACCCATTGGCCCGCCTTGTTGAACACCTGCAGGCCCTTGTCGTCGGGCAGCACGATGGTGAGGCTGCCGTAGTCGCTGTGCGCACCGGCGCGCAGCTGGCCCGGCAGCGGCGCTTCGCGCTGCGGGGGATAGCTCAGCACGCGGAACATGCTGATGTGCCTGTCGATCTTGTCGTCGAAGAACAGCTCGGGCAGCGAAAGCCCAAGCGCGAAGATGCGCATCAGCGAGCGCGAGAGATCGCTCATGGCCTCGAAGTAGTTCTCGTACGCTTCGCGGAATCCGCCGATGGGCGGCCAGCTGTTGGGCTCGAAGTGCGGGCCGGCGGCGGGGCCGCGGTGGTAGTCGTCGTCCGGCACGTTCGAAGGGCCGATCGAAAACGATTCCTTCAGGTCGCCGGGGGCGGCCTCTTCCAGGCTGTAGGAAAGCCCTTCTTCGCCGACGGCGCTGTAGCCGCGCACCGCGTCCTGGCGCGGACGATCGACCTTGCGCTTCTCGGCCAGCGGCATGTCGAAGAACTGGCGCGAGAGCTGCGACACGCGCGCGATCAGCTCGGCTGGAATGCCGTGGTTCGTGATGACGAGGAAGCCGATGCTGCGGCAAGCCTCGTCGACCTTTGTCGCGACCTCGGCCTTGCCTTCGGGCGTGCCCGCAAAGTAGGGCGCGAGATCGATGATGGGTACGGACAGCAGTGTTGTCATGTGTCGGTCCTCGTGCTTGGCATGCCTTTCGCCATGCAACGTCTGTGCCAGTTGGACCAAATGGACAAAACGCATCTGCCGCGTCAGCATGGTGCGCGCGCAGAGGCTTCAAAGGCCGGCTTGGCGCAACGCGATGCACCGCGGCCTTACAGTGGTGCGCGTTGAAAGAGTCCGTAATCGATGAAGCGAGGGAAGATGCCGAAGACCAAGGCGCTGGCCGCAGCCAGCAGCACAAAAAGCCCGGCGCGCAAGCGCGCGAAACCCGTCGTGCGCAGCGCGTCCGCGGTGAGCCGCAGGCTGCGCCAGATCGAGGACAAGCGCAGCGCCATCCTCGGTGCCGCGCTGGGCCTGTTCTCGCGCTTCGGTCTGCACGGCACGTCGATCGACCAGGTGGCGGCGCGCGCCGATGTGTCCAAGAGCAATCTGCTCTACTACTTCGCGAACAAGGAGGAGCTGTACGTCAACGTGCTGCGCGACCTGCTCGAACTGTGGCTGGAGCCGCTGCGCGGATTCAGCGCCGAGCAAGACCCGGGCGAAGCCATCGGCGGCTACATCCGCCGCAAGCTCGTGATCTCGCGCGACCGGCCGGATGCGTCGCGCCTGTTCTGCCTCGAAATGATCCAGGGCGCGCCGCTCTTGCGCGACGAACTCGACCGCGAACTGCGCACGCTGGTGGAGCGCAAGTCGGAGGTCATCCGTTCATGGATCGAGGCCGGCAAACTCGCGCCGGTCGATCCGCACCACCTGGTCTTCGCGCTCTGGGCCATCACGCAGCACTATGCGGATTTCGGCGTGCAGGTGCAGGCGCTGACAGGCCATACGCTGGAAGACGCGGCCTTCTTCGAGCAGACGGTGGAGAACGTGCAGCGCATCGTGCTGCAGGGGATCATGCCGCGGTAGGACTTGCTCCCTCTCCCTCCGGGAGAGGGGAAAAGACCAGGTCAGTGCGGCGGCGTGGCGATCTCGTGATAGCGCCGGTCGAAATAGATGAGGCTCTGCGCCGCACCGCCGATGGCGATCGCCAGCGCTTCGCAGAACAGCACGTCGTGCGTGCCCGCGCTGGTGGCGCGCACCACGCGGCAGTCGAACGAGGCCGCGGCGTCGTCGAGCACCGGCGAGCCGGTGGCCTTGCGGCTCCAGCGGCCGGCGGCAAAGCGCTCGTCCATCGGCGTCTTGCCGCCGAACAGGCCCGAGAGCGCCTGGTGCCCTGCCGCGAGCACGTTCACGCAGAGCACGCCGTTGGCGGTGAACGCGGGGTACACCGAGGCCGAGCGGTTCAGGCACACCAGCAGCATCGGCGGCTCGTCGGTCACGCTGCACACGGCCGAGGCCGTGAACCCTGCACGGCCGGCCGGGCCATCGGTGGTGATGATGTTGACGGCCGCACCCAGCCGTGCCATGGCGTTGCGGTAATCGGCCTTCGGCAGCGCGTGCGGTGCGCCGCCCGGGGTGACGTTGGAAGCCATTGCGTTCAGCAGCATGAGGAGGAACTCCCGTGGGCTTCAGGCGAGAAGGCAGGCGTCGTCGAAGGCCAGCCGCGGCAGGCGGCCGAACACCTTGGCCGTATCGCCGTGCCCGAGGTTGATCAGGAAGTTGGTGGTCCAGTCGGTGCCCTCGAAAAACGCGGCATCGACCTTGGCCTTGTCGAAGCCCGACATCGGCCCGGCGTCGAGCCCCACGGCGCGTGCGGCGAGCAGCAGGTAGCCTGCCTGCAGGCTGGCGTTGCGAAAGGCGGTTTCGTGCGCGGCCTCGGGGCTGCCGGTGAACCAGCTGCGCGCGTCGGCATGCGGAAACAGCGTGGGCAGCTTGTCGTAGAACTTGCGGTCCCACGCCGCAATCACCGTGACCGGCGCCGCCATGGTCTTGTCGAGGTTGCCCTTGGAAAGCGCGGGCGCCAGGCGCTGCTTGCCTGCGGGCGTGCGAACGAACACGAAGCGCGCGGGCGAGCAGTTGGCCGAGGTCGGCCCCATGCAGGCGAGCGCGTAGATCTGCCGGATCTGCGCGTCGGTGACGGGTTCGGTGGTCCAGCCGTTGTGGCTGCGCGCTTCGGTAAAAAGAAGCGCCAGTGCGGCGTTGTCGAGGGTGGAGGTGATGGTCATGCGAGAACGCCGGGTGCGCTGACCCGGGAAAGAAAGTCGAGCAGGCTGCGGTTGAAGGCCTCGGCCTCGGTCACGCTGTGCGCATGGCCGCCATGCGGCATGAAGTGGAGCGTGACGTCGTGCAGGCCGTCGGCCAGGCGCTGCGAACAGGTCCACGGCACCAGGCCGTCGTCCATGGCGGCGGCCACCAGCGTGGGCATGGTGATGTCGCCGAGGCGCGCGTCGATATCGAAGGCGCGCAATGCGGCAATGCGCGCACGCATGTTGGCTTCGCCCGGAAAGTGCGCAAAGGCATGGTCGACCTCGTCGGCCACGCGCTGCGCGTGTTCCGCGCACCAGGCCGCGGGGTACAGGAAGATCGGCTGCGCTTCGACATACGCGCGTGGGCCGCAGGCATCGAGCAGCGCGAGCCGCGCGTCGAAGCAGCGCGCCGAATGCGGATTGGGCTTCGACCACGCATTGACGAGCACCAGGCTGGCCACGCGCGAGGGCTCGTCGAGCGCCAGCTGCAGGCCGACGAGCCCGCCCAGCGCATGGCCCACCAGGTGGCAGCGCGGCGTCGATGTGGCGTCGAGGATCCGCACCACGTCGCGCGCCATGTCGGCAATGGCGTAGCCCGCGTCCAGCGCCGCGGGGCTGCGGCCCGTTCCGCGCTGGTCGTACGCAATCACGCGATGGCCCGCTTCGACGAGCGCGCCAAGCTGCGGTTGCCAGAAGGTGGCCGAACCGCCGAGCCCCGACGACAGCAGCACCGCCTCGCCCTCGGCCGGCCCATGCACTTCGTAGTGCAGCGGCGGCATGTTCAGGCCTTGTTGCCCACGTGGGCGATCGAGGCGATCTCGACCAGCGCATCGGGCTTGACCAGGCCGCACTGGATGCAGTAGCGCGCGGGCTTGGTGCCCGGAAAGAACTCGGCGTACACCGTGTTGACCTTCGCGTAGTCGGCCCAGTCCTTGATCATGATCATGTTGAAGGTCACGTCGTCCATGGTGCCGCCGGCGGTCGCGATCACGCGCTGGATCGTCTCGAGCACGTGGCGCGTCTGCGCGGAAGCATCGCCCACGTGGACCACGTTGTTGTCCTTGTCGAAGGGCAGCGTGCCCGACACGTAGACGATGCCGTCGGCCATGGTGCCGGGCACGAACGGGGCGATCGGCGTGGTGGTTCCGGCCGGGATGATGGCTTGCTTGGGCATGGCGGTGGGCTCCTTTGAAAAAATCAGGCAATGGCCGCTTCGGCCGGGGCAGACTGGGCAACGGCTGCCGGCG
This sequence comes from Variovorax sp. V213, assembly GCF_041154455.1. Lineage (NCBI taxonomy): Bacteria > Pseudomonadati > Pseudomonadota > Betaproteobacteria > Burkholderiales > Comamonadaceae > Variovorax > Variovorax sp. V213. The sequence continues at coordinate 354,909 of NZ_AP028664.1, forward strand.
CGAAGGTGCCGCAGAACTGGTCCACCGTGGAGACCCAGCCGAAGAAGGTCTCGACGTTGTAGACCGACGCTTTCTGTATGGCCGCACCGCCGAGTTCGTGCGTCGCGTCTTCGAGCATCACGGCGAAATATTCGAGGTGGAACGCATCGCGCAGGGTCGATTCGACGCACACGTTGGTCGCGATGCCAGTGAACACCAGGTGGCGGATGCCCCGCGAGCGCAGGGTGCTGTCGAGCGTGCTGTTGAAGAAGCCGCTGTAGCGCGTCTTGGGCACCACGATGTCGCCGGGCTGCGGCTTCATCTGGGCAATGAGCTCGTAGTCCCAGCCGCCCTTGGCGAGGAACTTGCCCTGCAGCTCGGGCCTGGCGCGCATGGTCTTGAGCGCGTTCGACTTGTGCCAGTTGGGCGAGCCCGGGCCGCCCGCTTCGACGTAGGCGGCGTCCCATCCGTTCTGCAGAAACACGACCAGCATGCCGGCCGCGCGCGCCGCCGCAATGGTGCGCGCGATGTTGGCGATGGTGCCCTGCGCGCCTGAAATGTCGAAGCCCGCCGAGTCGACGTAGCCGCCGATCGATGCATAGGCGTTCTGCATGTCGACGACGACGAGCGCCGAATCGGTGGCATGCAGCGCCAGCGGTTCGGGCCGCGCGGGCAGCACCAGCGGCGCGGGTGCGCCGGGCAGGCGCGGGGCACCGACGGGCGTGGTCGAGGTGAGCGTGGTGTTGCGTGCGGGCGTGGCCATGCGCGTCTCCTCTCAGGCCGCAAGGCGCTCGGGTTCGGCCTGCGAGGGCACGGGGCTGCGCACATGCGCGCGGCTTTTCATCAGCGGCTGTATGCGCTCGCCGAAGGCCTGCACGCCCTGCAGGAAATCGTCGAAAGTGAGCAGCACGCCTTCGGTGCCCGGCACCTCGGCCATTTCGTCGAGCAGGCCCGCCACGGTGGCGTAGGAGCCGACCAGCGTGCCCATGTTGATGTTCACGGCCGAGGTCGGGTCGGCCATCTGGCGCACGTTGGTGTCGGCGCCCGACTTGGTGTCGGCCGCGCCCTGCTGCCCCAGCCAGGCAATGGCCTCGTGGTCGGCCCCGGCCTTGTAGTGCTCCCACTTGGCGCGCGCGGCATCGTCGGTTTCGTCGGCGATCACCATCACCAGCACGTAGGTGGTGACGTGGCGGCCGGTCTTGCGGGTGGCCTCGATGAGCTTTTCGGCCGCGGGCGCGAAGGCCTTGGGCGTGTTCACGCCCTTGCCGAAGCAGAAGTTGTAGTCGGCGTACCTGGCGGAGAAGTCCATGCCGGCATCGCTCTGGCCCGCGCAGATCACCTTCATGTCGGCCTTCGGTTGCGGGCTCAGGCGGCAGTCGTCCATCTGGAAATGCGCGCCCTTGAAATCCGACCGGCCGGTGCCCCAAAGGTCGCGCAGCACCTGGATGTATTCGGAGAGGTACTGGTAGCGCGTGCCGAAGAACTGGTCCCCTGGCCACATGCCCATCTGCGAATACTCGGGCCGCTGCCAGCCGGTGACGAGATTGAGGCCGAAGCGGCCGTTGGAGATCGAATCGATGGTCGACGCCATGCGCGCAACGATGGCCGGCGGCATCACCAGCGAGGCGGCGGTGGCAAAGAGCTTGATCCTGGTGGTCACGGCCGCGAGCCCGGCCATGAGCGTGAACGATTCGAGGTTGTGGTCCCAGAACTCGGTCTTGCCGCCGAAGCCGCGCAGCTTGATCATCGACAGCACGAAGTCCACGCCGTAGCGCTCGGCTGTCAGCGTGATCTCCTTGTTGAGTTCGAAACTCGGCTTGTACTGCGGCGCGTTTTCGGAGAGCAGCCAGCCGTTGTTGCCAATGGGAATGAAGATGCCGACGTTCATGCAGAAGCTCCTGTTGCGAGATCGCAGAGCCCTATGCATGGCCCGTGCCAATGCAAAAAGTTGTTTGAAATCAACAGCTTGAATGTTTTCATATGTATTTGTTTGACCATTTGGTCCAAAGTGGAGCAAGCGAACCGCCGCTGTTGCGGCAGTGCGGTGCATGCCGGACCAAAGCAGTGCAGCGTCCGAGTCACGGATCGCGCGGCAGAATCACGCCATGCCCAAGACCCCACTCCGCGCCGCCGCGGCCATCGGCGGCACTGCCGATGACATCGAAGCGGCCTTCTATGAAGCGCTGCAGCGCGGCGATATCGACGCACTGATGGCCTGCTGGGCCGACGAGGACGAGGTGTTCTGCGTCCATCCGGGCGGGCCGCGGCTGGTCGGGGCCACGGCCATCCGCGCGGCTTTCGAGCAGATGTTCGGCAACGGCGCCATCCATGCGACGCCGGCGCGCGTGCGCAAGATCGAATCGCTCGCGAGCGCCGTGCACAACGTGCTCGAACGCATCGAGGTGCTCACCGCCGAAGGGCCCAAGCACGCCTTCGTGCTGGCCACCAACGTCTATCACAAGACCGTGGAAGGCTGGCGCCTGGTGGCCCACCATGCAAGCCCCGGCAGCGCGCGGGAGCCCAGCGACTCGAACGATCCACCGCAGACCCTGCACTGACCGATGCCCGCCGAAGCGCCCCCTTCACCCTCCATGAATTCGGCCATGGGCTACATGGCGCCCCGCTGGCTGCCCGGCGGCAACCTGCAGACCATCTGGCCGGCGCTGTATGCCCGCCGCTTCGACGGGGCGGCGCCCTCGTACCGCCGTGAGCGCTGGACCGCGCCCGACGGCGACTTCATCGATGTGGATTTCGTCGATGCGGCCTTGCCCGGCCCGCAGCCGCTGCTGGTGCTGTTCCACGGGCTGGAGGGCTCTTCCCGCAGCCACTACGCGGAGGCGTTCGCCGCCTTTGCGGCCGCGCGCGGGATGGCCTTCGCGGTGCCGCATTTCAGGGGCTGCAGCGGCGAGATGAACCTGGCGCCGCGCGCCTACCACTCGGGCGACTACGAAGAGATCGACTGGATCCTGCGGCGCATGCACGGCCAGCATGTGCTGCGCGGCGGCGGCCCGGTGCTGGCGGCGGGCGTCTCGCTCGGCGGCAACGCGCTGCTGCGCTGGGCCTGCGAGGCCGGCGAGACGGCCCGCGCCTCGGTCAATGCGGTGGCTTCGGTGTCTGCGCCGGTCGATCTGACGGCCGGCGGCGAGGCCATCGGCCGCGGCTTCAACCGGCTGGTCTACACGCGCATGTTCCTCTCGACCATGAAGCCCAAGGCGCTGGCCAAGCTGGCGCAGTTTCCCGGGCTGTTCGACCGCGAGCGGCTGCTTGCGGCGCGGGATCTCTATGCCTTCGACGACGTGTTCACCGCGCCGCTGCACGGCTTTCGCAACACCGACGACTACTGGGCGCGGGGTTCGTCCAAGCCGCACCTCCGTGCGATCCGCGTGCCCACGCTGGTGGTGAATGCGCTCAACGATCCGTTCATTCCGGCCAGCAGCCTGCCCGGCCCCGGCGAGGTCGGCCCGTGCGTCACGCTGTGGCAACCCGCGCACGGCGGCCACGTGGGGTTTCCGCTGGGGGTGCCGCCGGGGCACGTGCGCGGCATGCCGGAGCGGGTGGGCGGCTGGCTCAGCCAGTTTGCAGCCCCCATTCCGCGCGCGGGCGAGCACAATAGCTTTCATGGACGACATCGTTAAACAGGCGCTCGCCAAGTGGCCCAACGTGCCGCACTGCTACGGCTGGCTTGGCCTGGACGCGCGCGGCAACTGGTACATGCGCGACGACCGCACGCAGGCCCTGGGGCCCTTCCCGGCAGAGAAGGGGTCGATGCTGCGGCACGAGAAGCTGATCGACTTCATCCAGCGCAATTACGACCATGACGGGGAAGGCCAGTGGTTCTTCCAGAATGGGCCGCAGCGTGTCTACGTCGAGCTGGAGGCCGCGCCTTTCGTCTGGCGCGTTGCCGACGAGAAGGGCTTTGCCGTCACGGCCCACACGGGGCAGCCGGTCGACAGCATCACGGCGTGCCTGCTCGACGAGCAGGGCCGCCTCTACCTTGCCACGCCGCTCGGGCTCGGGCTGGTCCATACGCAGGACGTGGGCCTTGCGGCCGAAGCCGTGGAGCAGGGCCTGTGGACGCCCGAGGCGGTGCACGCGGGCGACTTGCCGCAGCGCTTCGGCCATGTGCTGAGCCCGGCGGCGCGCCGCCTTGCCGCGCTATCGAAATAGCGGTCGCCCCTTGCGGCGCCCATGAAAAAGCCGGCTCGAAGCCGGCTTTTTCATGGGCGGTGATGCGCTTACTTGCTTGCGCTGGCCGCGGGTGCGGCTGCCGAGGCAGCGCCGTTGGCGGGAGCCGCTGCCGCCGCGGGACGGTCGGGCACCGGGAACTTGGCGCCGCCGGCGTTGGCCATATAGACCACGGCACGGCCGATTTCGAGGTCTTCGAAGTCGCCACCGCCCTGGGCCGGCATGGCGCCCTTGCCATGCAGCGCATGGTCGAGCAGCGTCTCGTAGCCTTGGCCGATGCGGGGGCCCCAGGCCGCGGCGTCGTTCAGGTGGGGTGCGCCGGGAATACCGGGCGCGCCGTGGCAAGCCGCGCACTGCGCCTTGAAAACGGCGTCGCCGGCTGCGAGCGGGCGGTTGGCATCGCGGATCTCGATGGCACCGACCTTCTTGAGCCGCTCGGCCACTTCGCGGTCGCGCGCATCCTTGGAGACGCCGTAGAGCGCCATGTTGTCGCCCTGGGCGGTGCCCGCGGGCTTGGTGTCCGAAACCACATAGGCCACGAGGCCGACGATGATCAGGATGGGTACAACGAAGGAGAAAAATACCGCGAGCAGCAGTTGCCTCGGGTTCTTGATCGGGCCGGAGTGGGCGTCTTCTGTGGCCTGGTAATGCGGGTCTGCGCTCATTGGCGTCCTCAATAACGGGGGCTCGTCGGGGGGCTTTTTCGAATCAACCGGCGATTATAGAGAGGCCCTCCGCCCAAAGGACGGAAGGCCTCTCCGCGATGCTTCGATGCAACGAGCTCAGCCCAGTGCACCCGCGGAACCGGCTTTGCCGGCCCGCCGGGTGCGCCCCCCGGTGGGGGAGGGCGCCGAAGGCGCTTCGGGGGGCGTCAACCAGCCTTCGCCCAGCCGCCACCCAGTGTCTTGTAGAGCGTGACCTGGTTCTGCAGCTGCAGGAGCCGCGTGGTGACGGCCGATTGCTGCGCCGTGTAGAGCGAACGCTGCGCATCGAGCAGGTCCAGCGCGCTCGCGATGCCGTTGCGGTAGCGCATGTCGGAGAGCCGGAAGCGCACGGCCTCGGCATCGGCCTGCGCGCGCTGCGCACGCACCTGCTCGCCCAGCGTGGCGCGGCCGGCCAGGGCATCCGCCACTTCGCGGAACGCGGTCTGGATCGACTTCTCGTATTGCGCCACGGCAATTTCGCGCCCGGCCTTGGCCGAGTCGAGCGTGGCCCTGTTGCGGCCCGCGTCGAAGATCGGCAGCGTGACCGAGGGCGCGAACGACCAGGCCTTGGAGCCGCTGTCGAACAGGCCCGAGAACTCGCTGCTCGCGGTGCCGAGCGTCGTGGTCAGCGACACGCGCGGGAAGAAGTTGGCGCGCGCCGCGCCGATGTTGGCGTTGGCCGCGATCAGCTGCTGCTCGGCGGCGCGGATGTCGGGCCGCTCGGCCAGCAGGTCGGAGGGCAGGCCGGCCGGCACGTCGGGCATCGGCTTGACGCTGTCCAGCCCCTTGATGCCGCCCGCGGTGGCGTCGGCGGGAACCGGCGCGCCCAGCAGCAGGGCGAGCGCGTTCTCGTCCTGCATGCGCGTGCGCTGCTGCTGCGCATAAGAGGCGCGCGCGGTTTCGGCGAGCGAGTTGGCGGCCTGGAAGTCGAGCTCGGACGAAACGCCGTTGTCGAAGCGCATCTTGGTCAGGCGCACCGATTCTTCGCGCGTGACCAGGGTCTGGCGCGTGAGTTCGAGCAGTTCGTCGTCGGCAATCAGCGTGAGCCAGCCGGTGGCAACCGCCGCGATCAGGCTCACCTGCGCGGCCTTGCGCGATTCCTCGGTGGCCAGGTATTGCGCCAGCGCCTGGTCCTTCAGTGCGCGGATGCGGCCGAAGAAGTCGATCTCCCAGGCGGTGACGCCCAGGTTGACGCTGTACTGGGACGACACGCTGCCCACGCTGCTGTCGAAGGCCTGGTAGGGGTTGGGGCTGGAGCGCGATCCGCTGCCCGTGAGGCCGACCGCCGGGAACAGCGACGAGCGCTGGATCTGGAACTGCGCGCGCGCCTGCTCGATGTTGAGCACCGAGACCCGCAGGTCGCGGTTGTTCTCGAGCGCGGTGCGGATCAATCCATTCAGGCGCGGATCGGTAAAGAAGTCTTCCCACGGCACGGCCGCCGCGGCCTGGCCAGCCGGCTGCACCGGATCGCCCGGAAAGGTGGTCGGCACCGGCGCCGCGGGGCGCTCGTAGGTCGGAATCAGCGAGCAGCCGGCCAGCAGCATTGCCGCGGCCAGGGCTGTGGGAATCAGTTTCTTAGTCATGTGCTTTTTCCTCCGTGATGCCGGCAGCTTCTGCATGCCGCTTGTCAGCTTCATGCTGGCGTGCACTGCCCTTGAACAGGCTGCGCACCACCACGAAGAACACCGGCACGAAGATCACGGCCAGCGCCGTGCCCGTCACCATGCCGCCGAGCACACCCGTGCCGATGGCGCGCTGGCTGGCGGAGCCGGCGCCCGAGGCGAGCACCAGCGGCACCACGCCGAGGCCGAAGGCCAGCGAGGTCATGACGATTGGCCGGAACCGCAGGTGGGCCGCGGCCAGGGCCGATTCGATGATGCCCTTGCCCTGCGCCTGCAGGTCCTTCGCGAACTCGATGATCAGGATCGCGTTCTTCGCCGAGAGGCCGATGATGGTGATCAGCCCCACCTGGAAGTACACGTCGTTCGAGTAGGCGCGCAGCATCGTCGCCAGCAGCACGCCCAGCACGCCCAGCGGCACCACCAGGATCACCGACAGCGGGATCGACCAGCTCTCGTACAGCGCGGCCAGGCACAGGAACACCGCCAGGATCGCGAAGCCGTACAGCACGATGGCCTGCGAACCCGCCAGCTTTTCTTCGCGCGACTGGCCCGTCCATTCGAAGCCGAAGCCCTGCGGCAGCTGGGCGGCGAGCTTTTCCATCTCGGCCATGGCGGCGCCCGTGCTGAAGCCCGCGGCGGCGTCGCCGCTGATGCGGATCGCGGGATAGCCGTTGTAGCGCACCGTCTGCGTGGCGCCCTTGACCCACTTGGTGGTGGCAAAGGCCGACAGCGGCACCGGCTGGCCCTGCGTGTTGCTGGCGTTCAGCTTCAGCAGGTCGTCCGGCTGCATGCGCGCCGGCGCATCGGCCTGCACCACCACGCGCTGCAGGCGGCCGCGGTTCGGAAAGTCGTTGATGTAGCTCGAACCCAGGCCGGTCGACAGCGTGGCGTTGATCGCGTCGAAGGTCACGCCCAGGGCGTTCGCCTTGTCGCGGTCGATGTCGATCTGCAGCTGCGGCGCGTCTTCCAGGCCGTCGGGGCGCACCTGCGACAGGATCTTGCTCTGCCCGGCCATGCCCAGCAGCTGGTTGCGCGCATTGATGAGCGCCTCGTGGCCCGCGCCCGAGCGGTCCTGCAGGCGGAAGCTGAAGCCGCTGGCATTGCCCAGTTCAGGAATGGGCGGCGGACTCAGCGGGTAGATGAAGGCGTCGCGGATGCCCGAGAGCGCACCGAAGGCGCGGCCCGCAAGGGCGCTGGCCGAGTGGGCCGGGTCCTTGCGTTCTTCCCAGTCCTTCAGCGTCACGAAGGCAAGGCCCGCGTTCTGGCCCTGGCCCGAGAAGCTGAAGCCCATGACGCCCACCATGCTCTGCACTTCGGGCTGCTTCAGGATGAAGTTCTCGACCTGCTGCATGACCGCCAGCGATCGCTCCTGCGTGGCGCCCGGGGGCAACTGCACGTTCACGATGATGTTGCCCTGGTCTTCCGCCGGCAGGAACGAGCTTGGCAGGCGCATGTAGGTGAACACCACCGCGCCGATGATCGCCACGTAGATGATCAGGTAGCGCGCGGCGCGGCGCAGGATGCGCGCGACCAGGCCTTCATAGCCCTTGGCGGTGCGCGTGAAGCCGCGGTTGAACCAGCCGAAGAAGCCGGTCTTTTCGTGGTGGTGGCCGGCTTCTACGGGCTTGAGCAGCGTGGCGCACAGGGCAGGCGTGAGCGACAGCGCCATGAAGGCCGAGAAGGCGATCGAGGTCACCATCACCGCCGAGAACTGGCGGTAGATGTTGCCGGTCGAGCCCGCAAAGAACGCCAGCGGCACGAACACCGAGATCAGCACCACGGTCACGCCGATGATGGCGCCCGAGATCTGCTTCATGGCCTTGCGCGTGGCTTCGAGCGGCGAGAGCCCCTCTTCGCTCATGATGCGCTCGACGTTCTCGACCACCACGATGGCGTCGTCCACCACGATACCGATCACCAGCACCATGCCGAACATGGTCAGCACGTTGATCGAGAAGCCCAGCGCGAGCAGCGAAGCGAACGTGCCCAAGAGCGCAATGGGCACCACGATGGTCGGGATGATCGTGTAGCGCCAGTTCTGCAGGAACAGGAACATCACCACGAACACCAGCGCCACGGCTTCGAGCAGCGTCTTGACCACTTCGGTGATGGAGATCTGCACGAAGCGCGAGCTGTCGTACGGAATGGTCCACTTCACGCCCTGCGGGAAGAAGCGCTCGAGCTCGGTCATCTTGGCGCGGATCGCCTTGGCCGATTGAAGCGCGTTGCCATTGGGCGTGGGCTGCACGCCAATGCCGACCGCGGGCACGCCATTCAGGCGTGCCGAGGTGGCATAAGACTGCCCGCCAAGCTCGACCCGCGCCACGTCTTTCAGCCGCACGGCCGAGCCGTCGGTGTTGGCCCGCAGAATGATGTTCTTGAACTGCTCCACATTGGCGAGCTGGCCGTTCACCACCACCGTGGCCGCAATGGCCTGGCCGGGGATGTTGGGCAGGTCGCCGATGGAGCCCGAGGACACCTGGGCGTTCTGCGCGCGAATGGCGTTGTTCACGTCGGTGGCCGACAGGTTGAAGCCCTGCAGCTTGGCCGGATCGACCCAGATGCGCATGGCGTTCTCGGTGCCGAACAGCTGGGCCTGGCCCACGCCCACCACGCGCTGCAGCTCGGGCACGATGTTGCGCGCGGCATAGTCGCCGAGCGCCACCGGGGGGAAGTCCGGGTTGTCCGAAGACAGCATCGCGAACAGCAGGAAGTTGTTGCGCGCCTTGTCCACGCGCACGCCCTGCTGCGTCACGGCCGCCGGCAGGCGCGGCGTGGCGCGCGAGAGCCGGTTCTGCACATCCACCTGCGCCAGGTCGGGGTTGGTGCCGGCCTGGAAGCTGATGGTGATGGTGCCCGTGCCGTCGGCCTGGGCCACCGATTCCATATAGATGAGGCCCGGCGAGCCGTTCATCTCGCGCTCGACGACGGACAGCACGCTGTCCTCCAGAGTCTGGGCCGAGGCGCCGGGGTAGGCGACGTTGATCACGATGGCCGGTGGTGCCACCGGCGGGTACTGCGAGATCGGCAGCTGGGTGATGGCGACGCCGCCCATCACCAGGATGAACAGCGCAATCACCCAGGCGAAGATCGGTCGGTCGATAAAGAATTTGGCCATGCGGGCGCGCTCCTGATTACTTCTTCTCGGCCGTGGCAGGCGCCGGACCGCTGGCTGCCGCCGCCGGGGCGGAGGCCGCCTGCGCTGCCGGTTGTGCCGCGCCATTCGGCGTCGGCTTCTTCCAAGGTACTGCCTTCACGGGCGTGCCGGGCGGCATCATCTGCAGCTTCTGGAAGCCGTCGACCATCACCTGCTCGCCGGCCTTCAGGCCATCGAGCACCACCCACTGGTTGTCCTTGGCGGCGCTGATCTTCACCGTGCGCGGGCTGATCTTGCCGTCGGCACCCACCACCGACACCGTGTCACCCTGCTGGGTGCGCGTCACGGCCTGCTGGGGAATCGCAATCGCGTTGCTGGCCTGCGCCTGCTCCAGCCGCACCCGCACATACAGGCCGGGCAGCAGCTCGCCCTTGGGGTTGGGCACCTCGGCGCGCAGCGTGACCTGGCCGGTGGTCGAATCCACCGTCAGGTCGGAGAACAGCAGCTTGCCGGGCAGCGCGTACTCGGTGCCGTCTTCCAGCACCACCGTCACGCTGGCGGCTTCTTCGCCGTTGGCCCGTTTGTATTGGCCCGCTGCCAGCGCGCGGCGTAGCTTCAGCACGTCGGACGCCGATTGCGTGAAGTTCACGTACATCGGGTTGATCTGCTGCACCACGGCCAGCTCGGTCGCGTCGCCCTGGCCCACCAGCGCGCCTTCGGTCACCAGCGCACGGCCGATGCGGCCCGCGATGGGGGAGGTCACGTCGGCATAGCCCAGGTTGATCTTGGCGGTCTGCACCGCGGCGCGGCCCGAGGCCACGTCGGCCTCGGCCGTCTTTTGCGAGGCCACGGCGGTCGCGTATTCCTGCTTGCTCACGGCATTGGCCTCGACCAGCGGCTTGTAGCGGTCGGCCAGTGCCTTGGCCTGCACGGCGTTGGCTTCGGCCCGGGCCAGCGTGGCCTGCGCGTTCTGCGCGGCCGCCACCAGCGGTGCCGGATCGATGCGGAACAGCAGCTGGCCGGCTTTCACGTCGCTGCCTTCGCGGAACTCGCGCTTGAGCAGGATGCCCGAGGCGCGGGCGCGAACCTGGGCCACGCGGGAGGCCTCGAGGCGGCCCGGCAGCTCGGTCACCAGGCCCACGTCGGTCGGCGTGGCAACCACCACGCCCACTTCAGGAGCGGGCCGGGCACCGCCGCCGCCACCTGCGCCGCCCGGTCCGGCGGGCGCATCGCCCTTGGAACAGGCCGCGAGCGCCAACACCACGGCAGCGGCCACGATCGCGAGGCGCGGCGAGAACGAAGACTGACGCGAAACATGCAGGAGAGGCATGCGAATCCTTTGAAGCAAAGACGGGAGACGGCGTGTTCGCGAAGCGAACAGAAAGCCAGCGTAAACAGCCGGGCCATCGGGGAAGCCCGCTAGTTTACATACATTCATGGATGTATAGTGACAACCCCAATGGCCCCACGATACCGAAAGGGCTTGGCTTTACAAAACGGGAGACTTGGTGGCACGTCGTACGAAGGAAGAGGCACTGGCCACGCGGCATCGCTTGCTCGATGCTGCGGAGCTGCTGTTTCAGGCGCAAGGCGTCTCGCAGACCTCGCTGCAGCAGATTGCGCAGCAGGCCGGGGCCACGCGCGGCGCCATCTATTGGCACTTCAAGGACAAGGCCGACCTCTTCAACGCCATGATGGAGCGCGTCATCCTGCCGCTGGAGGCCGGCCCCAGGGCCGCCGCGGCAGCGGGCATCAACGACGACCCGCTGGGCGAGATCGAAGAGGGCATGGTGCACGCCCTGACCCTCATGGCCACCGACCCCCAGGTGCGCCGAGTTTTCGACGTGGCCACCCACAAGGTCGAATACACCCACGACATGGCCTCGGTGCAGCAGCGCCACCTGGACGCGCGCAACGCCTGCGTCGCCGATTTTGAAAAAGCCCTGCGCACGGCCGCGCGCCGCGACCACATCAAGCTGCCGGTGCCCGGCCACGTGGCGGCGCAGGGCCTGCACGCGCTGATCAGCGGATTGATCCAGAACTGGCTGCTCGACCCGGCCGCCTTCGACCTGGTGCCCACCGGTCGGCGCACCTTCCGCGTTTACCTGGCCGGACTCGGCTTTGCGCGGAACTCGGCAGCGGGTATTGGGAACGAAGCTGAAGAAGTCGTCGCCTGATGGGCGATAATGCGCGGCTCCGGTTCTGCCGGAGCCCAGATTCCTCGCTGTATTTCAACGGATAGAATTCGGCCCTCCGAAGGCTGAGATCCAGGTTCGATTCCTGGCGGCGGGACCAAATGCAAGCCGGACACTTTCAAAGGTGTCCGGTTTTTTTGCTTTCTTGTCTGGGAAGTTCTTTTCTAACGCCCGATTGGTCCGAGGAAATTGGACCTAGTCCGATGGTAGTTGGGGTACAGATCGGGGTACGAAATCGGCAGATTGGGGGACGGGGGCCGACGCCTCTCATTTTCTGAGCGGCGTCGGATGCCGGGCGCCTTGGGGTGAGCTCATTGAAGCCAGCCGCGAAGTGAGCTTCGCTCAAGGGCGGCTTCAGACTGGCTGCCGACGGACGGAGGAGAACGACCGCCGCTGGCGAAACTTGCCGTTCATGCATATCCAACGTGGCTTGTCCGGTGTGCGTCGCAACCAGCCGCCCAGCGACGCTCAGATGCCCGGGTGCTCCGCCCACCTCGGAAATACGTCCTTGAGTCGCTCGACCGTGTGACGCCACTTGGGCGTTGTCGGCTGGGAACCAAAGGCGCCGGCTGATCGCCGACGCGCCAGATGCCGTGGTGAATAGGCATCGCGCTCTCCTCAAGCTACTAGCTTCAGCAGTTGTTTCTCATTGCGAACCTGGAGGCACCAGCGCGCCACCGACGACAGTTCCGCCGACCGATGGGTGAGTTCGCGCACCTTTGCGCGCACCTCAAGAAGCTTGGCCTTCGCGGCCGGGTTCTTTCCAGCGGCGCACTTTGCTTTCGCAGCCAGGAAACCGACCTGCGTGAACTGCGGCGTAAAGATGGTGGAGAGAAAGCCCAAAGAAGGCGGCACTCCGTTCTGGGGCTGTGTGAACTACGGAAAGACGCGGTGTCGCTTCAGGCTCTACACGGTGGCTGATCGATAGCTTGACCGCTAGTTGATTCGACTCACGCCCCGCGAACTCGCGGCTCGACCGCACCAGCGTGCGCTCCGCGCCACCGAAAGCAAGCTTCGCGAACTTCATCGGCCAGCGCCGACAGGGCTTCGGAAGCGCTGCCGCTTTCAGCGTGCTGGATCACGAAGCGCGCCGGCGGCAGCGCCGGCAAAAAACTTCCCGGCGGAATGGAGCGCAGGCCGGGCGGCATGCCCGACGGCGTCAGCACGGTGATGGCCAGGCCGGAGGCGGCGGCCGACACCAGCGCGCCAGAACTTTGGGCGGTCAGCACGATCTGCCAGCTCGCCGCGCCGTGGCCGGCCAGTGAAGCGAGCGCGGCTTCGCGGAACGGGCAGGGCTCCGAAAGAAAGGCCAGTGGCGCGGGCGCGTCGGGGTCGAGCAGCGCCCGCTCGGAAAAGGCCCACACCAGCGGTTCCATCCAGAGTGTCTCGGTGTCGCTTCCGGCATCGCAGACCGTTCCGACCATCAGGTCGAGCGAGCGCTGCCGCACCTGTTTGGCCAGCACCGTGCTGATGCCGCCGGTGATCTCCACGTGCACGTCGGGCCGGCGCTGGCGAAAGCCTGCGAGCGCGGCAAACAGCCATTCGCTCGGAAATCCTTCCGAGCACCCGAGGCGCAGCGTCGTCGGCGCATGGCGGGGCGCCGCGAGCCGAGAGACCGCCTGCTGCTGCAGGTTGAGGATGCTCCTCGCATAGCTCAGCAGCACGCTGCCCTGGGCGGTGAGCTGCAGCGAGCGAGTGGTGCGCTCGAAGACCCGGCAGCCCAGCTGTTCTTCGAGCCGTTTGATCTGTGCGCTGACGGCCGATTGCGTCAGGTGCATGGCTTCGGCCGCGCGGGTCACGCTGCCGTGGTCGGCGACCGAGACAAAGGCGCGCAGTTGCTGGGAATCGAGCATGGCTTTTATTCAGTGCAGTTTGTTCTGAATTACCGCAAATTATGTTGCTTGTGCGCGTGTTGGTTGATGTCTAGCCTCGGTTGACCTGAACCACTCACGCTCTGCAAGCCATGAAAGAACTCCTGTACATCGAGACCTCTCCCAGGCAAACGCGCTCGGCCAGCATCGAAGTGGCCGGCGCATTCATCGACGAGGTGAAGCGCGTCCACCCGGCGTGCCGTGTCACCACGCTCAACCCCTGGACGATGGCGCTTCCGGAGCTGTCGCAGGACATGCTCGACGCCAAGTACGCCGGCATCAACGGCGTGCCGCTCACCGCCGCCCAGCAAACGGCCTGGGACGAAGTCCGGCGCATCGCCGCGCCTTTCCACGCGGCGGACCACATCGTGCTGGCGATGCCGCTGTGGAACTTTGGTATTCCCTACAAGCTGAAGCACCTGATCGACGTGGTGTCGCACAAGGACGTGCTGTTCCGCTTCGACGCCTCGGGCCTGTCGGGCATGCTCCAGACCCGAATGGCGACGGTGGTGTGCGCGAGAGGGTTGGACTATCCCTTGGGGAAGGATGGCTCGGCGCACGCGCTCGACTTTCAGCTGCCCTACATCGAGACCTGGCTGCGGTTCATTGGCGTGCGCGAGGTGCGCGCGGTCGTGGTCGAAAAGACCTTGATGGGGCCCGAGGTCGATGCCGGCGCGCGGACCGATGCAAAACGCCGCGCGGCCGAGCTTGCCGAGGGGCTCTGAGGGCCTGAGAGCGGCCGGTTGCAGGGGCGCGCGGACCCTGACACCATGGCCGCATGACCACCTATCAACTGCACTACTGGCCCACGATCCAGGGCCGCGGCGAATTCGTGCGGCTCGCGCTCGAGGCGGCCGGCGCAAACTATGTCGACGTGGCGCGGCTGCCCGAATCGAAGGGCGGCGGCGAGGCCGCATTGGGCGACCGGCTCGACGACCCCGAGATCGTGCGGCCGTCCTTCGCGCCGCCGTTCCTGATCGATGGCGACATCGTCGTCGGGCAGACCGCGGCCATCCTGCTGTACCTCGGACCTCGCCTCGGCCTTGCGGGCGTCGGCGAATCCGACGGCCTCTGGACGCACCAGCTGCAGCTCACTATTGCCGACGTGGTGGCGGAGGCGCACGACACGCACCATCCGATTTCCACGGGCGCCTACTACGAAGACCAGCGCGACGCGGCCGTGCAGCGCGCGCGGGCCTTCCGCGAAGAGCGGATTCCCAAGTTCCTGAACTGGTTCGAGCGGGTGCTGCAGCGCAATCCGGCGGGGCCGTCGCACCTCGTGGGCGATGTGCTCACCTATGCCGACCTGTCGCTCTTCCAGCTGGTGGAGGGCCTGCGCTATGCGTTCCCCAAGGCTGCGGCCAGGGCGCTGGCCGCCACGCCCGCGGTCGAGAAGCTGCACGACAACGTCAGGCGCCGCCAGCGCGTGCACGACTACCTGCAAAGCCCGCGCCGCATCGCGTTCAACGAAGACGGGATCTTCAGGCGCTATGCGGAGCTGGACGGCTGAGGTTATTCGTCGTCGGCCGAGCCGGCCTCGCTGCGGATGCGCAGCGCCGTTTCGTACAGCGCATTGCGGGGCGCGCCGCTGATCTCGGCCGCCAGCCGCACCGCCGTCTTCACGGGCAGCTCGGCCAGCAGCAGCCGCAGCACGCGTTCGCCTTCGGCGCCGTCGTCGGTGGATGCGGCGACCGGGTGCAGCACGAGCGCGAATTCGCCGCGCGTGCGGTCTCGGCCGGCGGCAAACCAGCCCGGCAACTCTGCGGCGGAAACGGTCGCAATCTCTTCGAACTGCTTGGTGAGCTCGCGTCCCACGGTGATGCGGCGCTCGCCCAGCGCGGCCAGCGCGCGGGCCAGGGCCTCGATGCGGTGCGGTGCCTCCAGCAGCACGACCGCGCGGGGCTCTTGCGCGAGCGCCTGCACGGCGGTGTCGCGCTCGCCCGCCTTCGTCGGCAGGAAGCCCGCGAACACGAAGGCGCTGCTGGCGCTGCCGTCGCTGCCACCCTCGGCCACCAGCCCGGCCGCGCCGACCAATGTGGTCACGCTGCTTGCGCCCGGCAGCGGCAGCACGCGCTGGCCGGCTGCGCGCACCGCGGCCACCAGCCGTGCGCCGGGGTCGCTCACGCCCGGCGTGCCGGCGTCGCTCACGTAGGCGATGCGCTCACCCTGGGCGAGGCGCGCAACCACCGCCTGCGCCGCCTCGGCCTCGTTGTGCTGGTGCACGGCCAGCAGCTGGCCACCCGGCCGGTCGATGCCGTAGGCGCGCAGCAGGCTCTGAGTATGGCGCGTGTCCTCGCACGCGATGGCGTCCACGATCTGGAGCACGTGCAGCGCGCGCAACGTGATGTCGGCCAGGTTGCCGATGGGCGTGGCCACCACGTACAGCGTGCCCTGCGGATAATGCTGTGCACCCGAGGCGTCGCGCGCGGCTGCAAGGGCGGCGCCGAAAGAAGCGGGTGCTAGTGAAGCCAATGGGTTTCTCCGAAGAAACAAAAAAAGAAAGCCGACAGGGAGCAAGCATGAAGACCATCACAACGACGACGAAGCGTCGTGGCGATGCCGCGGAAGACGCCGCGCTCGACCATCTGCAGGATGCCGGCCTGGTGCTGGTTGCGCGCAATTATCGAATGCCCGGGCGCGGCGGCGGCGAGATCGACCTGATCATGCGCGATCCGCACGACGCCACGCTGGTGTTCGTCGAGGTGCGGCAGCGCAGCACCGGCACGCACGGCGGTGCCGGCGGCAGCATCACGGGGTCAAGCAGCGCCGCATCGTCTTCGCGGCGCGCCACTACCTGAACGGCCTGCGCGCGCTGCCGCCGTGCCGGTTCGACGTGGTGCTGGTCGAGGAGCGCATCACGTGGCTGAAGGGCGCTTTCGATGCGGGCGGGAACTGAACGGCCCGCGAAGGCTCCACACCGCACACGTCTTGTTTCATTGCCCCCCGGTATCATCCCGCCCCATGCTCGAGCAACGGATTCAGCAACACTTCATCGATAGCGCCGACCTCAAGTACCAGGCCGGCCCAGTCCTTAGCAAACCCATTTCGCAAGCCATGCAGGCCTTGCTCGCGTGCGTGACCAGCGGCGGCAAGGTGCTGGCCTGCGGCGCGGGCGTGTCGGGCCTGCTCGCGGCCCAGTTCGCGGCCCATTTCGTGGGCCGCTTCGAGCGCGAGCGGCCTGAGCTGGCCGCCATCGCGCTGCCCGGCGACAGCACCGACCCCACGGCCGACAGCGCCAACGCCATCGACGCCGACCGCTTTGCGCGCCAGGTGCGCGCGCTCGGCCAGGCCGGCGACGTGCTGCTGGTGCTCAGTGCCAGCGGGCAATCGGCCGCCGTGCTGGCCGCGGTTCTGGCCGCGCACGAGCGCGACATGACCGTGGTCGCGCTGCTCGGCAATGCCAGCGCCGGCCAGGCTGCATCGCCCGGCGCGGGCAGCAGCGGAACCGGTGGCGCCATCGGACGCGCGCTGCGCGAAACGGATGTCCAGATCGGCGTGTCGCACGAACGTGCGGCGCGTATCCACGAAGTCCACCTGCTCGCACTGCATTGCCTGTGCGACGGTGTGGATGCCCAGTTACTCGGAGAACAGGAAGCTTCCACATGACGACCACACCGTTCCAACGCCTCGCCATTGCATTTGCCTCGGGAGCCGTGCTGGTTGCCGCGCTTTCGGCCTGCGTGCCGCTGGTGGTCGGGGGGGCCGCCGCGGTGGGCATGGGCATGGTGGCGACCGACCGCCGCAGCTCCGGAGCCCAGCTCGACGACCAGGGCATCGAACTGCGCGCGGCCGCGCGCGTGCGCGAGATTGCCAACGACAACATGTACGTGAGCGTCACGAGCTACAACCGCCAGGTGCTGCTGACGGGCGCCGTGGGCAGCGAGGCCGACCGCCGCCGCGTCGAGGACCTGGTGCAGCGCGTGGACAACGTGCGCTCGGTGGTCAACGAGCTCACCGTCGGCCAGCCCAGCACCTTCCCGGAACGCTCGAACGACCTCTTCATCAGCGGCAAGATCAAGGCTTCGCTGCTCGATGCCAAGGACATCTTCGCCAATTCGTTCAAGGTGGTGACCGAACGCGGCGTGGTCTACCTGATGGGCATCGCCACACGGCGCGAAACCGACCGCGCGACCGAAATCGCACGCGGCGTCTCGGGCGTGCAGAAGGTGGTGCGCGTGGTCGAGATCGTGAGCGAGGCCGAACTGGCCAGCCAGGCGCAGCGGGGCGGCACGGGGGCGCCTGCGCCTGCACCTGGGCCCGCGCCGTCCTCGTCTTCTTCGCGCGTGCCGCTGCCGCCGATGGAACCGCTGCCGCCGGCCCAGCCCGGCGGCGCGACGCCCACGCCGGTGCGCTGACCAGAAACCAAAGAAAAAGCCCGCTTGCGCGGGCTTTTTTTATTACTTGAGCCGGGTGATCAGGCTCGACGTGTCCCAGCGCTTGCCGCCGGCCTGCTGCACGTCGGCATAGAACTGGTCGACCAGCGCCGTCACGGGCAGGCGCGCGCCGTTGCGCTTGGCCTCGTCGAGCACCAGGCCCAGGTCCTTGCGCATCCAGTCGACGGCAAAGCCGTAGTCGAACTTGCCTTCGATCATGGTCTTGCCGCGGTTGTCCATCTGCCAGCTCTGGGCGGCACCCTTGCCGATCACCTCGAGCACCATCTTCATGTCGAGGCCGGCGCGCTGGCCGAAGGCAATGGCTTCCGAGAGGCCCTGCACCAGCCCCGCGATGGCGATCTGGTTCACCATTTTTGCGAGCTGGCCGGCGCCGCTCGCGCCGAGCAGCGTGACGGCCCGCGCGAAGGCGGCCATCACGGGCTTGACCCGTTCGAAGCTCACCTTGTCGCCGCCGCACATGACGGTGAGCGCGCCGTTCTGCGCGCCGGCCTGCCCGCCGGACACCGGCGCATCGATGAACTGGAAGCCGGCCGACTGCGCCGCATTCGACAGCTCGCGCGCCACGTCGGCCGAAGCGGTGGTGTGGTCGACGAAGACGCTGCCTGGCTTCATGCCCGCAAAGGCACCGTTCGGGCCCAGCACCACGGCGCGCAGGTCGTCGTCGTTGCCGACGCAGCCGAACACGATGTCGGCGTCCGTTGCCGCTTCGCGCGGGGTGGCGGCATGGCGGCCGGGGGCGCCGAATTCGGCCACCCAGGCCTGGGCCTTGGCCGGTGTGCGGTTGTAGACCGTGACCTTGTGGCCAGCCTTGGCCAGGTGCCCGGCCATCGGCCCGCCCATGACGCCAAGGCCCAGGAAGGCCACCGTCTGGGAGGGTGTGGATTCGTAGGTTCGGGGATTGATGCTGCTCATGGACGAGAGCTTAAAGCCAATGAGCCGCCTTCGTCTCGGAACAGGCTCAGCCCAGTGCACCCGCGGAACCGGCTTTGCCGGGCCGCCGGGTGCGCCCCCCAGTGGGGGGAGGCGCCGAAGGCGCTTCGGGGGGCGTCTTACACAATCGCGAAATGCTCGGTGCCTGCCGAGAGGTCGGTGCTGCGTGCGCGCTGGCTGTTGAGCTTGATCTGCAGGCGCAGGTCGTTGGCCGAGTCGGCGTTGCGGATGGCGTCTTCAAAAGTGATCGAATGGCTCTCGAACAGGTCGAACAGGGCCTGGTCGAAGGTCTGCATGCCCAGGTTGCGGCTCTTGCGCATGATCTCCTTGATCTCGCCCACCTCGCCCTTGAAGATCAGGTCGGAAATGAGCGGCGTGTTCAGCAGCACTTCCACCGCGGCCACGCGGCCCAGCCCGTCCTCGGTGGGCACCAGGCGCTGCGAGACCAGCGAGCGCAGGTTCAGCGACAGGTCCATCAGCAGCTGGGCGCGGCGCTCTTCGGGGAAGAAGTTGATGATCCGGTCCAGCGCCTGGTTGGCGCTGTTGGCGTGCAGCGTGGCCATGCACAGGTGGCCGGTTTCGGCAAAAGCCACTGCATGCTCCATGGTCTCGCGGTCGCGGATTTCGCCCATCAAAATCACGTCGGGCGCCTGGCGCAGCGTGTTCTTGAGCGCGGCTTCCCAGCTGTCCGTGTCGATGCCCACTTCGCGCTGCGTCACCACGCAGTTCTTGTGCGGATGCACGAACTCGACCGGGTCTTCCACCGTCACGATGTGGCCGTAGGAATTCTCGTTGCGCCAGTCGATCATCGCGGCCAGCGTGGTCGACTTGCCCGAGCCCGTGGCGCCCACCATGATGGTGAGGCCGCGCTTGGTCATGGACACGTCCTTCAGCACCTGCGGCATGCCCAGCCCGTCGATGGTCGGCAGCTTGGCCGGAATGGTCCGCAGCACCATGCCGACCTTGCCCTGCTGCACGAACGCGTTCACGCGGAAGCGGCCGATGCCGGTCGGCGAGATCGCAAAGTTGCATTCCTTGGTGCGCTCGAACTCCGCCGTCTGGCGGTCGTTCATGACCGAGCGCGTGAGCGCCAGCGTGTGCTGCGCGCCCAGCGCCTGCTGCGACACCTTGGTGACCTTGCCGTCCACCTTGATCGCGGGCGGAAAGTCGGCGGTGATGAACAAGTCGCTGCCGTTGCGGCTCACCATGAGCTTGAGCAGGTCGTTGATGAACTGGCTGGCTTGATCGCGTTCCATGATGTGTCGGTGCTCCGAAGGGCTGGGATCAGCCTGGGAAATTTTCGGGGATCTTGGCCTTGCCGCGCGCCTCGGCCGCCGAAATGGCATTGCGCCGGACGAGGTCGGTCAGGTTCTGGTCCAGTGTCTGCATGCCCGCGCCCTGGCCGGTCTGGATGGCCGAATACATCTGCGCCACCTTGGCCTCGCGGATCAGGTTGCGGATGGCCGGCGTGCCCAGCATGATCTCGTGCGCCGCCACGCGGCCCTGGCCGTCCTTGGTCTTGCACAGCGTCTGCGAGATCACGGCCTGCAGCGATTCGGACAGCATGGCGCGGATCATTTCCTTTTCCTCGCCCGGGAACACGTCGATGATCCGGTCGATGGTCTTGGCGGCCGACGAGGTGTGCAGCGTGCCGAACACCAGGTGGCCCGTTTCGGCCGCGGTCATCGCGAGGCGAATGGTTTCCAGGTCGCGCAACTCGCCCACCAGGATGGCGTCCGGGTCTTCGCGCAGTGCCGAGCGCAGGGCGTTGGAGAACGAGAGCGTCATCGGCCCGACCTCGCGCTGGTTGATCAGGCACTTCTTCGACTCGTGCACGAACTCGATCGGGTCTTCCACCGTCAGGATGTGGCCGTACTCGTTTTCGTTCAGGTAGTTGACCATCGCGGCCAGCGTGGTCGACTTGCCCGAGCCGGTGGGCCCCGTCACCAGCACCAGCCCGCGCGGCTTGAGCGCCAGTTCCGCGAAAATCTTCGGCGCGTTCAGCTGCTCCAGCGTGAGGATCTTCGAAGGAATGGTCCGGAACACCGCGGCCGCGCCGCGCGCCTGGTTGAATGCATTCACGCGGAAGCGCGCCAGGCCGTCGATCTCGAACGAGAAGTCGACCTCCAGGAACTCTTCGTAGTGCTTGCGGTGCGTGTCGCTCATGATGTCGTACACCATGGCGTGCACCGCCTTGTGGTCGAGCGCATCGACGTTGATGCGCCGCACGTCGCCGTGAACGCGAATCATCGGCGGGAGCCCGGCCGACAAATGCAGGTCGGAGGCTTTGTTCTTGACGCTGAATGCCAGCAGTTGGGTAATGTCCACGGGGCTCCTCGATCGAGTTCGGTGACGTTTTGATACGATTTGGGGACGATTATGACGATGATTGGCGACGACCTCCAGCAAGTAAAGAGCCGGATCGCAAAGGCGTGCGCCGCCGAGGGGCGCAACCCGACCGAAGTCCGGTTGCTGGCGGTGTCCAAGACCTTCGGTCCGGAGGCCGTGCGCGAGGCCCATGAGGCAGGGCAGCGGGCCTTTGGCGAGAACTATGTGCAAGAGGGGCTGGACAAGATCGAGGCGCTTTCGGATTTGCGCGCACAACTCGAATGGCACTGCATCGGCCCTCTGCAAAGCAACAAGACGCGGCCCGTGGCCGAGCATTTCGACTGGGTGCACGGCATCGACCGGCTCAAGATTGCCGAGCGTCTTTCCGCGCAGCGGCCGGCGCATTTGCCGCCGCTGCAGGTGTGCCTGCAAGTCAACGTGGATGGCGGCGCGAACAAGTCCGGCGTGCCGCCGGAAGAGGCGCTGACGCTCGCACGCGCTGTGGCGGCGTTGCCACATTTGCAGCTGCGCGGGCTCATG
Source organism: Variovorax sp. V213 (assembly GCF_041154455.1). Taxonomy (NCBI): domain Bacteria; kingdom Pseudomonadati; phylum Pseudomonadota; class Betaproteobacteria; order Burkholderiales; family Comamonadaceae; genus Variovorax; species Variovorax sp. V213. The sequence continues at coordinate 376,754 of NZ_AP028664.1, forward strand.
GCCATTCCCGAACCGGCGCCGGATTTCGCCGCGCAGCGCGAACTCTGCCTGCGCGCCCGCGCCGTCTACGACGCCATTCGAGCCGCCGGCATCGAGATCGACACGCTCTCGCTCGGCATGAGCGCCGACCTCGAGGCGGCCATCAGCGCCGGCAGCACGATGGTGCGCATCGGCACCGCCATCTTCGGCGGCCGCCCGAAAAAACCGGCCTGACGCTAGACGTCGAGCGGCAGCCGCGCGCTGCTCTTCACTTCTTCCATGACCGCGTAGGTACGGGTTTCGCGCACGCCGGGCAACTGCCACAGCACCGTGCCCGCGAACTCGCGGTACGCCGCCATGTCGGCCATGCGGGTCTTGAGCAGGTAGTCGAAGCCGCCCGCCACCATGTGGCATTCCATGATCTCGTCGCGCACCTGCACGGCCGCCTTGAACTGATCGAACACGTTGGGCGTGGTGCGGTCGAGCAGTATTTCGACGAACACCGTGAGGCCGCGCCCGAGCTTGTGGGGATCGAGCCTCGCCTCGTAGCCCAGGATGAAGCCGTCCCGCGTGAGCCGCTGCACCCGCGCCAGCACCGCGGTGGGCGAGAGCGCCACCGCCTCGGCCAACTTGAGGTTGGTGATGCGGCCATCCTGCTGAAGAATCTTCAGGAGCCGGAGATCGATGCGGTCCAGGTCCAGGTCGTGCATTGGTGAATTATCCGGTTGAGCCTATATTTTTTGGCAAAAGATTCGGTCTATATCCAAAGACCATAGGGGATAGCCCCAAGGAACTGCCATGCACCTGCCTATCCCTTACCGGCCCGAAGCCGACATCGTCTCGCACCGCCTTGCCTCGCTCGAAGGCGCCCTCGACTGGAGCGCCGCCGTCGCCGCCGCGCGCCCCTGGGTGGAGGCGGTGCGACGGCACCCGCCGCCGTTCTGGGCCATGGAAAGCCTGCTGCGCGAATACCCCATCTCCAGCGCCGAAGGCCTCGCATTGATGCGCCTGGCCGAGGCGCTGCTTCGCGTGCCCGACGCGGCCACGGCCATCGCGCTCACGGCCGACCAGCTGGGCCGGGCCGATTTCGAGGGCGCGGCCGATTCCACGCTGTCGCGCCTTTCTTCCGCGGCCATCGCGATGTCGAAGAAATTCCTGCCCGAAGGCGACCACCCGCCCGGCCTCATGGCCAAGCTCGGCGCGCGCACGGTGGTGGCTGCCACGCTGCGCGCAGTGCAACTGCTGGGGCGCCAGTTCGTGCTGGGCCAGACCATCGCCGAAGCCATGGACGAGGCCCGCTCGGCGCACCGCAAGCAGGGCGCCCTGCGCTTCAGCTACGACATGCTCGGCGAAGGCGCGCGCACCGACGCCGATGCGCTGCGCTATCTCGAGAGCTATACGCATGCCATCCGCGCCATCGCGGCCGGTGCCGATGCGGCGCGACCGCCCGAGCACAACGACGGCATCTCCATCAAGCTCAGCGCGCTGCATCCGCGCTATGAAGACGCGCAGCGCGAACGCGTGATGCGCGAACTGGTGCCGCGCGTATGGCAGCTGTGCGAGCTGGCGGCCGCGGCTAACCTCAACCTCACCATCGACGCGGAAGAAGTCGACCGGCTCGAGCTGTCGCTCGACGTGTTCGAGGCGCTGGCCGCGCGCGTGGCGGCCGAGCAGCCGCAGTGGCGCGGCTTCGGCCTCGCGCTGCAGGCCTACCAGACGCGGGCGCTCGAGCTGATCGAGCATGTCACGGCGGTGGCGCGCAAGCACCGGCTGCGCCTGATGTGCCGCCTCGTGAAGGGCGCCTATTGGGACGCCGAGATCAAGCGCGCGCAGGAGCTCGGGCTGCCGCACTATCCGGTCTTTACGCACAAGCATCACAGCGACGTCAGCTACCTGGCCTGCGCGCGTGCGCTGCTTGCGGCGCCCGACGCGATCTATCCGCAGTTCGCCACGCACAACGCGGGCACCATCGCGGCCATCCTGCAGATGGCCGAAGCGGCGCAGGCGCCGTTCGAGCTGCAGCGCCTGCATGGCATGGGCGAGGGCGTCTACCGCGAAGTGATGAAGAGCACGGCCGCGCCGGTGCGCGTGTATGCGCCGGTGGGCCAGCACAAGGACCTGCTCGCCTACCTCGTGCGGCGCTTGCTCGAGAACGGCGCCAATTCATCGTTCGTGAACCAGCTGGGCGACGAGGCTGTGGACATCGACGAGCTGCTCACGTCGCCGCTCTGGCTCGAGCCCACCAACGCCAACCTGCCGCTGCCGCCGGCGCTCTATGGGCCTCTTCCTGCGCGGCGCAACAGCGAAGGCGTGGACCTTGCGGTCGAGTCGATGCGCGCGCCGCTGCTGGCGGCCCTGGCAACCACGGCCGTGCCTCGCGTCGAAGCGTTCGATGCGGCCAGCGCGGCAACGGCCGTTGCCGCCAGTGCCGCCAGCTTCCGCAGCTGGCGCAAGACGCCGGTCGAGGCGCGCGCCGCCATGCTGCGCCAGGCCGCCGATTCGCTCCAGCGCGAGCTGCCGCGCTTTTGCGCGCTGCTGGTGAAGGAGGCCTTCAAGACCTGGGGCGACGCGGTCGCCGAAGTGCGCGAGGCCATCGATTTCCTGCGCTACTACGCCGACGAGGCCGAACGCATCATGCAGCCCGTGGCACTGCCCGGTCCCACTGGCGAGAGCAACGAGCTGCGGCTCACCGCGCGCGGGCCCTGGGTCTGCATCAGCCCCTGGAATTTTCCGCTCGCGATCTTCATGGGCCAGGTGGCGGCCGCGCTGGCCACGGGCAACACCGTGCTGGCCAAGCCGGCCGAGCAGACGCCAGCCGTCGCACTCGAAGCCGTGAAGCTGCTGCACGCCGCCGGCGTGCCGACCGACGCGCTGCAATTGCTGCATGGCCCGGGCGAAACCGTGGGCGCGGCGCTGGTGGCGGCGCCGGGCGTGGCGGGGGTGGTGTTCACCGGCTCGACGCAGGTGGCGCGGATCATCCATCGCGCGCTGGCGGCCAAGGACGGCCCCATCGTGCCGCTGATCGCCGAGACCGGCGGCATCAACGCGATGCTGGTCGATTCCAGCGCGCTGCCCGAGCAGGTGGTCGATGCCGTGGTGCAAAGCGCATTCCGCTCGGCCGGCCAGCGCTGCTCGGCGCTGCGCCTCCTGGTGCTGCACGACAGCATTGCCGACGCGGTGATCGAGATGATCCGCGGCGCGGCCGGGGAACTGGCCGCCGGCGACCCGGCCCGGCTGTCGACCGACGTGGGCCCCGTGATCGACCGCGAAGCCGCCGACAACATCCGGCGCGACCTGAAGCGGCTGGATTCGGAGGCGAAGCGTCTTCTTGCACCGGCTTCTTCTTCGACCGAGGGCAACCTGATCGTGCCGCAGGCCTTCGAGGTGACCTCCATCGACCGCGTGACCAGCGAAATCTTCGGCCCGGTGCTGCAGATCGCGCGCTGGGGCCGGGGCGGGCTGAGCGATCCCGCAGAGGTGATCGACCGCATCAACGCGCTCGGGTACGGCCTCACGCTCGGCATCCAGACCCGCATCGATTCGCGCGCCCAGGCGCTCGCCACCCGCGCGCACGTGGGCAACATCTACGTGAACCGCAACATCATCGGCGCGGTCGTCGGCGTGCAGCCCTTCGGGGGCGAGGGCCTGAGCGGCACCGGGCCCAAGGCCGGCGGGCCGCACTATCTGTATCGCTTCTGCGCCGAGCAGACGGTCACGGTCAACACCACGGCGGCCGGCGGCAATGCGGCCCTGCTGAGCGCGGTGGCGTAGGCCCTTGGGCGGGTGGCCGGCCAAGCCGCTCTTGCATAACCGTCCAACGCGGCGTGCATAAGCCATGGCGCGGCGGGCGGGAGAGGTCTATCGTTGCGGCCATCCATTCAAAACAAGGGACCTCCCATGAGTGAAAAGCTCTCCTTCGTCAATCCGACCGCCAACAGCCCCTGGGGCACGTACCTCTCGCAGGTCGACCGCGTGGTGCCCTACCTCGGCCCGCTGGCCCGCTGGGTCGAAACACTCAAGCGCCCCAAGCGCGCGCTGATCGTCGACGTGCCGATCGAGATGGACGACGGCACCATCGCCCACTTCGAGGGCTACCGCGTGCAGCACAACATGAGCCGCGGCCCGGGCAAGGGCGGCGTGCGCTTCCACCCCGACGTCACGCTGGAAGAAGTGATGGCGCTGTCGGCCTGGATGACCATCAAGACCGCGGCCGTCAACCTGCCTTACGGCGGCGCCAAGGGCGGCATCCGCGTCGATCCCAAGAAGCTGTCGCTGCAGGAGCTGGAGAAGGTCACGCGCCGCTACACGAGCGAGATCGGCATCATCATCGGCCCGCACACCGACATTCCCGCGCCCGACGTGAACACCAACGCGCAGATCATGGCGTGGATGATGGACACCTACTCGATGAACGTCGGCGGCACCGCCACCGGCGTGGTCACCGGCAAGCCGCTGCACCTGGGCGGCTCGCTCGGCCGCGTCAAGGCCACCGGCCGCGGCGTGTTCGTCACCGGCCGCGAGGCGGCGCGCCGCCTTGGCATGGACCTGCGCGGCGCGCGCATCGCGGTGCAGGGCTTCGGCAACGTGGGCTCGGTCGCGGCCGAACTCTTTGCGGAAGCGGGCGCCAAGATCGTCGCGGTGCAAGACCACACCGGCACCATCGTCAATTCGAACGGCCTCGACCTCGCCAAGCTGGTGCCCATCTCGCGCACCGACGGCGTGGTCGGCTTCAAGGCCGGCGGCGACATCGTGCCGAACGAAGACTTCTGGGGCGTGGCCTGCGACATCCTGATTCCCGCCGCACTCGAAGGCCAGATCACGGCCGAGCGCGCGCAGAGGACCACCGCCAAGCTGGTGCTCGAAGGCGCCAACGGCCCCACGGTGCCTGTGGCCGACGACATCCTGGCCGAGCGCGGCGTGCTGGTGGTGCCCGACGTGATCTGCAACGCCGGCGGCGTGACGGTGAGCTACTTCGAATGGGTGCAGGACTTCTCTTCCTTCTTCTGGGACGAGGACGAGATCAACGTGCGCCTGGACCGCATCATGATGAACGCGCTCAACCAGATCTGGGACACGGCCGACAAGCACAAGATCTCGCTGCGCACGGCGACATATGCCGTGGCTTGCGAACGCATCCTGATGGCTCGTCAAGAGCGCGGTTTGTACCCGTGATTTCTTGACGGAAAGGGGCGGTACGCTCGGGGCATGACCACCATCCCCGTGCAGAAACTCCCTCCCATTCCTGCGGACGGCCTGGCCCGCCTGCAGGCCCTGTTGGCCAGCGGGCAGCGCAAGCTGCTGGGGCTGGTCGGCGCACCTGGCGCGGGCAAGTCCACGCTCGCGCTGGCACTGCTTCAGGCCGTGGGCGCGGGCCGTGCGCAGGTCGTGCCGATGGACGGTTTCCACCTGGCCAACGTCGAGCTGCAACGGCTCGGCCGAGCCGGCCGCAAGGGCGCGCCCGACACCTTCGACAGCGCCGGCTATGTGGCGCTGCTGCAGCGGCTGCGCGCGCAGGGGCCGGACGACCCCATCGTCTACGCCCCCGAGTTCCGCCGCGAGATCGAGGAGCCGATCGCCGGTGCCATCGCGGTGCTGCCGCAGACGCAGCTGGTGATCACCGAGGGCAACTATCTCCTGCACGACGACGGCCCCTGGGCCGGCGCTGCGGCCATGCTCGACGAGGTCTGGTACGTCGAGATCGACGATGCGGTGCGCGAAGAGCGCTTGCAAAAGCGCCACCAGCAGTTCGGCCGCAGCGCCGAGGCCGCGCGCGACTGGGTGGCCCGCACCGACGCGCCCAATGCCCGCTTGATTGCCGCGACGCGCGTGCGTGCGCACCACGTGCTGCGCTGGTCCTGAAAATTCTTGTGCCGCGTTGGGGAACGCCGGCGCCCGGCGATGCTCGAAACCTCGCCGGCGGAGACGCCGGTTAGGATTCGCCGCTCCATGACCATGCCCCTTCGTTTCTCTTCCGCCTTTTCCGTCGTTCGCGCTCCGGTTCTGGTCCTCGGCCTGTCGTCGATCTTCTTGCTTGCCGCCTGCGGCAGCAGCCCGCGCCGGGTGTCGTACGAGACCGAGGAGTTCGACTCCACCACCACCCACACGCGCACCTACGCCGCCACCGAGGCCCAGACCTGCGAAGCCGCGCGCCGCGCCCTGCTGAGCCAGGGCTACATGATCAGCGCGGCCAACCCCGACCTGGTGACGGGGCGCAAGAGTTTCCAGCCGGCCTCCGAGGTGCATGTCGAGGTGGAGTTCCGCGTGGTGTGCGCGCGCGAAGGCGGCAAGGCCGGCAAGCGCAGCACCGTGGCCTTTGCGACCGCGCTGCAGGACCGCTACGGCATCAAGAAGGTCAATAGTTCGGCCAGCGTGGGGGTCGGCGCCTTCGGCTCGCTTTCGCTGCCTTTTGCCGGCAGCGACGACGCAATGGTCAAGGTAGCCAGCGAAACGCTGACCGACGAGCTTTTCTACGACCGCTTCTTTGCGCTGCTCGATCGTTTTCTCGAGGGCCAGGGCGGCGAAGAGCCCGAAGTGCCCAGCGTCGCGCCCGAAGCGCCGCGGCCATCGGCGCCGTTGGCACCCCCGGCGCCGGCCACGCCTTTTCCCGTGAAGCCGGTTCCGATCCCGGGTTGAGACCGGCCTGACGCGCTCAGCGCACCAGCGTCGATTTTCCGAACAGGCTCTCGATCAGCTCCACCGCCACCTCGGCGGTCTGGTTGCGCACGTCGAGCGCAGGATTGAGCTCCACCACGTCGACCGAGCCCAGCCGGCCGGTGTCGGCGATCATTTCCATGCACAGCTGCATCTCGCGGTAGGTCGGTCCGCCGCGCACGCCCGTGCCCACGCCGGGCGCAATGCCCGGATCGAGGCAGTCCAGGTCGAAGCTCACGTGCAGGTGGGTGTCCTCGTCCACGTCCTGCAGCGCCTCGGTCATGGTGGTGCGCATGCCGTGCTCGTCGATGTGGCGCATGTCGAACACGTGCAGGCCGAGGGTGCGGATGGCCTCTTTCTCGTCCGCGTCGACGCTGCGGATGCCGATGAAGCGGATGGCGTCGTGCTCCAGCGCCGCGCGTTCGCCGCTCCAGCCGGTGAGCACCGCGGGCCCGTGGCCCAGCAGGCACGACACGGGCATGCCGTGCAGGTTGCCGCTCGGGCTGGTGGTTTCGGTGTTGACGTCGGAGTGCGCATCGAGCCACAGCACGCGCAGCTTCTTGCCGCGCTTGCGCGCATGCCAGGCCACGGCGCTGATCGAGCCGATGGCAAGGCAATGGTCGCCGCCCATCATGAGCGGCACATGGCCGGTGCCCAGCGCGGTGTCCACGGCGGCGTAGACGGAACGGTTCCAGGCAATCACCTCGTCGAGGTGGCGCAGCCCGTTGGCCGGCGCGGTCCAGGGCGTGGCCGGCCCGGCGAGATTGCCGCGGTCGAGCACGGTGAAGCCCTGCCGCGCAAGCGCCTCCGGAAGTCCCGCCACGCGCAGCGCATCGGGGCCCATGCCGGCACCGCGCACGCTGGCGCCGACGTCGGTGGGGGCGCCGATCAGTTCGAGGGTGGTGCCGTTGTCGTTGCTCATGTCGATGTGCGTCCGATGTGCTTCCAGAGTAGGCGTAGCCCAGGGCGTCCATGAAGGCCGATTCCTTGTTGTCCGCCGCCGCGCTGTGGCCGCCTTCCATGTTCTCGTAGAAGCTGGTGTCGTAGCCCATGGCGGCGAGCCTCGCATACATCTTGCGCGCATGCACCGGGCCCACGCGGTCGTCGCGCGTCGACGTGGTGAAGAGCGCCGGCGGGTAGGGCTGCCCCGGCCGGGCGTTCTCATAGGGAGAAAACGCCTGCATCCACGCCCATTCTTGCGGATCTTCCGGGTCGCCGTATTCGGCGATCCACGAAGCGCCGGCCGACAGCTGGGTGTAGCGCTTCATGTCCAGCAGCGCCACCTCGCTCACGATGGCGCCGTAGAGTCTGGGATGAAGCGTGAGCATGTTGCCCATCAGCAAGCCGCCGTTGCTGCCGCCCATGGCGCCCAGGTGTTGGGGCGAGGTGATGTTGCGCGCGATGAGGTGCTCCGAAACAGCGGCGAAGTCTTCGCAGGTGCGCAGCCGGTTCTGCTGCAGCGCGGCCTGGTGCCAGCGCGGCCCGTACTCGCCGCCGCCGCGGATGTTGGCCACCACGTACACGCCGCCCTGATCGAGCCAGGCACGGCCGATGCTGCCGCTGTAGCTGGGCTGCAGCGAGATCTCGAAGCCGCCGTAGGCGTATTGCAGCGTCGGGTTCCTGCCGTCGGCCTGCAGGTTCTTCGGGGCAACCTCGAAATAGGGCACGCGCGTTCCGTCCTTCGAGGTGGCGAAATGCTGGCTCACGCGATGGCGCGAGGCATCGAAGAACGCGGGGCTGTCTTTCAGCGGCTCGGGCTCGCCCTGGCCGATGGTGCCGATGTAGAGCGTGGTCGGCTGCAGGAAGCCGCTCACGGTCAGAAAATAGTCGTCGTTCTCGTCTTCGTCGATACCGCCGGCGGCGATGGTCGAGAGCTCTGGAGCGCCGCCCAGGCTTTCGCGCTTCCATTCCTGCGAGCCCGCTTGCGGGGTGAGCACTTCGAGCTTGTTCACCACGTCGTGCATCACGTTGAGGATCAGGTGGTGGCGGGTCCACGAATGGTCGTCGAGCGCGGTGGTGTCGTCGGGCTCGAACAGCACGGTGATCTCGCGCTTGCCGGCCATGTAGTCGTCGAACCTCGTCGCCAGCAGCGAGCCCGGCTTGTAGGTGGCGCCACCCACCGTCCAGGGGCTGCGCGGCTCGACCAGCATCCACTCGCGCGTGACCTCGGCGTTGGCGTCGTCGGGCACGTCGATCTTCGCCAGCCGGCCGTCGCTGCCGCGCAGCCAGGTCTCGCTGTCGTAGAAGTCCATCTGGCGCGACACGAAGTCGCGCTCGAAGCCCGGCGTGTTGTCGCGCCAGGCGCTGACCGTCATGTCTTCCGCGCCGCCTTCATACACCGTCGCCGCGCTCGCAAGCGGCGTGCCGCGCTTCCACTCTTTCACGATGCGCGGGTAGCTGGAGCTGGTCATCGAGCCGGGGCCGAAATCTGTGGCCACGTAGAGATGATCGATGTCTTTCCAGGCCACGTTGCTCTTGGCCTCGGGCAGCGTGAAGCCGCCGGTGACGAACTGCCTGAGCTCGAGGTCGAACTCGCGCACCACGTCGGCGTCGGCACCGCCGCGCGAGAGCGAAACCAGGCAGCGCTTGTAGTCGGGCTGGAGGCACTGCGCGCCGTGCCAGACCCAGTTTTCCTTGTCGGCCTCGGCCAGCGCATCGAGATCGATCACGGTCTCCCAGTCGGGCTGCGGCTTGCGGTATTCGGCCAGCGTGGTGCGGCGCCACAGGCCCTTGGGGTTCTTCTTGTCGCGCCAGAAGTTGTAGAAGAGCGGGCCGATCTTGTGCACCATCGGAATCCGCGCATCGGAGTCGAGCACTTCGAGGATGCCTTGCTCCATCTGCTTGAAGGCGGGCGATTGCGCATAGCGCTGCACGGTCTTCGCGTTGTGCTGCCGGGCCCAGTCGAGCTGTTCGGCCCCGTCGATGTCTTCGAGCCACAGGAACTCGTCGGTCTGCATGGAAGCGATGGATGTCATGGGCCCAGTGTACGAATCCGGCGTGAAGAGGGCATGTCCCGGGCAAGGTCCGTTGAAGCTATTGAATTAATAGCGCACCGCGCAAGGGTCTCGGGACAAACCCGCGTTCGATGCTTTCGGCTCGATGGGCAGGGCCGTGCACGGGTATCCTGCCGGAGGGCGCCTGCGCACACAAGGAGACATGACACATGAAACACCTGAGCGGTCTTGATGCCACCTTCCTGCACCTGGAAACCCCCGAGATGCCGATGCACGTGGGTTCGCTCAACGTGCTCGATCTGCCCAAGGGCTACGAGGGCGACTTCTACGAGGATGCCAAGCAGTTCATGGCCAGCCGCATCCACCTGGCCGACGTGTTCACGCGCAAGCTCGCGCTGATGCCCTTCGACATGACCAACCCCGTGTGGGTGGACGACGGCGACATCGACATCGACTACCACGTGCGCCACATCACGCTGCCCAAGCCCGGCACCAACCGGCAGCTGCAGCAGTACGTGGCGCGGCTGCATTCCACGCTGATCGACCGCAGCCGCCCGATGTGGGAGTTCTTCATCATCGACGGCCTGAAAAGCGGGCAGGTGGCGCTCTACACCAAGGTGCACCATGCGGGCATCGACGGGCAGGCCGGCGTGGCCCTTGGCAAGGCCATCTTCGATCTCGAGCCCACGGGCCGAGTGGTGAAGCCGCCGCGCGCACGCCCGCGCAGCAGCGGCTACCAGCTCGGCATGGCCGAACTCGCGACCGCGGCGCTGCGCAACACGGCGCAGCAGTACGTCAAGCTCTTCAAGATGGCGCCGGCCATCGCGCGTGCGCTCGGCGGCCTCGCCAAGCCCGACGAGAAGGCGGCCGAGAAGGCGGCCGCCAGCGCGCCGAAGAAGTTCAACCTCTTTGCGCCGCGCACCTCGCTCAACGTGTCGATCACGAACCAGCGCACCTTTGCGGGCCGCACCATTTCGCTGGCCGAGACCAAGCACATCGCCAAGCACTTCGGCGTGTCGCTCAACGACGTGGTGATGGCCACGGTGGCCGGCGCGCTGCGCCACTACCTGGCCGACAACAACGAGCTGCCCGCCAAGCCGCTGGTGGCCGGCGTGCCCGTGAGCCTGCGCGAAGCGGGCGACGAAACCGCCAACAACCAGGCCAGCATGATCCTCGTGAGCCTGGCCACGGACATCACCGACCCGGTGCAGCGGCTCAAGGCCATCAACGCCTCGTCGACCAGCTCGAAGTCGACCATGAACCGCTTCAAGGCGGTGATCCTGGACGACTTTCCCACCTTTGCCGCCCCCTGGCTGGTGTCGGGCATCGCCTCGATGGTCGGCCGTTCGGGGCTCGTGAACCTGCTGCCGCCGGCCGCCAACGTGGCCATCTCCAACGTGGCTGGCGCGCCGTTCCCGATGTACTTTGCAGGCGCGCTGGTCACCAGCTACTACCCGGTCTCCATCGCGAGCCACGGGACGGCGCTCAACGTCACGGTGCAGAGCTACAACGGCCGCATGGACTACGGCCTCATCGCCTGCCGCCGCGCGGTGCCCGACATCACCGAGATCGGCGACTACCTGCTGGCCGAGCACCAGCTGCTGATGAGCCTCACGCAGAGCCATCCCGCGGCAGCGGGCGCGGCGACCCCGAAGGCGGCCACGCCCGAACCGGCACCTGTCGCGAAAGCGGCGGCAAAGCCTGCCGCGGAACCCGCAGCCAAAAAGGCGGCAGCAAAGAAGTCGCCCGCGGCGAAAGCCCCCGCGGCCAAGGTGCCGGCAGCCAAGACCGCCGCCAGGAAGGTGCCGGCCAAGGCGGCCGCGGGCAAGGCGCCGCCGCGCAAGCCCGCCGCGCCGGCCAAGCGCGCCAGGGCGGCTGCTGCGGCATGATCGGCAGGCTGCGGCCGGAAAATTGGGGCAGTTGGACTAGTTTTTCGACGGTTCTAGCTTTTCAGGCCTAGGCGGTCTGGAAGAAGATCACTCCATCGCGAATCCCGCGACCGATCAACTTCCAGGAAATCACATGACCACGCAAGCTTCTTTCTCTTCCGCTGCCATCCATGTCGTCGGCCAGTACAACGTCGCCGGCAAGACCCTGGTGGGTGCCTATCGTGCCGGCGTGCATCGCCTGCTCGGCGGCGCTGCTTCGCGCTATACCGAATTCCTGGGCAGCCGCCAGATTCCGCTGGTGAGCGAGCAGGTCAAGGCCAACCTGATCGGCGCGCAAGAAAAGATCAACGGCTTCCTGGCCAACCGCCTGGACATCGACACCGGCCGCATCGTCTCGGTGATGGACCGTGTGGCTGCAGGCACCACGAGCGGCATCGAAGCCGTCGCCGGCCGTGTGGCGGGTGTCGATTCGCCCATCGTCACCTCGGTGGTCAAGACCCTGAACGCGCTGAACCAGCCGATCGCCAACGTGTCGGTGCAGATCGCCGACAAGGTGGCCGCCGGCGCCAAGCAGATCGAAGTGCGCGTGAGCGGCACCGAAGAAGCCAAGACCGTGCGTACCGTGAAGGCCAAGGCCGCTGTCGCCAAGAAGCCGGTTCGCCGCACCGCCGCCCGCAAGGCAGCCTGACCCTGGAGCAAGAACGCATGGCGACCCGCCCCGACCCGACCCGAAATCTGCAAAAGAAGACGGCGGCGGCGCCTGCGAAGAAAGCCTCCACGGCCAGAAAAGCACCCGCAGCCAGGAAGACGGCTGCGGCAGCGAAGAAAAAAACTGCTGCTGTCACACCCGAAGCCCGTCCGGACCCCAAGGCCGGCGGCGCCGAAGGCCTGCTGCGCGCGGGCCTGAAGGTGCTTGGCAACGTGCGCGACGACGTCGCCAAGCGGCAGGCCAACGTGATCGAGGGGCTGCTGGGCATCGGCCAGGGCAAGCCCGACGTGGCCGGCGCTGCCAAGGCGGCGATTCCGCGCGGCTTTCCGAGCCTCGACAGCTTCGGCCTGCGCAAGTTCGAAGACGTCTTCGACCAGCGCGTTGCCACCGCCTTGCAGCGGCTCGGCATGCCCAGCGCCGAAGAGGTGCAGGCCTTGCGCGAAGAAGTGGCCCGGCTGCACGAACGCCTGGCGCAACTCGACCCAAAGAACGCCGGCCCGCGCGGCGGCGGCAAACGCTGAGCGTCGGCCCAGCGAAGCACCGACGCACGCAGCAGCCGGTTGTGGCCAGTTCCAACACCACGCGCGATCGCATCCTGCAGGCCAGCCTTGCGCTGTTCAACGCGGAAGGCCTCGCGGCGGTGTCCACGCACAAGATCGCGGCCGAGCTCGGCATGAGCCCGGGCAACCTGCACTATCACTTCAAGGCCAAGCAGCTGATCGTCGAGTGGCTGTTCCGGCGTTTCGAGCAGCGACTCGAGGTGCTCAACGGCTCCACCGATGCGATCACCGCCATCGACGACCTCTGGCTGGCGCTGCACCTGCGCTTCGAAGCCATCGACCAGTACCGGTTCATCTACCGGGACATGGCCTTTCTGGCCAGCGAATACCCCACGCTCGGCCAGCGCGCGCAGGCACTCACCGCGCAGAACCTGGTGTCGGCCCAGGCGCTCTGCGAAGGGCTGGTGGCGTCGGGCGTGATCGAAACCAGTGCCGAGCAGGCGCGCATCCTTGCGCTGCAGATGGTCTTCACCACCACCTGCTGGCTCTCGTTCGAGCGCCTGGTGCCGGGGCGCGACGCGCTGGCGCAGGCCGACCCCGGATTGGCGGCTTTTTACACGCTGACCTTGATTTCCCCGTATGTTTCGAGCGAATCGAGGGCTTACCTTGATTACCTGCGGGGCAAATACCTCGGATAAACATCGCTGTTGTCCGACGGGGCGGTGAAACTTTGGTCCACCATGCTCGTCCTATAAAACGAAGACCAGAAAGGAAAGCAGCCCTCATGACCACTGCAACCCGAGACCACATCGCGCCGCCATCGGGCCTGCTGATGCTGGCCGAAGCGCGCGCCCTCTGGGAAACGGGTGCCGGCATCGCCATGTGGCCGTTGCTGCAGCTCACGCCGCGCGGCGACGGGCACCCGGTGCTCGTGCTGCCGGGCCTCGTGGCGGGCGACGGTTCGACGCTGGTGCTGCGCCGCTACCTGTGCAGCCGCGGCTACGACGCGCATGGCTGGGGCCTGGGCCGCAACTTCGGACCGCGCCAGGGCGTGGAGGATGGCATGGTCGCGCTGCTCAAGTCCCTGCACGAGAAAAGCGGCCAGAAGGTCAGCGTGATCGGCTGGAGCCTGGGCGGGGTCTATGCGCGCCTGCTGGCCTCGGCGCAGCCGGAGCTGGTGCGCAACGTCGTGACCCTGGGCAGCCCGTTTTCCGGCAGCCCGCGCGCCACCAATGCATGGCGCGTGTACGAGGGCGTGAGCGGCCAGAGCTCGCACGACCCGCGCCGCATGAAGTTCGTGCAGCCCACGCCGCCGGTGCCCACGACCTCGATCTTCAGCCGCACCGACGGCGTTGTGGCGTGGCGCTGCAGCATCGAGAAGCCAGGGCCGCAGGCAGAAAACATCGAGGTGGTGGCGAGCCATCTCGGGCTAGGCGCGCATCCCGCGGTGCTCTATGCCCTGGCCGATCGCCTGGCCCAGCCGGAGGGCGAGTGGAAGCCGTTCAACCGCGGCTTGCTGGGGCCGCTGGTCTATCCGGATCCGGACCGCAAGGCCTGAGTTCGCCGTGGCGGGTTATGCCCCTGCCCAGACGTCCAGCACGTAGCGCTGGCCGGCGATCATCTTGTCCATCCAGGCTTGGCTGTCGTGGCCATGCTCGCGCGCCAGGTCGGCGAGCGTGCGCCGCACATCCGGTTCCATGCGCGAACCGTCGCCGCACACGTAGATCACCGCGCCGGCCTCGAGCAGCTTCCACACGGCCGCGCCCTGCTCGCGGATCAAGTCCTGCACATAGACCTTGCGCTCGCTCGCGCGCGAGAACGCGGTGTGCAGCTTCATCAGGCCGCGATGCGACCAGGCCTCGAGTTCCTCGGCATAGATGAAATCCTGCGCGGGGTGCCGGCAGCCGAAGAAGAGCATCGCATCGCCCACTGCCTCGCCGCGCTCGACCCGTGCCGCGCGCTCTTGCAGGAAGCCGCGGAACGGCGCAAGGCCGGTGCCGGGGCCGATCATGACGAGCGGGCGCTGCGAGTCCTCGGGCAGGCGGAAGCCCTCGGCCGTGGTTTCGCGAATCACGCCATGCACCGTGTCGCCGGCTTCGGCGCGCGCAAGGTAGTTGGAGCACACGCCTTCGAAGGTGCCGTTGCCCGAAAGCGCCGGCCCGCTCACCACACCCACCGTGACGCTGCAGCGCCCCGGCGTCATGCTCGGGGAGGACGAGATCGAGTAGTAGCGCGGCGAGAGCGGCGACAGCATTTCGAGGAACACCGCGAACGGCACCTGGCAGGCGCGGTGTTCTTCGAGCAGGTCGAGCAGCGATCTGCGCTTGTGCAGCACCTCGGCCTTGTAGGTGGCCTGAGAGGCGTCGTCGCTGCCCGACAACGCCGCGAGCTTGGGCTTGGTGAACGGGCACTCGGTATACGCCGCAAGCGTGGCGATCTGCTTGCGCGTGGCCACGTCCTGCAACTCGACATAGTCGCCGAGCAGGCGATCGACCGCGATGACCTGGTCGACCGGCAAGGCCGTCTTGCGGCCTGAAGCGGCATGGAGCCGCACATGCGCGGAACGATCGAACCCGAAGCGCGCCATCGCGCGCTCCACCTGGGCCGGGCCGTTGCGCGGCACCACGCTCAGGTGGTCGCCGGGGAGGTAGTTCACGCCCTCGGGCAGTGCCAGTTCGACGTGGCGCGTGGAGCGGCCGCTCTCGGTGTCGCTGCCGGGGTTCTGCAGCTCGCGGTTCTCGATCACGCGCAGTGCCACGGCGCCCAGCGCATCGACGAGCGCGTTCTTCTGCGGCGGGGGCAGTTCCTCGAGCGTGTAGAGCGGCTCGGCCTCGGCCGGCGTGTCGGCGCCGGCCTTGATGCCGAAGGTCTTCACCAGCCGCGGCCAGAGCGCATCGCTCCAGTCCTGGAACGCACCGTCCATGTCCTCGCGCGCATCGCCTTCGCCGCGCGGATGCACGCGCGTGGCACCGAGCGCTTCGAGCCGTTCGTCGATGCGGCGCGGCACCGCCTGGTAGGTGGCGGCCCAGTCGGTGTTGCCGCAGCCGAAGACGCTGAAGCGCACGCCGTTGAGCGAATCGTCGGCCTTGTCGAGCCAGCGATGGAACTCCGCGGCGTTGTCGGGCGCCACGCCGTTGTACGAGGCGCAGACGATCGCCACCGCGCCGCTGGCGGGCAGCCGCTCGGCATAGTCGTCGAGCGAAGCCACCTGCGTCGAGAAGCCGCGCAATTCGCCGGCCTCGGCCAGCTGGCGCGCCAGGTCTTCGGCCGTGCCGAGGTTGGAGCCCTGCAGCACCAGCAGCGAGGTGCCGTGCCGCGCGGCCTGCGGTTTGCGCGCGGCCGGTTGGGCCGGCGTCGCAGGGGTGGTGGCCGCTTCGCCGTTGCCGCGCGGTCGCGTGGCCGGGTCGCGAAGCAGCGCCTTGATCTTGAAGTTCTCCGGCTTGATCGTCAGGGCTTCCTTGATCTTGAGCTTGTAGCCCGTGTGATCGACCAGCGTGAAGCGCTGCAGGATCATGCCCAGCGTGAGCACGGCTTCCTGCAATGCGAACTGGCGCCCGATGCAGGCGCGCTGCCCGTTGCCGAAGGGCTTGAAGGCATTCACCGGCCGCTCGCGCTCGGCTTCGCGGCTGAAGTTGTCCGGGTTGAACTGGTCGGCGTTTTCGCCCCAGATGCCCTTGTCGCGATGCAGCGCCAGCGCGTGCATGATGATCATGTTGTTCTTCTTGATCGTGTACTGGCCGCCGATGGTCGTGTCTTCCTTCGCGCGCATCGAGATCGCGGGCGCGGTCGGGTAGAGGCGCAGGGCCTCCTTCAGCACCTGCATCACGTACTGCAGGCGGTTGACCTGCGCATAGGTCGGCTTCTGCGAAGTGTCGGGTCCGAACACGCTGTCGACCTCGGCTTGCGCCTTGGCCAGCGCCTCGGGGTTCTTCAGCAGGAAGTAGATCGCGAACGAAAGCAGCCCGCTCGTGGTCTCGTGTCCCGCGATGAGGAATTCGATGCACTCGTCGCGGATCATCTTGTCGGTGAGCTTCTCGCCGCTCTTCTTGTCGACGCCCGCGATCATGTAGCTCAGCAGGTCGGGCTTGGTGGCAATGTCGGCCCCGCTCGCGCGGCGCTCCTCGATGATGTCTTCCACCATCTTGTGCATGAAGCGGATGTCTTTTCGCTGCTGGGCGAGCTCCTTCTTGAGCATCAGCTCCTCCAGCGGCAGGCCGCGGCGGTTCTGCACCGTTTCGAGCGTGCGCACCATCGCATCGACGAAGGGATGAAAGCCCTCGCGGTAGAACGAGTTGAAGCGGTAGCCGAAGCCGCACAGGCCGATGGTGTCGAGCGTGAGCGCCGTCATGTCGCGCACCACATCCACCTCTTCGTCGAAGTTCAGCCGTTCCCACTTGGTGACCAGCTGGTCCGCGATGTCCAGCATCATCGGGTGGTAGGCCTGCATGGCGCGCTGGCTGAAGTTGGCCAGCAGGATGTTGTGCGGCTTCGACCAGGTTTCCTCGTGCGTATCGGAAGTGAAGAGCCCGTGCGATGCGGCGCGCAACCGGCGCAGCGCGCCACGCGTGCTCTTGTCGAAGCGCGGCTCTTCGCAGAGCTCGTCCACCAGCGCGGGCGACGACACCACGATCACCGGCATGCCGGGCATGTCCAGCCAGTAGATGCCGCCGAGTTCCTGCGCGATCCTCCACATGTCGAGCACGGGAGAGTCCGATCCGATCGACAGCAGGTTGCCGACGAACGGCTTCTTTGCGGGATGCGGGATCGGATAGAGCGAGTTTTTGCCTGCCATGGGTTCTTGTGCCTTTGGAGTGGACCCGCTTCGGAGATCCGGGGTGTGACACCCGGAGTATCTCGACCGCACGGGGGCGCGGCAGGACGGGGTTTCCCTTAGGAAGCCCCGCGTATCGCTCTTCAGCCGCCGGGACGGACCATCTTGCAGTCGGAGCCCTGGGCCAGCTCGTTTCCGGTGTAGACCGCGTCGGTCCGGAAGCCGTAGCTGGTGCCTTCCCAGCCCGACTTGACACTCTTGCCGTCGACCGGCGCAATGGTGTTGACCACCTGCGGCAACAGCAGCTGGTGGTCCTCGGCGCGCATGCGGACCGGGCCCACCACGGAATCGAAGCGCATGTCTTCGAGCGCGTAGGCCACCTTCACCGTGTCGGTGCTGCCGGCCTTGTTGATGGCGGCGGCCAGCAGGCGCGGCGTGAAGTCGATGCGCGGCGCCAGGAAGTCCTTGCCGGTCTTGGCCTTGTAGGCCTTGGCGAGCGCATCGACCCGCGGCGTGTCGGCCTGGCCCGGATGCCATTCGGCGACCCAGGTCAGCTGCCCCAGCTTGGCCTGAGACACCGCCAGCACCGTGCCAGGCACCGAGCCCGCGCTGTGGTTGAAGTAGCGCAGGTTGTAGCCCGCATCGCCAGCGGCCTTGAGCAGCAGGGTCATGTCCTGCCCCCAGTTGCCGGTAATGACCGAGTCGGCCCCGCTTTGCTTGATGTTCGCGATGTAGGGCGAGAAGTCTTTCACGCGGCCGATGGGGTGCAGCGTTTCGCCCACGAACTGCACGTCGGGCCGCGCCAGGCCCACCAGCTGGCGCCCGTAGCTCGCCCATTGCTTGCCGTGGGCATAGTCCTGGTTCAGCAGGTAGACCTTCTTCACGTCGGGCGTCTTCTTGATGTAGTTGGCCAGCGCCTTCATCTTCATCGCGGTGTTGGCCTCGGTCTGGAAGTGCCAGAAGCTGCAGGTCTTGCCTGTCATCTCGGGGTCGATCGAGGAATGGTTCAGCACGATCAGCTCCTTGCCCGGATTGCGCTGGTTCCAGCGCGCCACCGACTGCACGAGCGCGGTGACCACCGAGGAACCCGACCCGCCCGTGACAATGGCCCTGGCGCCCTGGTCGATGGCCGCCTGCAGCGCACTCTGGCTTTCCTGCGCCGAGAGCTTGCTGTCGAATTGCAGCAGCTGCAGCCTGGTGCCGCCGAGCACGCCGCCCTTGGCGTTGATCTCCTCGATGGCGTATTGCGTGTGCATGAGCATCAGCTCGCCCACGTTGGCGAACGGCCCGGAGAGCGGATCGATGTAGGCGATCTTGTAGGTGGGCTGCTGGGCCTCTGCGGTGCCCGCCAGGGCCAGCAGCGAGGCGAGGGCGATAGGCACCATGGGCACGCGTGTGGATTTCATGTCCGTCTGTCTCCGATGTCGTTGGAAAAACTTCTGCGGAGGGCGCGGCGACGCGTCTTCCGCTTCAACGCGGTTCTTTGACGCTGCGCAGGCCGATCACGCGGCTCGCCAGCCTGGTGAGCTCGGCCGCCACTTCGTCGGGCGAGAGGCGGCCGCCGGGCCGGTACCAGCTGTAGAGAAAGCCCGGCAGGCTGCAGGCGGCCAGCGCGGTGATCTTGGTCTCGGTGAAGTCCAGGTCGCCGTCGCGGCGGGCTTCTTCGAGCAGCGGGCAGAGCAGGTCGTAGAAGTGATGCGCGAGCTTCTTTTGCGCGGCGATGTATTCGGGCCGGTACACCTGCGGCTCACGGTACGGAAAGAAGGCGCAGGGATGGTGCGCGATGGTGGCGCGGATCAGCCGCTCGATGCCTTCGAGCACCTTCTCGCTCGCGCGGCGCGGATCGCCCGCGGCGAAGTCGAGCGCGGTGAAGCAGTCGACCGCGGGGCGCCACGAAAGCGTTTCGAAGATCTCCTGCTTGTCGCGGAAGTAGTAGTACACGAAGGGCTTGGTCACGCCCAGCGCCCGAACGATCTGCGCCATGGTCGTGTTGGCGTAACCCTGCGCGGCAAAGAGCCGTGCCGCCGCCTGCAGGATGCGTTCGCGTTGCAGGTCGGTGCCCTGCGTGGCAGCCCGCTGTCGGCCGGTGCCCTGTGGCAGGTGCGCCTGTGCCGAGCCCTTGCCAGAGGGTTTGTGCCGTGTCGCCGAAGTTATACCCATGGGTAGGATTGTTGGTGCACCATGCACTCGTTGGCAAGCGCCCGCCCCCCGCGGGCGGCTATCGATAACCCTGAGGAAGTGACGCCATGGAGACATTGCCCGACCGCCCGCAACAACCCCTGCACGAATACCTGCGTGCGCATGCGCGAGAGCGCGGCGACCGCGCCGCCTGCATCTGGTACGGGCAAGCGATGACATGGGCGCAGCTCGACCGCGCCAGCGATGCGTTCGCAGCCAGGCTGCAGGCTATCGGCGTGAAGAAGGGCGAGCCGGTGGTGCTGTTCCTCAACAACTGTCCGCAGTATCTGGTCGCGCATTTCGGCATCCAGAAGATCGGCGCCATCGTCTGCCCGAGCAGTCCGCTCAACAAGGAGCATGAGCTGGGCTACCAGGTCAAAGACCTCGGGGCGCGCGCGATCGTTGCCGCCGCACCGCTGCTGCCGGTGGTGCGCAAGGTGCAGCCGGAGAGCGCACTCGCGCACGTGTTCGTGGTGCACTACGCCGACCTGCTGCCCGAGCAGCCCACGCTCGATTTGCCAGCCGAACTGCTGGCCGAGCGCGATGCCACGCGCAGCGTGCCCGCGGACTGCGAAGATTTCCTGGCCGTGATGCGAAGCGGCGCCGTGCCGCAGCCCGTGGCCATCGATCTCGACGACGTGGCGCTCATGACCTACACCTCGGGCACCACGGGGCTCCCGAAGGGCGCCATGCTGAGCTATGGCAACGCACTCTTCAAGACGCGCGCGGCGTCCGACTGCAACGGCGTGGCAAGCAGCGACGTGCTGCTGTCGATTCCACCGCTCTATCACATCGCCGGCATGCTGATGGGCGTGAACGTGCCGGTGCTCAGCGGCGCGGCGTCGGTGCTGCTGCAACGCTTCGATCCGCGCGCCGTGCTGCAGGCCATTGCGCAGTACAAGGTGAACTGGTGGTACAGCATCGCGCCGATGAACGTGGCCTGCATGCAGGTGCCGGACATCGCGAGCTTCGATCTCTCCAGCCTCCGGCGCAATCCGGTCACGAGCTTCGGCATTACCTTTACCGAATCGCTGGCCGCGCAGTGGCGCTCGCATGCGCCCAACTGCGTATCGTTCGAAGCCGCCTACGGGCTCAGCGAAACCCACACCTGCGACACCTACACGCCGTACCATGCGCCGCGCTGGGGCACGCAGGGCATTGCGGTGCCGGGCGTGACCATCCGCATCGTCGACACCGAGACGCAGGCCGATGTGCCCACCGGCGAGGTCGGCGAGATCGTGCTGTCCAGCCCGGGCTGCTTCAAGGGCTACTGGAACAAGCCCGAAGCGACGGCGGCCACGCTGCGCAATGGCTGGGTGCATACCGGCGACATGGGCAAGCTCGATGTGGACGGCTACCTCACTTTCATCGGCCGCTTCAAGGAGATGATCAAGGTTTCGGGCTACAGCGTGTTCCCGGAACAGGTCGAGACCATCCTCATCAAGCATCCCGCCGTGGCGCAGGCGGCAGTGATCGCGCAGCCCGACGCCGAGAAGGGCGAGGTGGTCAAGGCCTTCATCGTGCGCAAGCCCGGCGCCGCGCTCGAGGCCGAGGCGCTCATTGCCTGGTCGCGCGACAACATGGCGAGCTACAAGGCGCCGCGCGCCGTGAGCTTCATCGATGCGTTGCCGACCACCGGCGCCGGCAAGGTGCTGCGCCGGCTGCTGAAAGACAAGACCTGAAAGGCGCTCTCTTGTTCTCCAAGATCCTGATTGCCAACCGCGGCGAGATTGCCGTGCGGCTGGTGCGCGCGCTGCGCGACCTGGGCATTGCCAGCGTGGCGGTGCACGCGCGCGACGACGCCTCCGCGCTGCATCTGCAGCTGGCCGATGCCGTGGTGGCGCTCGATGCAGCAGGTCCGTCGGCCTATCTCGATATTGCGGCCCTGATCGAAGTTGCGCGCGCGCAGGGCTGCGACGCGGTGCATCCCGGCTACGGCTTCCTGAGCGAGCGTGCCGACTTCGCAAAGGCGTGCGCCGAGGCCGGGCTGGTCTTCATCGGCCCGACCCCCGATCAGTTGGCGCTGTTCGGCGACAAGGCACGCGCGCGCGCACTCGCCACGCAATGCGACGTACCGGTGATGCCGGGCAGCGCCGGCGCGGCGACGCTTGCGCAGGCGCAGGCTTTTTTTGCCGAGCAGCATGCGCAGGGTGCGGGCGTGATGATCAAGGCGATTGGCGGCGGCGGCGGGCGCGGCATGCGCGCGGTGCTTCATGCGGACGAGTTGCCTGAAGCGCATGCGCGCTGCATGTCGGAAGCCAAGGCGGCCTTCGGTGTCGAAGGCGTGTACGTCGAGCGCCTGATGCGCAATGCCCGCCATATCGAGGTGCAGGTGCTGGGTGATGGGCAGGCCGTGGCCAGCCTCGGCGAGCGCGAGTGCACCTTGCAACGGCGCTTCCAGAAACTGGTGGAAATTGCGCCCAGCCCTTCGCTGCCCGATGCGCTGCGCGCGCAGGTCACGCAGGCTGCGCTGCGCATGGCCAGAGCCGTGGGCTATCGCAGCCTGGGCACTTTCGAATTCCTGGTCGATGCCGAGTCGCCCACGCTTCCCTTCGTCTTCATCGAGGCCAACCCGCGGCTGCAGGTCGAACACACGGTGACCGAAGCCGTGACCGGCCTCGACCTGGTGCAGCTGCAGATCGCGGTGGCCGCCGGCCAGCCGCTGAGTGCACTCGGGGTGGACGCGGACCGGACGGCACCGCAACGCGGCTTCGCGGTGCAATGGCGCATCAATGCGGAGACGCTCGACGCAGAGGGCAATGCGCGGCCTTCGGGTGGCGCGTTGGCGCGTTTCGATCTGCCGGCGGGGCTGGGCGTGCGCGTCGACACGCACGGCCAGGCGGGGCTTGCGCCTTCGCCGCACTACGACACCTTGCTCGCCAAGCTGATCGTGCATTCGCCATCGCCGCAGTTCGCCGATGCACTGCGCCGCTCGCTGCGTGCGCTGGACGAATGCCACATCGACGGCATTGCCACCAATCTTGCGTTGCTCCGTGCCATCGCGGCGCGGACCGAGTTCGCGAGCCAGGCGGTGCACACGCGGTTCGTGGAGGCGCATTTGGGCGACCTGCTGGCCTCGGCGGCCGCATTGGAAAAGAAGCGGCCGAAGAAGATCGCACCCGTTCCCGATGCCGCAAGCGCACAGCACGGCGATGTTTCCGAGGACACCGACGACCTGACCGTCAAGGCGCCCATGCCCGCAAGGCTGGTGCAGTTCGAAGTGTCGGTGGGCGATGTGTTGCCGGCCGGTGCGCAGCTCGGTGTGCTCGAGGCGATGAAGATGGAGCACCTGCTGCATGCGCCCACTGCCGGCAGGGTGGTTGCGTTGCTGGCCGAGCCGGGCGATTACCTTGTCGAGGGCCAGTCGCTGGTGCGGCTGGAGCCCGTCGATGCGCAGGCGGTTGAAGCCGAGGCGCGCGCCGAGCACGACCTCGACGCCTTCCGTCCCGATCTGCAGAAGGTGATCGACCGCCATGCCTACACGCTCGATGCCAACCGCGGCCAGGCCGTGGCCAAGCGGCACGCGCAGGGCGGACGCACCGCGCGCGAGAACATCGCCGACCTGTGCGACACCGCGTCGGACCCCGGCAACTTCATCGAGTACGGCGCGCTTGCCGTCGCCGCGCAGACGCGGCGACGCACGCTCGAAGACCTGATCGCCAACACGCCAGCCGATGGCATGGTGACAGGCCTGGGAAGCATCAACGCGAAGCAGTTCGGCCCCGAGGTGTCGCGCTGCGCCGTGCTGGCCTACGACTACACGGTGCTGGCCGGCACGCAGGGCATGCGCAACCACCACAAGACCGACCGGCTGCTGGCGGTGGCGCACCAGCTCAAGCTGCCGGTGGTGCTGTTCGCCGAGGGCGGCGGCGGGCGGCCGGGCGATACCGACATGCCCATCGTCGCGGGCCTCAACAACCACACCTTCAGCCAGTTCGCGGCGCTGTCGGGCAAGGTGCCGGTGGTGGGCATCGTGCATGGCCGCTGCTTCGCGGGCAACGCGGCGCTGCTGGGCTGCGCCGACGTGATCATCGCCACCAGGGCAAGCAACATCGGCATGAGCGGCCCCGCGATGATCGAGGGCGGCGGGCTCGGCACCTTCGCGCCGGAGCAGATCGGGCCGAGCAGCGTGCAGTCGCGCAATGGCGTGATCGACATCCTCGTGGAAGACGAAGCCGCCGCCGTTGCCGCCGCCAAGCAGTACCTTTCGTATTTCCAGGGGGTGACGACCGGCTGGCAATGCGCCGACCCGCGCATGCTGCGCCACGTGGTGCCCGAGAACCGGCTGCGCGTGTACGACGTGCGCGCCGCGATGCGCGGCGTGGCCGACACCGGCTCGCTGCTCGAACTGCGTGCCGGCTTCGGAGCGGGCATCGTCACGGCGCTCGCGCGCATCGAGGGCAAGCCGGTGGGACTGATGGCGAACAACCCGCATCACCTCGGCGGTGCCATCGACGTGGAGGCAGCCGACAAGTCCGCGCGCTTCATGCAGCTGTGCAACGCGCACGGGTTGCCGATCGTCTCGCTGTGCGACACGCCGGGTTTCATGGTGGGCCCGGAGATCGAGGCAGAGGCCCAGGTTCGCCACGTGTGCCGCATGTTCATGGTGGCGTCTCATCTGCGCGTGCCCTTCTTCGCCGTGGTGCTGCGCAAGGGCTATGGCCTGGGCGCGCAGGCCATGACGGCCGGCGGCTTCGACGCGCCGGTGTTCACGGTGGCCTGGCCCACGGGCGAGTTCGGCGCCATGGGGCTCGAAGGCGCGGTGCGCCTGGGCTACCGCAAGGAGCTGGCCGCGGTGCCCGAAGGTGCCGAGCGCGATGCGTTGTTCA
Source organism: Variovorax sp. V213 (assembly GCF_041154455.1). Classification (NCBI taxonomy): domain Bacteria; kingdom Pseudomonadati; phylum Pseudomonadota; class Betaproteobacteria; order Burkholderiales; family Comamonadaceae; genus Variovorax; species Variovorax sp. V213. The sequence goes on from NZ_AP028664.1 coordinate 401,214, forward strand.
AGAAGCTGGTGGCACAGCAGTACGCCAACGGCGAGGCCATCCACATGGCGCAAACGCTGGAGATCGACGCGGTGATCGATCCTGCCGAAACGCGCACCTGGCTGGTGCGCGGACTCGCATCCGCAGCGCGTCCAATGGAGGCGCCCTTGCCCTATGTAGACACTTGGTAACTATGCATTAGACCTCGTCACATGCGAGGGCAAGGGGGCTCCGTACACTGAGTCGCTTTGCGCATGAAACTGGGTTCGCATTGGCTTTCGGTTCTTCGCCAAGGGGTGCTGCGGCACGCAGTGGCCGCGGTCGGATTCTTGCTGCTGGCTGCTGCGGTGGCCGTGCAAGCGGTCCAGCCGACGGCGCGTCCGCGCCAGCCCGCCGAGGCGCAGTGGGTGGCCGGCTGGGCTGCCGCCCCGATGGACTTCCGAGAGTTGAGTGCAAATCCGCTCTTTACGGCAGCGGCTCCCCGGCCGGGCGGTGACGCCTTCCGCGGGCAGACGGTGCGGCAGCGGTTCGAGCCCGCGCTCGGTGGCGAGCGTGTTCGCGTCCGTTTCTCCAATCGATTCGGCAAGACACCCTTGCGCGTTGCCGCGGCGAGCGTGGCGCGCAGCACCGGCGGTGGCGCGATCTCGCCATCCACGCTGCGAGTGCTGCGCTTCGGCGGGCGCGGCAGCGTGGTCGTCGCACCGGGCGCGGAAGTCTTCAGCGATGGCGTCGATCTGAAAATCGAGGCTGGACAGGCGGTGGTTGCGAGCGCCTTTTTCGATCGCGCCGTGCCTTTTGCGACCGTTCACCTGCAGGCGCCCGACGCGAGCTGGGTGGCCGGCGGCAACGCCATTGCCGCGGCCACGCTGCCGGATGCCGCGCCCTTGGCGCTGAATCACATCGTGACGGGCCTCGACGTGATGACCTCGCAGCCCACGCGCGCGGTGGTCGCGTTTGGCGACTCGATCACCGCGGGCGGCGGCGAGGCGGGCGACGGGTCGTACCCCGACCTGCTTGCAACGCGGCTGCGCAACAGCTCCGCGACGGCGCAGCCAGTGTCGGTGCTCAACGCGGGCATTGGCGGCAACCGGCTGCTGGTCGACGGGATCGGCCCCAACGGCCTTTCGCGCTTTGCGCGCGATGCGCTGGGGCAGGCGGGCGTGACGCACGTGATCGTGCTGCTCGGCACCAACGATATCGGCCGCAGCGTGTTCGTCGGGCTGCCGGGGCGGCCGACGCCCGAGCACGAGGTGGCGACCGCGCAGCGCATCACCGATGGCCTGCAGCAGTTGGTCAAGCAGGCCCGCGCCAAGGGCGTGAAGATTCTGATCGGCACCGTGCCGCCGTTCAAGAACACACCCTATTGGTCGGAAACGTCCGAAGCCATGCGCGGCGAGGTCAACCGATGGATCCGCAGCCGCCAGGACGTGGACGGCGTGATCGATTTCGATGCCATTCTGCGCAACCCCGCCGATCCGATGACGCTGAATCCCCTCTACGACAACGGCGACCACCTGCACCCCAACAAGGCGGGCCATGCCGCCATGGCAGCGGCCGTCGATCTTCGCGAACTGCAGGAGTGAGCGCCAACAAAGGTGTTGGTCCTGCGAAACACCTCTACACAAAGTCCCGCTGAGTGCTTACAGGCGCTTCACATGGCCGCGTCAGCATGAAGGCTCCAACCACTCATGAGGGGACACCCATGAAAAAACTCGCAATCACCCTTTCCATTGCCGCAGTGTCGATGCTTTCGGTGGGGGGCGCACTCACGGTGCCGACCACCGCCCACGCGCAGCGTTCAGTGATCGTCGAGGTCCCGCCGCCGCCGCCGCGCTCCGAGCGCATGCCGCCTCCGCGCCGCGGCTATGTGTGGGCTCCGGGGCACTACGAGTGGCGTGGTGGACGCCATGTGTGGGTCAGGGGCATGTATGTGCGCGCCCGTCCGGGCTATGCCTACCGTGCGCCCGAATGGCGCGAACGCGATGGCCGCTGGGAATACCGCCGCGGCGAATGGGACCGTGACCACGATGGCGTGCCGAACCGCTACGACCGCCGTCCGGACAACCCCAACCGCAACTGACCGCCCGAGGGCGCCGCGCTATCGGAACACGACCGTGCGGTGCCCGTTCAGCAGCACGCGGTGCTCGCTGTGCCACTTCACGGCGCGTGCGAGCACCTGGCTCTCGGTGTCGCGGCCGCGGGCCGTGAGGTCTTCGACGGTGTCGGTGTGGTCGGCGCGCGCCACGTCCTGCTCGATGATCGGGCCTTCGTCGAGGTCGGCCGTCACATAGTGGGCGGTGGCGCCGATCAGCTTCACGCCGCGGTCATGGGCCTGGTAGTAGGGCTTGGCGCCCTTGAAGCTGGGCAGGAACGAGTGGTGGATGTTGATCGCCCGTCCGGCCAGGCTCTTGCACAGGTCGTTGCTCAGGATCTGCATGTAGCGCGCGAGCACCACGAGCTCGGCGCCCTCGGCCTCGACGATCTCCAGCTGCCTGGCCTCGGCCTGCGCCTTGGTGGCCGCCGTCACGGGAATGTGGTGGAACGGCACGTTGTAGCTGGCCGCCAGCTGATAGAAGTCGCGGTGGTTCGAGATGATGGCGCGCACGTCGATGGCGAGCAGGCCGCTCTTCCAGCGGAAGAGCAGGTCGTTGAGGCAGTGGCCTTCCTTGCTGACCAGGATCACGGTCTTCATAGGCTCGGCCGCGGCGTGCAGTTGCAGGCTCATGCCGAAGCCGGCGCCAAAGGTGGCGAGCTGCTCGCGCAGCGCCGCCTCGGTGTGGTCGCTGCAGGCGAAGCGCACGCGCATGAAGAACAGGCCCGTGTCGTGGTCGTTGTACTGGGCGGCTTCCTCGATGTTGCCGCCGCGTTCGAGCAGAAAACCCGAAACGGCATGCACGATACCCGTCCGGTCGGGACAGGAGAGGGTCAGGATGTAGGCGGGCGTAGTTGTCGTCATCAGGGGCATGATTGTCGCAGGGGTGCCAGAATGCCGTTTTTTGGTGCGCGTTAAGCAGGAGCAATCATGGCTTATCAGGACTTCAACATGGGCAACCAGTGGTTGCCCTTCACCCCCAACCGCCACTTCCAGAAAGACCCGCGCGTCTTCGTGGCGGCCGACGGCATGGAGTTCACCACGCACGACGGCAAGAAGGTGGTCGACGGCATCTCGTCGCTCTGGTGCGTGGGGGCGGGCCACAACCGCAAGCCGATCAACGAGGCGATCAAGAAGCAGCTCGACACGCTCGACTACGCCACCGCCTTCCAGGTCAGCAACGACAAGGCCTTCAAGGCGGCCGAGATGATCGCCTCGATGGCGCCGGGCGACCTCAACAAGGTGCTGTTCTGCAATTCGGGTTCGGAAGCGGCCGACACCTCGATGAAGGTGGCGCTGGCCTACCACCGCGCGCGCGGCGAGGGTCACCGCAACGTGTTCATCGGCCGCGAGAAGGGCTACCACGGCGTGGGCTTCGGCGGCATGTCGGTGGGCGGCATTCCGGGCAACCGCAAGGTGTTCGGCTCGGCCTTTTTGCCGCGCGTGGACCACATGCGCTTCATCCACGACCCGGTGAACCATGCCTACATCCACAACGAGGAGCCGGTGTGGGCCGAGGACCCGCTGGTCGAGCTCGAGACCCGCATCCTGCCGCTGCACGACCCGAGCAACATCGCAGCGATCATCGTCGAGCCGGTGGCCGGTTCGGCCGGTTGGTACCTGCCGCCCAAGGGCTACCTGCAGAAGCTGCGCGCCATCTGCGACAAGCACGGCATCCTCTTGATCTTCGACGAGGTCATTACCGGTTTTGGCCGCATGGGCACCAACTTTGCGTCGGACTACTTCGGCGTGGTGCCCGACATGCTGAATTTCGCCAAGTGCGTGACCAACGGCGTGATTCCGCTCGGCGGCGTGATCTGCCGCGACAAGCTGTACGACGCGATGATGAAGACCGACGCGCCCGAGCACGTGGTCGAGTTCTTCCACGGCTACACCTACTCGGGCCACCCGGTGGCCTGCGCCGCGGCCATCGCCACGCTCGACCTGTTCAAGGAGGAAAAGCTGTTTGCCCGGGCCGGCGAAATGGGCAAGGTGCTGGGCGATGCGTTCCACAGCACCTTCAAGGGCCTGCCGAACGTGATCAGCATCCGCAGCCTCGGCCTTGCCGCGGCGGTGGAACTCGCGCCCATCGCGGGCACGCCGGGCAAGCGCGCCTACGACATCTTCTTGGACTGCTTCCACAAGGGCGCGCTGGTGCGGCCCGCGGGCGATGTGCTGGTGATTGCGCCGCCCTACATCGTGGAGAAGCAGCACATCGACACGCTGGTCAACACGCTGGCGGATTCGATCAGGAAGTTCGCTTGACGATGTCTGCGCAATAGTCCTTCGGCGGCATCGCGGGCGTGCGCCAGACGGCGTCGTAGGCGCCCTTGTTGTCTTCGTCCTCGTCCGGTGATTCGCCGGCCTGCAGCCGCACGGCTTTCACGGACACATCCGTCGGCAGGTGCTGCGGCACGCCCAGCACCTTGGTCGCGTGGCCGGCGCCGCTGATCAGCAGCACCGTCTTGCCCGGCTGGCGCGCCTTGACGATGGCCTGCGCCATGGCGCGGTCGCGCCCCACCTGGATGCGGGTCATCGGCACGATCTGGGGCTCGGGCAGCAGCTTGCAATGGCCTTCGCGCACGGCGTCCTGCTGCGCGGTGTATGCCTCGCCGTTGAGCTGCACGTCGAGCGAGACGTCGGTCATGGCGTTCTTCATTCGCGCGCGCGGCAGATTGGCGCCGATGACCGGCACACCGGCGCGCACCGCGGCCATCACCACCGGGCCATAGCTTTTCCAGGGCCATGCCTTGTCGTTCCATCCGAGCGCGGCCTGTACCTGTGCATCGGTGGCTGCGGTGTCCAGGCGGGCGGTGTTGTTGCCTTCCTCGGCCATTTCGAGCAGCAGCGCGGCCAGCTTGCCCTGGCTTGCCAGTGCTTCGACGGTTTCGCGCTCGATCGCGTGGTGCTCGGCGGCGTCGTGCTGCTCGCCCAGGATCAGCGCGTCCGCAGGCAGCAGCGCCGCGGCGCGGCGCGCCACCGGCGCATTGGGGCCGTCGAGGAAGGCGGTACAGCCCGCCAGCGACGCAATCGCAATGGCTGCGGCAACGACCGCGAACGAGGACAAGGGCAAACGGGTGGCCCGCGCGGGGGAAGGTTGGCATCGCATCGCGCCATACTATGCGTTGGCACTCGCACGCCGTGCCGTCCTTTTCCGCTTTTTCCTGTGGTGTCTTTCCGCTTTCTGGTTCGCGTGCTGGCCACGCTGTTGCTGGCACTCGCCGCGGCGGCGCTTTGCCTCGCCCTGCGCACGCCCCTGCCGTGGATGATCGGCCCGCTGCTCGCGGTGTCGCTGGCCTCGATCGCGGGTGCGCCCACCGCCAGCTACACGCCGCTGCGCAATGCCGGCCAGTGGGCCATCGGCACCGCGCTGGGCCTCTACTTCACGCCGCAGGTGGTTGCGCTGGTGGCCGGTGTCTGGTGGGCCATTGCGCTTGCCATTGCCTGGGCCTTGCTGCTCGGCTGGGGCTTCGGGCGCTGGCTGCACGGGCTGCACGCCAGGCGCATGCTGCACGTGCCGGCAAGATCCATGAGAGCGACGACTTACTTTGCCGGTGCCATCGGCGGTGCCTCCGAGATGACGCTGCTGTCCGAATCGGCCGGCGCGCGCACCGACTTGGTGGCTGCAGCGCACAGCCTGCGCCTGGTGGTGGTGACCATCGCCATTCCGTTCGCGATGCAGTGGAGCGGGCTGCACGGGCTGGAAATCAACCCGCCAGGCGCGCGCGAAGTCAATGCGGGCGGGCTCCTGCTGCTGGCGCTGGCCACGGGTGTCGGCGGCCTGGCGATGCGCGCGCTGAAGCGCACCAACCCATGGTTCATCGGGCCGCTGCTGGTGGCCATGGGCTTCACCATCGCGGGCCAGTCGCTGTCGGCGGTGCCCACGTGGATGTCGAACGCGGCCCAGCTGGTGATCGCGGTGAGCCTGGGCGTGCGCTTCAGCCGCGAGTTCTTGCACACGGCGCCGCGCTGGCTGGGATCGGTCGCCCTGGGCACCTTCGGCATGCTGCTGTTGTGTGGCGCCGTGGCGTGGCTGCTGGCCTGGGCGACGGGGCTGCATCCGGCCACGATGACCCTGGCCACCTCGCCCGGCGGCATTGCGGAAATGTCGATCACCGCCAAGGTGCTGCAGCTCGGCGTGCCGGTAGTGACGGCTTTCCAGGTGTGCCGGCTGGTGGCGGTGCTGCTGCTGGTGGGGCCGATGTACCGGTGGGTCTACGGGCGCAAATGAACGCCTGGGCCTGAAAAAGACACAAAAAAAGCGCCCATTGGGCGCTTTTTGCGATCGGCGGGCGTATTTCAGTGCACGAGCACCGGCGTGTGGGCCAGTTCGGCATAGCCCTCGAGCGTGTCTTCGACCTCTTCCTGCGTTGGCGTGTTGAGCTGCCAGGCGGCAATCTGCTGCTGGAACAGTTCGGCCCAGGAACCGTCGAGGTAGACCTCCTTGCCAGAACGCTTGTCGACGATCTCGAAGCCGTGGCGTTCCAGAACCGGCACATTGGGTTGCGCGGGTGTATCACTTTCGTTCGGCTGCACGTGCACGACGACGAAGGACTCCGAGTCATAGAGCATGTTCATTGCGGGGCCTGTGAGGATGTCGATAGCGTTCATGAGGCTTAGATAGCAATCAACGCGCCAGTTTCAAGAAGGGTTGTCGCATCGCTGTCACAACGGTGTTTCTTTACTTGATTTGTACGCTCAGCTGGCCGGACCCGCGGGAAGGGTTTCGCGCAACTGCATGTCGGCGAAATCGCCGTTGGGCTGTGTCAGTTTCATCCGTACGGGTAGGTACCCCATTGCCGGCGCGAGCCAGATTTCGACTTTGTCGTCGAACTCGCGCCGCGGGTTGCGCGTGAGCTTGCGCACCGCGTAATCACCGGCCGGCACCGTCATCTGCTCTTCGCCTTCGATGTTGAACACCCAGACGCCCGCATCGCGCGGCCCGACCGTCTGGACGGAAATGCGGCTGCCGGCCGGATAGCGGGCCGGATCGCCGGCCAGCATGCCGCCCAGCTGCATCACCACGCTGAGCCGGTCTTGCGCGCCCGGAAGCAGGGGCACGCTCGGCGCGTTGTTACTGAACATCACCTTTCCCTGGTCGCGCAGGAAGTGCGAGGCCACCTCGCCCTTGCGGCTCTCGGAGAAGCGCGCCGGTTCGATGCCGGTGGCGCCGATCTGGCCGGTGCTGTGCTGGCTGCGAATGGTCCTGAACAGGAATTTGAGCGACAGCCGGGCGTCGTAGCTGCTGCCGTCCTGCAGCCACACCAGGTCGCCGAAAACGCCCTGCATCGGCGAGGCGCCCTGCTGGCCCGTGACCGCGAAGGCCAGTTTCACGGAGCCCGGAATGCGCAAAGCTTCAGGTCCGACCACGTTGCCCGCCGTGGCGGAAGCCGCGCCCGCCGACTCGCCGGGCGTGCCGTTCTCCATGCCGGTGTTCGCCGTGCTGCCCCCGCCGCCCAGTGCAACGCCTGTCGGGGCGCTTGCCGCCGGCTCAGGAGCTGTTGCTCCTGAATCGGTAGCATTCTGTGCCATGAGATCGGGCGTTTCCGGCGGGTTCTGTTCCGAAACCTGGGGCGTCGGCGTCTGCGCCGGTGCCGACGCCGGCTTGGGCCTGGACGGCTCGCGCGGCCGCCGCGGTTTTGCGGATGGCGGTGGTTTGGCTTGGGCGGGGGGCGCCGCGGCAGCCGGTTTTTCCGCAGCCGGCGGTGCGATCACGATGGTCCGGGTAATGAACTTGTTCGCGAGCGGCGAGGGCTCAGGCCCCATGGCGGTCGGCGCCAGCCCCAGCAGCAGCACATGGACCAGCGCCACCGCCAGCGTCAACCCGGCCAGCGCCCGCCACGAGGGGCGGCCGGGAGGGACGGTGGACGGCGGCAGGGGGGCGACGAGCGTCGGCATGGGGAGGTGGAGTGGGCGCCAGCGCGGAGGTTCACCAAGAGCACCTCGGTACACTGCCGCCCGTTCAACCAGTTTAGTGGGCGCGGCGCCGGCTCTCGTGTTCGCGCCGTGTCCTTCATCACGCATTTGCCATCATGAAACTCGCCACCCTGAAGGACGGCTCGCGCGACGGCCAGCTCGTCGTCGTCTCGCGCGACCTCACGCTCGCCCACTACGCCACCGGCATCGCGAGCCGGCTGCAGCAGGTGCTGGACGACTGGGGCTTCATGAGCCCGCAGTTGCAGGACCTGTACAACGCCGTCAACACGGGCCGCGCGCGCCATTCCTTCCCCTTCGACCCCTCGATGTGCATGGCGCCCCTGCCGCGCGCCTACCAGTGGGCCGACGGCTCGGCCTACCTGAACCACGTCGAGCTGGTGCGCAAGGCGCGCAACGCCGAGGTGCCCGAGAGCTTCTACACCGACCCGTTGATGTACCAGGGCGGCAGCGACGACTTCCTCGGTCCGACCGACGACGTGGTCGTGCCCAGTGAAGCCATGGGCATCGACTTCGAGGCCGAGATCGCGGTGATCACCGGCGACGTGAAGATGGGCGCCACGCCTGACCAGGCCCTCGACGGCATCCGCCTGGTGATGCTGGCCAACGACGTGAGCCTGCGCAACCTGATTCCGGCCGAGCTGGCCAAGGGTTTCGGTTTCTTCCAGAGCAAACCGGCCACGGCCTTCAGCCCCGTGGCCGTGACGCTCGACGAGATCGGCGAAGCCTGGCAGGACGGCCGCGTGCACCTCACGCTGCAAAGCAGCTGGAACGGCCGCAAGGTCGGCATGTGCGACGCCGGGCCCGAGATGACCTTTCACTTCGGCCAGCTCATCGCCCACATCGCGAAGACGCGCAACGTGCGCGCCGGCAGCATTGTCGGCAGCGGCACCGTGAGCAACAAGGGCGTGGAAAGGAATGGCCAGATGGACTGGCCCAAGGGCTACTCGTGCATCGCGGAGAGGCGCTGCATCGAGACCATCCAGGGCGGCGAGCCCGTCACTGAATTCATGAAGTTCGGCGACACGATCCGCATCGAGATGAAGGGCCTGGACGGCCGCTCGCTGTTCGGTGCGATCGACCAGGAGATCGTGGCGACCAGCGGACGGCCCAAGGTGGCGCCGGTGTCGCTGGTGAATCCGCAGGCCGAGGAAGACGGCGAAGACTGAAGCCGCCGCGCTTCGCGGGCATCGCGCCCGCCATGGCTATGATCCTCCCGCTGCCGCGACTCGGAATCATTCGCGAGCGGCAGTGCGTTCGGCGGCTGCCTCCGCGGTCGCCATTCAAACCAAGAAAAACGGGAGTTTCCAATGCGTTATTTGCCTATTGCCGCCGCCGTCGTTGCGGCCTTCGCCCTCGTCGGCTGCGAAACCATGAAGAACGCCGATACCGGCGCGCTCACCCAGGCGGGCGGCTCGGCCTTCAAGGCCATGTCGCTGAGCGACGGAGAGATCGCCACGATGTCCGACCAGTCGTGCGCCGCCATGGACCAGAAGAACCAGATCGCGCCGGCCAGCAGCCGCTACGCCACGCGCCTGAACCAGGTCATCAAGCAGATGCCAACCACCGTGAACGGCAAGACCGCCAACTACAAGGTCTACATGACCAAGGACGTGAATGCCTGGGCCATGGCCAACGGCTGCATCCGCGTGTACAGCGGCCTCATGGACCTGATGAACGACGACGAGCTGCGCGGCGTCATCGGCCACGAGATCGGCCACGTGGCGCTGGGCCATTCGAAGTCGCGCATGCAGACGGCCTACGCCGCCTCGGCCGTTCGCGGTCTGGCCGGCGCCGCCGGTGGCGTGGTGGCCCAGCTGTCGCAGTCGCAAGCCGGCGACCTGGGCGAGAAGTTCGTCAACGCGCAGTTCTCGCAAGCGAACGAAAGCGCGGCCGACAACTATTCCTTCGACCTGCTCACTGAACGCAAGCTCGAGCGCAAGGGGCTGGTCAGCGCGTTCGACAAGCTCGCGAAGCTCAACGGCGGCGCCACCGGCAGCTCGCTCATGAGTTCGCATCCGCCATCGGCCGAGCGTTCGGCGCGCATGCAAAAGCGCCTGGACGCCGCCAAGTAGAGCAGCGGGCTACGGCGTTTCCTCTGTCGCGCGCAGCAGCAGTTCCTTCTGCGTGCGTATCCCCAGCCGGCGGAACGCCCGGTACTGGTGGGTACGCACCGTGGTCAGCTCGATGCCCACGGCGCGCGCCACCTGCTTGGCGGTTTTGCCGGCCAGCAGGTGGCCGATGACCTCGCGTTCGCGCAGGCTCAGGGTCATCAGGCGCGAGGCGAGGGCGGGCGCCACCGCTTCGCGCGCGCCCATCGCGCTGCGGCCATGGGCCAGAGTGGCATCGGCCAGCAGCGTGGCGTGGCCTTCGATCTTCGCGAAGTCGGCGGCATCGAATTCGGGCTGCGCAAGGCTGCGGTAGAAGCTCACCGCCACGCGCTGGCCAGCCGGCGTCAGCAGCAGCACCGAGGCACGTTCGCGAATGCCCACGTCGCCATAGCAGGCCGCACGATAGGCGGGGTCGGCCACCTCGTCGGCGCGCTGGTGGCCCAGCCAGAGTTGTGGGCGCTTGGGCAGCTTGCGCGACGCGAGCCATGTCATGTTGGGATCGAGCAGGTCGAAGCGCTGCGCCACGTAGCGCTCGGTCGTGCGTTCGGCCGTGCTGCCGTAGCTGCTGGCGGCCGACACCGCCTCGATGCGGCCGGTGGCATCGACCGCGAACACGGTGCAGAAGGTCACGGGCATCGCGCGGTGCATGGCCGCGAGACAGCTGGCCGCCAGATGCGGCGTGGCGACACCCGCCAGCACGTCGCCGACGATGGCCGCGGACAACACGGTGCCTGCGGCGGGGTGAATGCGCCAGCGTCTCATGGGAGCAGATAAGCCAAGGGTAATTACTTCGTACGAAGTTATGACAGTGGCCGGCGCCGCACATCGGGACAATCCCGCTGCATGACGAACCCCACCATTGCGGTCGCCGCGGTGGCACCCGGCACGCGCGCCGCCGATGCCGCGACAGGCCCCGTGCCGCCAATGGCCAGTGCCAACGAACTGCCCCCCTCCGTCGGCGCCTTTCACTACACGCGCTACAAGCCCTGGACCCCGCCGCTGGAACATGGCGGCGTGGAGCCCGGCCGGCACCCTGTGGTGATCGCGGGCGGCGGACCTGTCGGGATGGCGCTCGCGCTGGGGCTTGCGAACCAGGGCGTGCGCTGCGTGATTCTCGAAGCCGACGACACGGTGTGCGTGGGCAGCCGCGCGGCCTGCATCTCGCGCCGCAGCCTCGAGATCATGGAACGGCTCGGCGTGCTGCCTGCCTTCATGGCCAAGGGGCTGCCGTGGACCGGCGGTCGCAGCTTCTACAGGACGTCCGAGGTTTTTCGGTTCGAGATGCCGCACGACGAGCACCAGAAGCTGCCGCCGATGATCAACCTCGAGCAGTACTACATCGAGCAGTACCTGCTGGAAGAGATCTTCCGCCGCAACGAAAGGGCGCCGGGGCTCATCGACATCCGCTGGGGCACCGAGCTCACCGCCATCGCGCAGGATGAAGACGGCGTGACCCTCGACGTGCGCAACCCCGAGGGCGCCTATCGGCTTCAGGGCCAGTGGCTCGCGGCATGCGACGGTGGCCAGAGCTTCGTGCGCAAGGCGCTGGGGCTCGCGCTCGAGGGCACGGGCTACGAAGGCCGCTACGTGATCATCGACATCGAGCTGCACAGCGAGCACCCGACCGAGCGCCGCGCGTGGTTCGATCCGCCGTGGAACCCGGGCTCGACCGTGCTGATGCACCGCCAGCCCGACGACATCTGGCGCATCGACTACCAGCTGCGCGCGGGGCAAAGCACCGAGGAGGCGCTGCAGCCGGCCGCGGTGGCCGAGTTCGTGCAGCGCCATCTCGATGCCATCGGCGAAGGCCACCTGCCTTGGAAGACGGTGTGGACCTCGGTCTACCGCGCGGGCGCGATGACGCTCGAGAGCTATCGGCACGGCCGCGTTCTCTTCGCCGGCAATGCGGCGCACGCCATGCCGATCTTCGGCGTGCGCGGCCTCAATTCGGGCTTCGACGACGCGGACAACCTGGCCTGGAAGCTGGCCTTCGTGGCGCGCGGCCTGTCGGACCCGGCGCTGCTCGATTCATACTCGCAAGAACGCATCGCGGCTTTTCACGTGAATGCCGAGAACGCGATGCGCAGCACCGAGTTCATGTCGCCGCCTTCGCGCGGCTTCGATCTGCTGCGCGAGGCCGCGCTTTCGTTGTCGGAATCGCATCGCGGCATTGCTCAACTGATCAATCCTCGCCAGACGCAGGCTGTGCGCTACGAGGATTCGGCGCTGTCCAGTGAAGGCGATGCGCTGCCGGCGGGGCCGCTGCCCGGCGAGGTCGTGGCCGAGCAGCAGCTCGAGCAAGGCCATCTGACCGACTGGATCGGCCCGGTCTTCACCTTGCTGGTGCTGCAGCCGAAAGCCGATGCCGTCCCGCTGCCGGGCGACGAGGTGGCCCAAGCCTGCCGCGGTGCCGTGCCGTTCGCGGTTCGAACCATCGCGAGCCCGGGCGTCGAGGGTGCGGATGCGCATGCCGGCCTGTCCGTGTTCGAGGCGTTGGGTGCAACCGATGGGGCCGTCTATCTGCTGCGACCGGATGGACATGTGGCCGCGCGCTGGCAGCGCCTGCCGCGTGGCGCGTTGTTGGACGCGCTGGCGCGCGCCGCCGTTGCAACCAAGGAGTTTGCCGCATGACGACATCGCTTCACCCCGACGCGCGAGACCGTCTCTATGCCGACTGCGCGCGCGCCATCAGCGAAGCCGGCGCCGAGCGCGAATCGCTGTTTCTCGCGCGGCTCGCGCTGCTGCTGTTCGAGCAGGTCGGCGACGAGGCACGCTGCCGCCGCGCGCTGGCCGATGCGCTGCATGCGCTGCCCGTACCATCGCTGTCCGCAGCAGAATTACTACAAACCGGAGACTGATTGACATGAACCGCCGCACACTTCTTGCCACGCTCGCTTCGGGCGCCGCCGTGGCCGCCACGCCCTTCGCACGCGCGCAGGACTATCCCTCGCAGATGATCAAGTGGGTGGTGCCGTATCCCGCAGGCGGCGGCACCGACGTGATCGCGCGCACGCTGGCCGAGGCCATGCGCCAGACGCTGGGCCAGCAGATCGTCGTCGACAACCGCCCCGGCGCCTCCACCAACATCGGCGCCGACCTGGTCGCCAAGAGCAAACCCGACGGCTACACCGTGCTGTCGGCGGACAACGCCGTGCTGGCCTTCAACGAGCACCTGTTCACCAAGCTGCCGTTCAATCCCGAGAAAGACTTCACCTACATCGGCGCCATCGGCAAGTTTCCGCTCGCGCTGGTGGTCCACCCTGATTTCCCGGCCAAGAACTTCAAGGAGTTCCTGGCCTACGTGAAGGCCAATCCGGGCAAGGTCAACTACGCCTCGCCGGGCAACGGCTCGCCGCACCACCTGGCGATGGAAATGTTCAAGGTGCGCACCGGTACCTTCATTACCCACATCCCGTACCGCGGCGCGGCGCCCGCGATGGCCGACGTCATGGGCGGCCAGGTGCCGTGCATGTTCCTCGACCTGGCCTCGGGCCTGTCGATCATGCAGGCCAACAAGGTCCGCGTGCTCGCCATCGGCTCGGGCGCCCGCAGCAAGCTGCTGCCCAACGTGCCGACGCTGACGGAAGTAGGGGTACCCAATACCGAGGTGTTCGCGTTCCAGGGCGTGCTCGGCCCGGCCGGCCTCCCGCTCGCGGTGGTGGCCAAGCTCAACGGCGACCTGAACCGCGCGTTCGGCACGCCGGCCGTGCAGAAGCGCTTCGACGATTTCGGGATGGAAGCGATGCCCGGCACGCCGGCGCAGTTCGCGGCGCTGTCGCGTGCCGAATCGCAGCGCTGGGGCCCCATCATCAAGCAGGCCGGCGTCAAGCTGGACTGAAGGGCGCGAGGCTGGGAGCGGGCTATTTCTTCTCGTCGAAGACCTGGTCGTCTCGCTCCAGCACGCCGCTCTCGTCCCAGCTGCGCTCGCGGGTCACGCGGCCCTTGGCATCGAAACTCGATTCCGCCAGCAGCGTTCCCTTCTCGCTGAAGCGCTGGTGCTTGCCAATGGGCACTTGCCGGCCGCGGCCCACGACCAGGAAGCGGCCGTGAGCGGCGCGCTGGCCGCTGTCGTAATACTCGGTGATCTCGACCGTACGCGAATCGCCGGCACCGCGGTAGACGGACTTGCTGCGAAGCTGGCCATTGAGGTAATAGCTGTCGTCGCTGATGGGTTCGCCTGCAAGGTTCCAGCGCTGGTCGCGGATGAGCGCGCCCTTTTCGGAGAACTCCTGCTCGCGTTGCCGCACTGCGCTGCGCTCGAGCATCCGCCAGACCGTTTCGCGGCGCTTCACGCCTTCGGATGAAAACTGGCGTTCGGTGCGCTGGGTGCCGACGATCTCGTCCTGTACCGAGGGCTTGCCGTTGTCGTAGAAGTTCTGCGACCGCACGCGCTTGCCCGCCAGGTACGAGAGCCGCGAGCGCAAGATGCCGCGCTCATCGAAAAGCTCGACTTGCGATGGCCCGCCAGTGAACCCGCACAGCCCCGCGTCGTCTGCCGCCGGCGCGAGCATCGGCTTTTCGGCGCAGCGCAGTGCCGACATCTGGCCGCGCTCGGTGAACTCGACGAAGGCACGGTCGGTTCCGACATCGGGATAGAAGGTGACGCGGCGCAGTTGGCCGCTGGGATAGAAGCTGCGCACCAGCCCGCGCTCGCGGCCGTCGTCGTAGACGGCCTCGCGCACGACCTGCCCGTTGGGCGCGAACTCGCGCGCAAGGCCGTGGATGTTGCCGTTGGCGTTGAGGGCGTGCTCCTTGGCCAGCTTGCCTTTTTCGTAGAAGCGCGCAAGACCCATGAAGACCCCGTTCTGCAGTTGCTGCTCGCGCTGGATTTCACCGGTTTCGCGTTCCTTGCAGCGCACGAGCCCTGTCTTGCCCGCGATGCTGCTGGCGTCCGAAAGGTTGATGCTGCGGCCGTTGAGCTCGCAGTCGAGCGCGGCGTGAGCGGCGCCGGCCGCAAAAAAACAGAGCGCGGCCGCTGCAATGCGAGGCGCGACGACGCGAGCTCGCGCAAAAGCTGCGAGCCGGCTGGGGGCGGCCCGGCGCAGGAGGTTCATTTGTCGTAGAGAGCCGCCAGGGAGCGAAAGCCCTTGACCTCGATGGGGTTGCCGAACGGGTCGCAGAAGAACATGGTCCATTGCTCGCCCGGCTGGCCTTCGAAGCGCACCTGCGGGGCAAGCACGAAGTCCGTGTTCGCAGCCTTCAGCCGCTGGGCGAGCGCTTCCCAGTCAGGGAGTGCGAGCACGATGCCGAAATGAGGCATCGGCACCATCGTGTCGCCCACCCGCCCGGTGCGCGTGGTGGCGAACGGTTCGCCCAGATGCAGCGAGATCTGGTGGCCGAAGAAGTCGAAATCGACCCAGGTGTCGGTACTGCGGCCTTCGGCGCAGCCGAGGACGTTGCCATAGAAGCCGCGAGCCGCTTCGAGATCGCGGACGTGAAAGGCAAGATGGAAGATGCTCTGCATGGTTCCGGATTATGGGCAGCGGTGCTGTGAGAATGCCGGACTTTCTTTCATCGTGGAGCAAGCCTTGCGGATACTCCGGGCCCTGATTGCGCCATGGCGCAATACCGATTCGAAGGCGCCTTTGCGCCCCTCGCTTTTTTCACGCCTGCCGCGCCTCGCGCTGGCTGGCGTCTGTTCTGTTCTTGCCCTGGCGGCGCATGCCGCCTGCCCCCCGTCGGCCATTGCCAGCCTGGGAAAACCGGGTGCCGCTGTGGGCCAATGGAACGCCGCCGACCGCGGCCTGCTGTGGCGCGCCGACAGGGACGGCCGGACCGCCTGGCTCTATGGAACCATTCATCTCGGCCGTGCCGAATGGGTGCGGCCCGGACCCACCGTGCAGAAGGCGCTGGAGCAGAGCGACGCGCTGGCGCTCGAACTCGACACGCGCGACCAGGCCGCGATGCGCGCCCTGACCCAGCCGGCCGATCCGGCCGTGGTGGCGCGGCTGCTCAGCGGCGAGCGCGCGCAGCGTCTGGCTCGCCAGAGAGAGGCGGCCTGCGTGTCGCCCGAGACCACGGCCGGCCTGCAACCGATCCTGCAGGTGATGGCGCTGACCGGCCTGGTGGCACGCATCGACGGCCTGTACCCGGAGTTCGGCGCGGACGAAGCGCTGGCCGTATCTGCGCGCAATAACGGCAAGCCGGTGTTCGCGCTGGAAAGCGCCGCCGCGCAACTGAAGATGCTGACCGGCGATTCAGAAGCCGAGGAGGCGGAGCAGATCGATGCCGCCCTCGACGAACTGGAATCGGGCCAGCTGCGCACTCAGATGAAAGAGCTGGCCGACATCTGGGCCCGCGGCGACACCGACAAGCTGAGCCGCTACCCCGAGTGGTGCAACTGCCTCAACACACCGGCCGAGCGGCGGCTGATGAAGCGCCTGCTCGACGACCGCAATCCCGGGCTGGCGGACGGCATCGAGCGCATGCATGCGAGCGGCAAGCGCGTCTTCGCCGCCGTGGGCGCGTTGCACATGGTCGGGCCGGAGGGACTGCCCGCGCTGCTGGCGGCGCGTGGATTCACCGTCTCGGCGGTGCCGCTGTCTGCGCAGCCGCCGGTCGCGGTGCCGGCGGAGCCTGCGCCCAAGGCGGCCGCGCGCGGCGGCCGCAATGCCAAAGGCGCCCGCGGCGTTCAGGGAAGCAGGAGCAATGGGGCTGCCAAGGGTTCCGCCGCCAGGAGCGGCGGCAATGCCAAGCCGGCGCAGCGCAGTACGCCGGCACCCAAGGGCAAACAGCGCCGATAATCTCCTTCGCCATGCACCTGATGCGAAACCACCCCCGCTTCCTCGGCCTCGTCGGCCGATGGGCGCTGCTGTGGTTCATGCTCTCGCTTGGCGTGGCGGTGGCGTCGCCCGTCGTGCACCCGCAGGCCATGGAACTGGTGTGCTCGAGCGCCGGTTCGATCAAGGCGGTGGTGCAGACCGATGACGGCGTGCAGGAAGTGGGCACCTCGCACATGGACTGCCCGCTGTGCCTGCTGACCGGGGCACCGCCTCCGTCGCCGGCCGCCGCGGCCTTCGATCTTCCCTTGCCGCTGGGCCGCGTGCTCCAGTCCATTCCCGCCGCGCGACTTGCCGCGGCCACCGCCGCGCCGCTGCCGGCGCGCGGACCCCCGGCCTTCTCCTGAAACTGCCAAAACCGTAGCCGCGCGCGCCCCGATCCGAGGGGCGCTGCGGCCTGTCCGGCTTGAAGTTCGTGGAGCAGGTTCACTGTGAAAAAGCACTCCCGCGCCTTGGCGATCGCCATGGCATTTCCCCTTGGCGCCCCCGTGTGGGCACAAAACGCGCCCGACCCGTCCGAAGACGGCAGCGGCGCGCGCACCTTGAGTACCGTCACCGTCAGTGACGGCCGCCCGACCTCCCTGCCGACGCAGATTCCGACCACCGTCGAGGGCGTGACGCACGAGCAGATCGCCGAAACGGTGAACGCGACCGACAGCGAAGACGCGCTCAAGTACCTGCCCAGCCTGGTGGTGCGCAAGCGCTACATCGGCGATTTCAACCACGCGGTGCTTGCCACGCGCGCCTCGGGCACGGGCAACAGCGCTCGCTCAATGGTGTATGCCGACGGCATCATGCTGTCGAACCCGCTGGGCAACGGCGCCACCTACGCGCCGCGCTGGGGCATGGTGTCGCCCGAAGAGATCGAACGGGTCGACGTGCTTTACGGGCCGTTTTCGGCTGCCTACCCGGGCAACTCGGTCGGCGCCGTGGTCGACTATGTGACGCGCATGCCGACGAAGCTTGAAGCGCACGTCAAGCTCAGCGGCTTTGCCTCGAACTTCGACCTGTACAACAGCCACTCGTCGCCCGCGGGCCAGCAGCTCGACCTGTCGCTGGGCAGCCGCAGCGGCGACTGGTCGTGGTGGCTCAGTGCCTCTCGCACCCACAGCAAGGGGCAGGCGCTGGTGTTCGGCAACCGGCTGGTGAGCGCCGGCACCGTGGGCAATGCGGGCACGCCGGTCACCGGCGCGGTGCTGGGGCTGAACCCTTCGAACCAACCCTGGTGGCTGGTGGGCGGCTCCACCCTCTACGACACCACGCAGGAGCAGGCCAAGCTGAAGGTGGCCTACGACTTTTCGCCCACCGTTCGCGCCACCTACACGCTGGGCGCGTGGAACAACACCACGCATGGCAGCGTCGACACCTACCTGCGCGATGGCCTCGGCCGGCCGGTGTATTCGGGGCGGGTGAATATCGCCGGGCGCATCTACAACCTCGATTCGCCGAGCGCCGCGCTGGCGCCGACGGAGACCGCGCTCACGCACTATATGCACGGCCTCTCGGTGAAGAGCCACACCGGCGGCGTGTTCGACTGGGAGGTGGCCGCGAGCCTGTTCGATTATTCGAGGGACACCTCGCGCACGCCGACCACGCCATTGCCCGGCGCCTTCAACGGCGGCCCCGGGCGCACGACCGACATGGGCGGCTCGGGCTGGCACACCTTCAAGGCGGCTGGTACGTGGCGGCCCACCGGCTCGGCCGAGGGGGTGGGCGCGCACGTGGTCGACTTCGGCTTCCAGCAGGACACGGCGCGCCTGCGCACCAGCGTCGGCAACACGCTCGACTGGACCGACGGGCCGGCGGTGACGCCGTTTTCGGCCTTCAACGGCAACACGCGGCTCCAGTCGCTCTACGTGCAGGACACCTGGCGCTTTGCCAGGAACTGGAAGACCACGCTGGGCCTGCGCCACGAGCGATGGGAGGCCTATGGCGGCCAGCTCGGTAGCGCGACCAGGTTGCTCGACTTTGCGCCGCGCAAGAACAGCTACGACTCGCCCAAGGCGGCCATCGCCTGGCAGGCTACGCAGGATTGGCTGTTCAAGGCCTCGACCGGCCGCGCGGTGCGCATGCCGACCGTGAGCGAGCTCTACCAGGGCTCGATCGACGGCAACCGCATCGTCAACACGAATCCGGATTTGCGGCCGGAGCGTTCGTGGACCACGGAGCTCAGCGCCGAGCGCGATCTGAAAACATGGGGGCTCGACGGCGTCCTGCGCACCACGCTCTTCTTCGAAAACACCAAGGACGCGCTCTACAGCCAGGCACTCAGCAATCTCGTGAACACGGTGCAGAACATCGATGCCATCCGCACGCGGGGGCTCGAGGTGGCGCTGAACGCGGTCGACGCAGGTGTCAAGGGGCTGGACTTGAGCGGCAGCCTCACGCTGACGCGATCGAAGATCGCCGCTAGCAGCGGCTTTCCCGGCAGCGTAGGCCATGAACAGCCGCGCATTCCGAAGGTGCGGGCCACGCTGCTCGCCACTTACCGGCCCGACGCGAGATGGAGCTACACGGTCGGCGCGCGCTACAGCGGCAGGCAATACGGCACGCTGGACAACAGCGACACGAGCGGCGCTGCGTATACGGGCTTTTCGAAGTTCTTCGTGGTCGATGCGCGCATACGCTATCGCATCGACCGGCAATGGAGTGCCGCCGTGGGCATCGACAACCTGAACAACAACAAGTACTGGGCCTTCCATCCCTACACGCAACGCACCTACGTGGCCGAACTCAAGTTCGACCTCTGACCTTCTCTCTCTTTTCACCGCTTTCTTCAAGGAGTTCCAGATGAACCATCCGCGCATCACCCTCAAGTCCGTTGCCGCATGCGCCATGCTGGCGAGCGCCGCAACCTCGTTCGCCCACGTCACCCTGCCGCGCGGCGGCGTCACCGTCGGCAGCGACTACGACGCCGCCTTCCGCGTGGGCCATGCCTGCGAAGGCGCCAAGGCCACCACCGGCCTGGCCGTCCGCCTGCCCAAGGGCTTCATCCTGAGCGACGCGCAGGCGCGCAAGGGTTGGAAGCTCGACGTGCAGAAGAATGTCGGCGACGGCGAAGTGCGCTGGACCGCGGAAAGCCCGCAAACGGCGCTGCCTGCCAGCGAACGCGCCGAATTCGTGCTGCGCGGCAAGGTGCCCGGCACGCCGGGGCCGCTGTGGTTCAAGGTGCTGCAGACCTGCGACGTGGGCCGCATCGACTGGGCCGAGGTGCCGGCGTCGGGCAACTCGACCGCCGGGCTCAAGACCCCTGCCGCCAGGCTCGACGTGGTAGCGCAGGGCGTGGCCACGGTCGACGTGCGCGATGCCTGGGTGCGCCAATCGGTACCGGGCCAGAGCGGCACCGGCGCCTTCATGAAGCTCACCGCGCCCACGGGCGCCAGGCTGGTCGGCATCTCGACGCCGGCCGCCGGCGTGGCCGAGGTGCACGAGATGAAAATGGAAGGCGACACCATGAAGATGCGCGAGCTGACGGGCGGCCTCGACCTGCCCGCGGGCCAGACCGTCGAGCTCAAGCCGGGCGGCTATCACGTGATGATGATGGACCTGAAGCAGGCGCTGGCCAAGGGTTCGACCGTGCCGATGACGCTCAGGTTCGAAGACGCAAAGGGCCAGAAAACCTCGCTCGACCTGGCGCTGCCGGTGGGCGCACCGGAAGGCGTGGACACCGCCGCGCCGGCCCATCAGCACAAGCACTGACCGGGAGGTATCGGGAGCGCCTGGCTACAGCAGCTGGTCCGGCGCCAGCGGGCCGAACAGCTTGAGCATCAGGCGCAGGGTCAGGCTGGCGTCGGGCTCCGTGGATGTGTCCTTCAATCCGCTGCCTTCGGGCGCGCGCCAGACCAGCGAACCGTCGTTCAGCTCGACGCGCCACGAGCCTTCGCGCATGCCGCGTTCGATTTGCTCGGACGCCGAGCGGGAGAGTTCGGCGCTTCGCACCAGCAGGGCGAGCTCGGTGTTCTGCAGTTGCGAACGCAGGTCGAGGTTCATTGAGCCGACCACCAGCAGCCGGCCGTCCATCACCAGCACCTTCGAGTGCAGCATGGAGCGCGATTCGCCGACGCTTCCGTTGCCCGAGGAGCCGAAGGCGTTGCTGACACTGGCCTGCTCGCTGCGCAGTTCATAAAGTTCGACGCCGATCTTGAGCAGGTCCTCGCGATGCCGCGAATAGCCGACATGCGCCACCGGCGCGTCGTTCGACGCCAGCGAGTTGGTCAGCACGCGGATGCGAACCCCCCGGCCCCGGGCCGCCGCAAAGGCTTGCTTCATGTCCGGCCCGGGTACGAAATAGGGCGAGATGATGAGCAGGTCGCTGTTCGCCTGTCCGATCAGTTGCAACAGGCCTTCCACCACCGTGTCGCTGCCGGCGGCGAAGTCGGAACTGGCCTCGAGCAATGCGGCCCGTCGCGACGGATTGGCCCTGTCGTTGGGCTGGCTCACCACCAGGCCCGGTGCCTTCGCCTGGTTCGGCCCCTTGTCGGCGGGAATCTTGCCGGGCTGGTCGGCGAGCATCACCGCGGGCGCCCAGACGAAGCGGGCGGTGCGCAGATCCAGGGGTTTTTCGTCCCACGCGCGGGCCAGCTGCGCCGCCGTTGGGGGGCCGCCGGGCTTCGCTTCGCCTTCCGCGGGCGCCGGCGTCTGGGCTGTCGGCGGCGCATTCAGGGCCCGGGCCGATTCATCGGCCAGTTCCCGGTCGGCCTGTTCCGCACGTTCGCGGATGGCCTTCAGCTCTTCGCGCTTGAGCAGCGACTGCACGGGGTAGGCGCGCTCGTTGTTCCAGTAGCTGTCGAAACTGCGCGACAGGTCCTGCACGATCGGGCCGGCCGCCAGGATGTCCAGATCGATGAAGTTGCCCTTCAGTGCATTGCCGAAGTAGGCATCGCCCAGGTTCCGGCCGCCGGTCACGCCGAGCACGTTGTCGGCGAGAAAGAGCTTGTTGTGCATCCGCTGCTGGATCCGCGAGGCGTCGCCGATCGAGTTGAAGATGCGTGCGAACGAAGAGCCGCGCGCGCCGGCAAGCGGGTTGAACAGCCTCATCTCGATGTTGGGCACGAAAGCCAGGTTCAGCACCAGCGCGTCGCGGCCGGTGCTGTGAAGATCGTCGAGCAGGATCCGCACGCGCACGCCGCGCCCGGCCGCGTCCCGGATTCCCCGCAACAGCCGGCCGGTGCTGGCGTCGGCGTGGATTGCGTAGTACTGCAGGTCGAGCGTTTTCTGGGCGCCTTCGATCAACGCGAGCCGGCTGCCGTAGGCGGCGGGGGGGCCGCCAAGCAGCAGAAACCCGGACTCGAACCGCGCCGCGTCGGCTTTGCGCCGCTGCTGGACCAATGACTCCAGGGCGGTGCCGCTGGGCGAGGGAATTGCGACCGACACCGGCCGGTCGACGTGCTCGGGCAGCTGCGCGCAAGCGCCCTGCAGGACAATGGCCAGGAGCGCAACGGACCGGCCGAAGAGCGCGTGGATGGAAGACATGCGGCGTTCCCGGAGCTTTGAAGCCGCATATATAGCTTAGTCGGAGCCATTTGCGCGTGGGACGACGGCACAGCCCGATGCAGAACTAATGCACTAACGCCCGGCGGACAATTCCTCCTGGCGTTCCAGGGCGGCCAGCAATTCGTCGTCGATCTGGGCGTGGCGCTGGCTCAGCTCGGCCGCGCGCGAAGCGTCGGTGGCGTAGATCGCCCCGCCGTCGAGCTCGAGCACTTCGGTGATGCGCTTCTGCTCGGCTTCCAGCGCTTCGATCTGCGCCGGAAGCGCCTCGAGTTCGCGCTGTTCCTTGTAGCTGAGCTTCTTGCGCGCGGCCGCGGGACGGGCGGCTGCGGATTCGGCCGCGGCAGGTGCCGGAGCCGGCGCTGGCGGCGGAGGGCTGGCGGCTTGCCGTTGTTCCGCGATCTCGCGGGCGCGCTTCGACTGGATCAGCCAGTCCTGCACGCTGCCTTCGTATTCGCGCCAATGGCCGTCGCCTTCGAACGCGATCGTGCTGGTCACCACGTTGTCCAGGAAGGTCCGGTCGTGGCTGACCAGGAAAACGGTCCCGTCGTAGTCCTGCAGCAGGCCTTCCAGCAGTTCGAGGGTGTCGATGTCCAGGTCGTTGGTCGGTTCGTCCAGCACCAGCACATTGGCCGGACGCGCGAACAGGCGGGCCAGCAGCAGCCGGTTGCGCTCGCCGCCGCTGAGCGAGCGCACCGGAGAGTTGGCGCGCGCGGGGGAAAAGAGAAAGTCGGAGAGATAGCTCTTCACGTGCTTGCGCTGGCTGCCGATCTCGATCCATTCGCTGCCCGGGCTGATGAAGTCTTCCAGCGTGGCGTCCAGGTCGAGCTTGTCGCGCATCTGGTCGAAATAGGCCACCTGCAGGTTGGTGCCGCGGCGGATCTTGCCGCTGTCCGGTTCGAGTTCGCCCAAAATGAGCTTGAGCAGCGTGGTCTTGCCCGCGCCGTTGGGGCCCAGCAGGCCGACCTTGTCACCGCGCAGGATGGTGCCGGTGAATTTGCGGATGACGGTTTTTTCGCCGAACGACTTGGTCGCATCCGTGAGCTCGGCCACGATCTTGCCGCTCGACTGGCCCGAGGCGACGTCCATGTTGACGCTGCCTTGCACCTCCCGGCGCGCCGTGCGGCTCGCCCGCAGGGCTTCGAGCCGGCTGATGCGGCTCTGGCTGCGCGTGCGGCGCGCTTCCACACCCTTGCGGATCCAGATCTCTTCCTGGGCAAGGAGCTTGTCGGCCTTGGCGCTGATGACGGCTTCCTGGGCGAGCTGCTCTTCCTTCTGCAAGAGGTACTGCTCGAAGTTGCCCGGATAGGAACCCAGTTTGCCCCGGTCCAGCTCCACGATACGGGTGGCGACCCGGTTCAGGAAGCTGCGGTCATGGGTGACGGTGACCACGCTCCCCTTG
>NZ_AP028665.1:900000-1117550 GCF_041154455.1 Variovorax sp. V213
TCGGTCGCGCCGGTCGCAATGCCGGCGATGGCCATGCCTTCGACCAGCATCAGCGGATCGCCTTCCATCGTCATGCGGTCCGAGAAGGTGCCCGAATCGCCTTCGTCCGCATTGCAGACGATGTATTTTTGTGGCGCCTCTGCAGCCAGCACGGTCTTCCACTTGATGCCGGCCGGGAATGCGGCGCCGCCGCGGCCGCGCAGTCCGGAGTCGAGCACCTGCTGCACGATTTCCGCGGGTGCGAGCGAGAGCGCGCGGCGCAGTCCCGCGAAGCCTTCATGCGCCACGTAGTCGGCCACCGACACCGGGTCGGTCACGCCCATGCGGGCGAAGGTCAGGCGCTCCTGCTTCTTCAGGTACGGAATCTCTTCGGTCAGGCCCAGGTTCAGCGCATGGGCGCCGCCGGCCAGAAAGCCGGCGTCGAACAGGCCGGCGACATCGGCGTGCGTGACCGGGCCGTAGGCCACGCGGCCCGCCGGCGTGGCCACTTCGACCAGCGTCTCGAGCCAGAACAGGCCGCGCGAGCCGTTGCGCACGATGCGCACATCCGCGTTGCGCGCACAGGCTTCCGCCGCGATCCGTTGAGCGACCCGCTCGGCGCCGACGGCCAGCGCCGCGCAGTCGCGTGGAACATAGAGGGTGACGGTCATGAGGCGCTCCGTGCTTCTTCGACGATGGCGTCGAACAGCGCCGGCGTGATGCGCGCATGCACCTCGTCGTTCACCGCGATGGCGGGCGACGAGGCGCACAGGCCGAGGCAGAACACCGGTTCCAGCGAACACTGGCCGTCCGCCGAAGTGCCGTGCACGTCGCAGCCCAGCCGATCCGCCGCATGTGCCAGCAGCGCATCCGCCCCCATGGACTTGCAGGCCTCGGCCCGGCAGACCTGCACCAGCACGCGGCCGGCCGGCGCGGAACGGAAGTGGTGGTAGTAGCTGACCACGCCATGCACCTCGGCGCGCGACAGGTTGAACTGCTCGGCGATGAGGGGCACGGCCTCGGGCGGGATGTGCCCCAGCGCGTCCTGGATGCCGTGCAGCGCGGGCAGCAGCCCGCTGGGAACATCCTTGTGCGCGGCGGCGATGGCGGTCGCGATGCCCAGGTCATGCATATGCTTTCAATCTCCTAATTGGAGTTGCGATATTCGTGGTGGAGCGAGTGTATGGAGCGACGCAAGACGCCACAATATGAGGCGTTCAGCCCAATAAATATGCTTTAGAAAGCCGAAACTCATGCATGAAGTGCACATCAAGCCGCAATGGACCATTCGCCAGCCCGACGGTGCGGCGCTGGCGCCGCGGGTGATCGAACTGCTGGTGAAGGTGCTGGAGCACGGCAGCCTGTCGAGCGCCTGCACCGCGAGCGGCGTGTCCTACCGCCATGCCTGGGAACTCATCCGCCAGGGCGAAACCCTGTTCGGCCAGCCCCTGGTGGCCATGCAGCGGGGCAAAGGCTCCAGCCTGACCCCGCTGGGCGAGAAGCTGGTGTGGGCCGACCGCCGCATCACGGCGCGCCTGTCGCCGCTGCTGGATTCGCTGGCGTCCGAGCTGGGCGCCGAGATCGAGAAGCTGATCCCCACCGCGCCGACCCTGCTGCGCATTCACGCCAGCCACGGCTTCGCCATCGAGGCGCTGCACGGCTTCCTGGCTGCGGCGCAGGTGCCGGGCGATCTGCGCTACTGCGGCAGCGAAGAAGCCGTGGCCTCGCTGCACCACGGCAGTTGCGACGTGGCGGGCTTTCACGTGCCGCTCGGCGCGTTCGAGGGCGAGGCCGTCGCCCATTACGGCGCTTGGCTCAACCCGGACACGCAGAAAGTCATCGGCATGGCCACGCGGCACCAGGGCTTGATGGTGGCGCCGGGCAACCCGAAGAAGATCTACACGCTGGCCGACCTGGCGCGTCCCGGCGTCCGTTTCATCAACCGGCAGGCGGGCTCGGGCACGCGCTACCTGTTCGACCTGCAGCTGCGTGAGCAGGGCATCGCGCCCGAATCGATCAAGGGCTACGAGCAATGCGAATTCACGCATGCGGCCGTGGCGGCCTTCGTGGCCAGTGGCATGGCCGATGCGGGCTATGGCGTGGAGACGCCGGCGCGCCAGTTCAAGCTGGACTTCATCTCCAACCAGGTGGAGCGCTACTTCCTGCTGTGCGACGAGCGTTCGCTCGCCGCGCCCATCGTGCAGCGGATGCTGGCCATCCTGCGCAGCGATGCCTACCAGGAGGCGGTGAACCGGCTGCCGGGCTACCAGGCGGTGAACTGCGGCCGCGTGCTGTCGCTGGCGGAGGCCTTCGAGTCGCTTCGCCCGGGGCCGCCCACCAGGCGCGGCCCGCGTTCAGTCGCCTGACGCGGACGGCCGCATGCCGAGCTTGCGCAGCATCCGATGGAAGTTGCTGCGATCGACGCCGGCCTCGCGCGCGGCGTTGGCCACGTGTCCGTGATGCCGCGCCAGCGCGTCCGCAAGCCACGCCCGCTGGAACGCCTCCGTGGCTTCGCGCAACGTGCCGCCCGCGGCGGCAAGCACCGCGGGGGCGCCCGCCGGAGCCGCCGCGGGCGCGTGGGAGGGCAGGGGTGGCGCGGACAGTGCCTGGGCACTGCCGGCAGCCGCAGCGTCGAGCGCCAGGTGATGCGGCTCGATCGCCGTCCAGCGCGCGCCGCGGCGCTGCTCCGTGAACGCCCGCAGCGACGCGCGGCTGACCACGTGCTCGAGTTCGCGCACGTTGCCGGGCCAGCTGTGCGCCAGGAGGGCGGCCTTCGAGGCCGGTGACAAGCGCAGATTGCGCGCCCCCAGGCGATGCTGGTTTTCTTCCAGAAAGCCGCCGGCCAGCGCCACCACGTCGCGCCCGCGCTCGCGCAGCGGCGGCACCACCAGCGGATAGACCGAGAGCCGGTGGTAGAGGTCGGCGCGAAAGCGCCCTTGCGCGATCGCCGCCGGCAGGTCGCGGTTGGTGGCCGCAATCACGCGCACGTCGACCTTCAGCGTGCGGTCGCTGCCGGGCCGCTGCACCTCGCCGCTTTGCAGCACGCGCAGCAGCTTGGCCTGCACCGTCAGCGGCAGCTCCCCGACCTCGTCGAGAAAGAGCGTGCCGCCGTCGGCGATCTCGAACTTGCCGCTGCGGTCCTGCATCGCGCCGGTGAACGCGCCGCGCTTGTGGCCGAAGAGCTCGCTGTCGGCCAGCGTCTCGGGCAGCGCCGCGCAGTTCACCTGCACCAGCGGCTGCTCGCGGCGGCGCGAATGCGCATGCAGGCGCTGCGCCACCAGGTCCTTGCCGACCCCGGTCTCGCCGAGCAGCAGCACGGTGAGGTCGGAGGCCGCGACGGTGTCGATCTCGCTGCACAGCTGCTTCATCGCGCTACTGCTGCCCAGCAGCTCGCGCGCGGAACCGTGGCCCGACCGCAGGGCCTGCACGACGGCCTGCTCGCGCATGGCGCGCGCTTCCATGTCCTTGATGGTCTGGGCGGCCTCGATGCCGGTTTCGAACAGGGCAACCAGCGCATCGAGCTGCGCCGGGCTCACGGTCTCGAAGGCCCCAGGCTCGAGCGCATCCAGCGTCAACAGGCCCCAGACGGTGCCGTGCAGGCGCAGCGGCGCGCCCATGCAGTCGTGCACGGGCAGGATGCCCGGCTGGCCGGCCACGAGGCCGTCGTACGGATCGGGCAGGCCGCAGTCGTGGGCGAAGCGCAAGCCCCGGCCGCTCTCGAGCAGGCGCGCAAAGCGCGGGTGCGAGGCGATCGGAAACTGCCGGCCCAGGGTCTCGTCGCTCAGGCCGTCCGCGGCCACCGGCCGCAGGACATCGCCGTCCAGCCGCAGCAGCGCGGCGGCATCGCATTGCACCAGGCCGCGCGCCGCGGCCAGAAGCGAGCGGTATCGGCCGCCTTCGCTCGCCGAGGCGGCTGGTCCGGCCGCCTCGTTGGTGGTCTTATTGACACTGTTTGTGGTCATAAATACAACATTGATCCTGTTGCGAATTTGACCACAAAAAGAATTTCCCCAATGCCCACGGGCACTTGGCGGGTGCCGTCCGACTGGCACGGATCGTGAGAGGCATCAGCGTCGTTCACTTCCGATTCGAGCCCCACCATGAACCCGCAGACCATCGCCATCGTCAAAGCCACCGTGCCCGCACTCCAGGCGCACGGAGAGGCCATCACCAGCCACTTCTACCGGATCATGTTCGAGAGCCATCCGGAAGTGAAGGCGTTCTTCAAC
The DNA here is from genome assembly GCF_041154455.1 of Variovorax sp. V213. Lineage (NCBI taxonomy): Bacteria > Pseudomonadati > Pseudomonadota > Betaproteobacteria > Burkholderiales > Comamonadaceae > Variovorax > Variovorax sp. V213. Next base: position 904,209 of record NZ_AP028665.1, read on the forward strand.
GAGGCGCACCAGGCCGCCGGCAGCCAGGCGCGCGCACTCGCGGGCGCGGTGCTGGCCTATGCCGCGCACATCGATCGCCTCGATGAAATCGCCGGCGCGCTGCCGCGCATCATCCAGAAGCACGCCGCGCTGGGCGTGCTGCCCGAACACTATCCGGTCGTCGGCGCCTGCCTGCTGCGCGCCATCAAGGACGTGCTCGGCGACGCCGCGACCGACGAGATCATCGCGGCATGGGGCGAGGCCTACCAATCGCTGGCGGCGCTTCTCATTGCCGCGGAGGAAGAGGTCTACCGTGCCAACGCCGCGCAGACTGGCGGCTGGCGCGGCGAGCGCGAGTTCCGCGTCGCCCGGCGCGAGGACGAGAGCGAAATCATCACCTCGTTCTACCTGGAGCCGACCGACGGCGGTCCGCTGCTGGCGTTCTCGCCGGGGCAGTACCTCACGCTGGTGCTGAACATCGACGGCGAACCCTTGCGGCGCAACTATTCGCTGTCCGATGCACCGGGCAAGCCCTGGTACCGCATCAGCGTCAAGAAGGAAGAGGGCGGCAAGGCATCGAACTGGCTGCACGACACCGCGGCCGTCGGCACGCTGCTGAAGGTGCAGGCGCCTTGCGGCGACTTCGTGCTGCAGCCTGCGGGCGAGGGCACACGTCCGCTCGTGCTGGTGACGGGCGGCGTGGGCATCACGCCGGCCATGAGCATGCTCGAATCGGTGGCGCACACCGGCCGCCCGGTGCATTTCATTCACGCGGCGCGGCATGGCGGTGCCCATGCGTTCCGTGCGCGCGTCGATGCGCTGGCGGCCAAGCACGCCAACGTGAAGCCGCTCTACGTCTACGACACGCCGCGCGATGCCGACCGGCCGCATGCCACGGGCTTCGTCACGCGCGAATTGCTGGCGCAGGAGCTGCCGGCCGACCGCGACGTGGATCTCTACTTCCTCGGCCCGAAGCCTTTCATGAAGGCGGTGTACGCCAGCGGCCTGGCCCTCGGCGTGCCGAAGCAGCAGCTGCGCTACGAGTTCTTCGGACCGCTGGAGGCACTGGAGGCCTGAGAGCGCCGGCAGGGTATTGCCTCGCGTGCCGGCCATCCGCATGATGGCCGGCAAAAGAAGGAGCCCGCCATGACCGCCTACCTGATTGCGCAGACCGAGATCCAGGACCACGAGACCTATGACAAGTACAAGGCGCAGGTCTTGCCCGTCATACAGAAATTCGGCGGCCGCTTCATCGTGCGCGGCGGCACGCTCGAAGTGCTCGAGGGCGACTGGAAGCCCAGCCGCCTGGTGGTGATCGAATTTCCTTCGATGCAGCACATCCGCGACTGGTTCGCCTCGCCCGAGTATGCGCCGCTGCTGGCGCTGCGGCAGCCGGCGGCGGTCGACTACCTGGTGGCGGTCGAGGGCTGCTGAAGCGGCGATCGGCACCCCGCGGTCAGCAGGAGTTCGTTCGGGCCTTCCCAGCCGGACGCAGTATTGAAGGCGGCGAGGCGCTCCTCCATCTCGGCCCATGCGGCGGCGGCGGCACCGGCGTCCAACCGGCCCAGGATCTGCCGGACCGGGCTTGCCGACGCTTGAACGAAATCCAGGTAGTGGCGCGCCGAGGGCAGCTTGAACGGCGCATCGATCGTCGTGGTGGCCACCTCGGTGAAGCCGGCCTCCTTGAACAGCTCGTCGATCAGCCCCGGCCGGCCCAGGCTCAGCAGGGTGCCGGGCTGAAACGGGTCGCGCGGCGCCAGCCCCGCATGCTTCATCGCCGTCGACATCAGGGTCGTGACGCACGGATTGCGCTCGGGCCTTCCGAACACCAGCGTGCAGGCACCACCTCCGGGCCTGAGCGCACGGTGCATCTCGCGCAGGCCCTGCAGCGGGTCCGGAAAGAACATCAACCCGAGCCTGCAAACCACGGCGTCGAAGCTGGCCGCTTCGACCGGGAGGTTTTCGCCGTCGGACACTTCGGTCTGCACGTTGGCATAGCCAGCGCGCCGGGCGTTGTCCTGCGCCAAGCCCAGGATCACGGGCGACAGATCGGTCGCGAGCACGAAGCCATCGGGCCCGACCCGCTGCGCCACGTCGAGGGTCTGGTCGCCTGCGCCGGCGGCCACGTCGAGGACGCGCGCGCCCTTTGTGACGCCGGCCATTTCGAGCATGGCCCCGGTGGCGCGGTCCAGCCACTGCCGTATCTGCGGGGCGTGGCCGTTCCACCCCGGGGCTGCGTGGTCCCACTCGCTGCGGATGGCGGTCTTGAACGCTTGCGCGTCCACTGTGGGTGCGATCAACGGGTTCGTCATCATCGATCCTTTCAGTCGCCGGATGGCATTGGGTGGCTTGCACTCCCTGGTTGAACCCAGCATAGGCGTCGACATGTCCCGGCGTAAGCCGCAGGAATGCAGAATGGGGCCGCACAAACGCATAGCTCGCGCCATGTTCGACTGGAACGACCTCAAGTACTTTCTGGCCGTGGCCCACCACCACAGCACGCTGGCCGCGGGCCGGGCGTTGAAGGTGAACCAGTCCACCGTCCAGCGCCGGCTCGCCGAGCTCGAGCGCCGCCTCGGGCGCCCGCTCGTGCAGCGCCATCCCACCGGCTACCGGCTGACCGAGTTCGGCGAGGCGCTGCTGCCCTATGCCGAGGGCGTCGCGCAGGCCGTGGCCGCGCTTGAACGGCAACTCGAATCGGTCAGGCTCGAAGCGGTGGGCGTGATCCGCGTGACCTGCCCCGAGCCGCTGGTCTACCGCATCACGCAGACGACACTGCTCGACCGCTTTCATGCGCGGTACCCCGGGCTGCGCGTCGAGTTCGTGATGAGCGACAAGTACCTCGACCTGATGAAGGGCGAAGCGGACGTCGCCCTGCGCTCCGGCGATACCGAGGACAACGAACTGGTCGGGCGCAAGATCGGCGACTCGCTCTGGGCGGTGTATGCAAGCCGCGCCTACATCGAACGCTGCGGCCAGCCCGATCGGATCGAGGCGCTCGCGCAGCACGACCTGGTCGGGTTCGACGAGACGATGGCCAACCATCGTGCAGCCAAGTGGTTGCGCGACGTGGCTCCCGGCGGCAGGGTGGTTGCGCGCAACAACAGCGTGCTCGGCCTGCTCTATTCCGTGAAAGCCGGCGTGGGCATTGCGCCGCTGCCTACCGCCATTGCCGATGCGGAGCCCGAACTCGTGCGCGTGCTCGGTCCCGTGCCCGAGCTGGCGCGGATCTGGCGGCTTCTGACCCGTGCCGACCTGCGGCACACGCCGCGCGTCGCTGCATTCTTCGACTTCATGATCGAAGAGATCGATACGCTGCGGCCGATCATCACGGGATAGGTCGCGCCCCGCTGGTGAGCTGAATTTGTCACTCACCGTTAATGACGACTTCATGTTGTGTTCGCAGCGCAGGCGGCGCGCAATCTTCGCGGGCGCTCTATGCCTTTCGTCCAATTGTGGAGGCCGCTCGCCGGTAGTACGCTGCGTTTCGGGTGCACTGATGAATGCCGCGCGTGAGGAGCTTCTTGCAGTGGCCCAAGGCCTTTGCGAAGGTCGATCGCTGGATTTCTACCGGACGGTAGAAAACGGGATGGCGTGCCGCGAACCTCGCATGTCCGCTCGCACCACGGCAGTCTCAAAAAAATCGCAACAACGACAGCCACAGCAGTGCCGCATCATCGATTCCGATGACGCGTCCGCCTCGCCGATCGCCTAGCCTTGCACAGCACCACAGCCGGCCTCAGAAAGTTCTTCATGTTCCACCGCACTGTTCGACGCCTGTGCGCAGGGGCACACGGCGTACTCAAGCTCCGGCACTCGAAGCGCATCCAGCTCATCGGCGCCTTCGCGAGCGGGGCGTTTCTATCCGGCGCCCTCATGGCGTCGGCGATACACAGTCCCATCGCAGCGATCGCAGCCACGCGGAAAGCGCCTCGAGTCCATCTCGCGGCCTCGTCCAGGCTCGATCTGCTGCGCAACGAAGCGGGCAGTGGAGACGAATTTGCAAATCGGGAACTCTCTGTTGCACTGATGGACAGGTACGACTCGACGGGCGACTCCGACAACCTCTACGAGGCCATGGTCTGGTTCGACAGGCGATGGGAGACGTCCGGCAACACGGAGCTCGTTGCGCGCGTCGTCGAGCGCTATTGCGGCCAGCGCGTGGTGCGCTGGCATCGGCTCTGTATCGGGGGGGAATGACAGAGGCGCGCGTTTTTGTGCGAACGGCCCGGCCGCCGCGAACGGCATTCCAGTTTCTTCAACATCCAACCACCCCGGGGGTCGATATGGACTTCACCAGAATACTTCATGCAGCAGCGCTCACAGGACTCGGCCTCGCTGCGGGTGCATGCCAGCAAGGCCGTCCACCGCTTGAGCTTGCCGGCGCCGTGACCCAGGTGGACGAAGCCGAGGCCGCATCGGGGGATGCACGCGCAACGGAGCCGAAGATCGCGGGAGTGGATCTCCTGACCTACATCGGCGAGATATTCGCGGAGCAGCAGAGGGTACTCGCCGCCAGGCCGCCGGAAAAGGATGTTCCGAGCTTCTGAGCCCTCCCGGGCGCCATCAGGTAGACCTTCTTCACGCCCCTGTCCTGCGCGAACTTGCCCATGGCTTCGGCTGCGCCGTCGTTCTGCCAGGTGGTCGAGAACACATTGGCCTTGCAACCCGCCCCGGCCAGCGGCGACGGCCCGGAGTTGGTGGTAATGGCGACGACGCCGGACTCCGCGATCCGCGGCAGGCTCGCCATCATGACGTTGGAAAAACTCAAGGCGACGATGGCGTCGACCTTGTCCTTGTCGATGAACTTGCGCACGATCTGGCTCCCGATCTCCGGCTTGAGCTGGTCGTCTTCCTTGAGCACCGTGGCCGGCTGTCCACCCAGACGGCCTTCAGGCGCACGAGGAAGGGTACGGTGTCGACTGTCATGGAAGTTCTTTCGTGGGGACCGTTGCGACGAGCGCTCACACGGCGCGTCTGTCGCTGTATCGTTTACCGGGAGAAATGCTGCGTCGGCTTGCGCTTCACTCGGCCGGGCCGACCGTGAGCGTGATCTCGCCCACGCCCGCAACGCTGCCTTCGACGCGATCGCCCGGCCGGAGCGCGCCCACGCCTTCCGGCGTGCCGGTGAAGATCAGGTCGCCAGGCTGCAGGTGGTAGAACTTCGAAAGATCCTCGATCAGTTCGGGGATGTTCCAGATCAGCTTGGAGAGATCGGAGCGCTGGCGCTCCTGGCCGTTCACGCTCAGTGCCAGCGCACCCTGGTCGAGCACCGTGCCGGCCATGGGGACGACCTCGGACACCACCGACGACTGCTCCACGTCCTTGCCGAGATCCCAGGGCCGGCCCTTGTCGCGGGCCACGAGTTGCAGGTCGCGCCGCGTCATGTCCAGGCCGCAGGCGTACCCGTAGATCAGCTTGTGGGCGTCGGCGCGGCTGACGCGAAAGCCCGGCGCTCCGACGACGAGCACCAGCTCCATTTCGAAGTGGTAGTTCTGCGTCCCGGGTGGATAGGCCACGGTGGCGCCTGATTCGACCAGCGTCGGCAGGCTCTTGGTGAAATAGAACGGCACCTCCACCGTCTTGTCGACCGGTCGGCCCATCTCGATGGCGTGGGCGTGATAGTTGCGGCCGACGAAGAACAGCCGGTTGACGGGCAGGCGCTCCGACTTGCCGCGCACCGGCAGCGAAGGGATGGGAGGAGGGGTCCAGAGATAGGGGGTAGTCATGATGCTTGCAGTAATGGGGTTCGGAGGCGGACTCGCGTTGCGGGTCTGTTTCAAAGCTTGGCGAGCGGCACCTGGAGGTCGGCGAGCTGTGCCGCATCGACGCTGGTGCGGCGCTCGATCAGGCGCCGCGCAAAGCGCAGATCGCGCGCGGCGTTGGGGCCCAGCGCCGCGACCACCTTGTCGGCGTCGAGGAAGAACATCACGAAGCTGCTGGAGTTCCGATCGCCGCGCACGACCGCGCGATGCGCAGGCGTGGGCATGCCGTAGATCTGGAGGTTGACGTCGTACTGGTCCGACCAGAACCAGGGCAGCGGCTGATGATTGACCGCGGTGCCGAGCGCGGCGCGCGCAGCGGCGATGCCTTGTTCCTGGGCGTTCTGCCAGGACTCGAGCCGCATCCGCCGCCCGGCCCATTCGCAATGCCATGCCGCCACGTCGCCCGCGGCCAGGATGTCGGGATCCGATGTGCGGCATTGCGAATCGACCAGCACGCCGCCATCGCAGGCCAGGCCTGCCTCGCGTGCGAGTTCGTCGTTGGGAACCAGGCCGACACCGATGAGGACAGCGTCGCATTCGAGTTCGCGCCCGTCGCCTAACGAGGCCGTGAGGCTGCCTTGCGCGTTCTGCGCCAGGCGCTCGATTCCCGTGCCCAGGCGGACATCGACGCCATGGGCGGTGTGCAGCTGCAGCAGGTAGTCGGAGATTTCGGGCGGAACGGTGCGCTCGCACAACCGGCCCATCGCTTCCACGACGGTCACGTCCAGGCCCTTCTTCCTGGCCGTGGCGGCCACTTCGAGGCCGATCCAGCCGCCCCCGACGACGAGCAACCGCTTGCCGGCAGACAGTGCGGCACCGAGCGCCGCCGCATCCTCGATGCTGCGCAAGGAGAAGACGCCGGGCAGATCCGCACCGGGAATATTCAGCCGGCGCGCCCGTCCGCCGTTGCAGAGGATCAGCTTGTCATAGGCAACGTCCGCTCCATGCGTGAGGCGAAGCCGCTTCGCAGCCCTGTCGATGAAGGTCGCGCCGACGTTCGGCCGCCAGTCGATGCCGAGCGCATCGAAGGCTTCCGGTTTCAGCAGGTGCGTGGTGTCCGCATGGGCGTCTCCGGAGAGCACCGCCTTGGACAGCGGCGGGCGTTCGTAGGGACGATGCGGCTCGTCGCCGATCAGCACCACGCGGCCCGCGAAGCCCTCGCTGCGCAGCGTCTGCGCGGCCCAGCCGCCGGCTTGGCCGGCGCCCACGATGACGATGGTTTCGGTGGTCATTGGTGCAAGGCCATGCAAGAGAGCAGGGCGGTCAGTCCAGCGAGAGGAACACGCGGCCCGCGTCGATCTTCACGGGGTACGAGCGGATTGCCTCGGTCACAGGGGCGCAGGTCGGCTTGCCGTCGCGCACGTCGAACTTGCCCTGGTGCAGGGGGCACTCGATCTCGTGCCCTTCCAGGAAGCCCTCGCACAGGCGGGCATGGCCGTGGGTGCACACGTTGTCGGTCGCGTAGATCTGGCCGTCCACGTTGTACAGCGCGATGTCGCGCCCGCCGACCAGCATGCCGATGACGTCATCGGTGGGCACCTCGTCCAGGGGTGCGGCATCGGTCCATTGATATTCGCTCATGGCTGGCCTCAAAGGGGATAGATGACGGAGTTGGGGATCATTTCGCTGTCGTAGATGACGTGGCGCGAGGCGAACTTCAGTCCCTCGGCGGTGCGCACGACGACGTCGATGTAGCGCCCCACGCTGAAGACGCTCGAGAGTTCGGACAGCTTGGTGCGGAACACCGCGTAGTTGGCTTCGCACTCGAAGCGGTCCGCCTCGGCCTTCAGCACGAGCGGCGTCCCGACGACGTGGCGCTGGTAGTAGGGGTCGTGGAACAAGGTCTCGCGAATGCCGTAGACGCGGTCCTTCAGCATCCCCTTGCTCTCGAACGACAGCGTGGCAAGCGGAAAGCCGCGGTCGTAGTTCTCGCGCGGCTGCAGGCGGTAGCTGCAGTCGTCCGTGAAGAATTCCGGCCAGAGTTCCCATTCGCCGGAGCTCACGGCTTGGGCGTAGCGTGCGTAGAGCTGGGTCAGGTCGAAGTAGTCCTGGAAGTTCATCTCAAGCCTCCATGACCTTGCGCCAGTATTCGTACATGCCCCGGATCAGGGTCTCGGTGACCATGTGGTCCGTGTCGCCGACGTCGCGTCCGCCAAGCTCGGCGAGCGTGCGGTGGAACGGCTTCTGTTCGAAGCCTTTCTGCGAAAGCTCGATCACCTCCCCGTCGTCGGCCGAGACGAAGCCCGCCGGCCCGAAGAGATTGGCCTGGCGCAGCCGCCGCAAGGTCATCGCATCGTCGTCGTCCTCGAAGCCGAAGTGCGTCCAGACGAAATCGAAGGCGCCCGGTCCGCTCGGCTGGATATGCCGGGTCGAGACACTGTTGACCTGCTGCTGGAAGATCACGCTCGGGAACAGCGTCATCATCACCGCCGTGGGGCCGCCCCACCATGGCTCGGGCACGATGTCCAGGAAGCGGTCGTCGTTGAGCGTCATGCTTTCCTTGAAGCTCGACACCTGGGTGACCTGGTCTGCCTTGCCGCTGGCGCCGCGGGTCGAGATCATGGCGGCGTGCCGGTGATGGCTGTCCATCTTCAGCTCCGACTTGTTGTCCGCCCGCCAGAGCCCGAAGGTGACGAACCACGTGTGCAGCAGGCCCGGGTGGTACGGGTCCTTGATGTTCTCCTGCATCAGCTTCCAGTTGCCGGGAATGCGCTGGCGGTTGTAGCCGAGGATCGTCAGCTTGCGGCCGTTGAACAGCCGGTCGAAGTAGCCCAGGATCTCCGGGCCCATGAAGTCCTCGAGCGATTCGACGTCCGGATCGAACGACGCGAACACGACGCCGCCGCGCGTTGCAACCTTCAGCTTGTTGAGGCCGTGGTCGGCAGGCTTGAAGTCAGCCGGCATTCCGCCGTTGACCTTGCCGTCCTGCTTGACGCCGCGGCGAAAGGGCACCCCCTGCAGGTCGCCGCCAAGCGAATAGTTCCACTGGTGATAGGGGCAGGTGAACCCGCTGGCCTTGCGGTTGCCGTGCCGCTCGCGGCAGAACTGCATGCCCCGGTGCGCGCACACGTTCTCGACGACGCTGATGGAGCCCTCGGCATCCCGGACCATGATCACCGAGCGTTCGCCGACCACCGTGCGCTTGAAATCGCCGACCTCCGGAATCTCGGCCTCCAGGCCCACGTAGCACCAGTGGCCGCGGTAGAAGAGGCGCTCGAGCTCACGCCGGTGCTGGTCGGCATCGGTATAGGCCATGAAGGGGATGCGGCTGGTGCCTTTGTCTTCCCAGTGGATCTGCTGCGGAAAGACTGTTGATGTGTCATCCATATTTGTCTCCTGTGCGGCCGTGTCGCATGGGCCGCTCGTCTCGTGGTACCCGATGATCGGCAGTTCGGCCCCATCGTTCAATAGAATGTGCCGAATACCTCATATAGATTTCGCGAATGGGAGCTGCCCGTGGAGCTCAAGGACATCGACCTCAACCTGCTGGTTGTTTTCAACCAGCTGCTCATCGATCGACGGGTGTCGAAGGTGGCGACGAATCTCGGCCTTTCCCAGCCGGGCGTGAGCAATGCGCTGGCGCGCCTGCGCAAGCTGACCGACGACCCCCTGTTTCTTCGAACACCGAAGGGCATGGAGCCGACACCCTTCGCCGAGCAACTGGCCGAGCCGACCGCGAGCGCCCTGCAAACGATCCATGCCGCGATCAACCAGCGAAGCTCATTCGATCCAGCCACCTCGACGCGCGCCTTCACCATCGGCATGACCGACATCGGGGAGATCTATTTCCTGCCCAAACTGATGAAGGAGCTGGCGCGCGTCGCACCAGGGCTCTCGCTCAGCACCGTTCGCAACACGGCGGTCAATCTCCAGGACGAAATGGAGTCGGGCCATGTCACCCTGGCCATCGGCTTGCTGCCGCAGCTCAAGAGCGGCTATTTCCAGCGGCGATTGTTCAAGCAGCACTACGTCTGCATGTTTCGCCGCGGCCACGCGCTCGACAAGCGGCAGATCTCGCTGTCCGAGTTCTCGCAAGCTGACCACGTGGTCGTGATTTCGGAGGGAACCGGCCACGGCAAGGCGGACGAGCTTCTCAGCCGCAAGAAGATCGTTCGCAAGGTCGTCCTGACCGTTCCGCACTACGTGGCGGTCGGCCATATCCTGCACGACTCCGACCTGGTGGCAACAGTCCCCGAGCGGCTCGCCCAGGCCTTGGCCGAACCGTTCGGACTGGCATATGTCCGCCATCCGGCCAAGCTACCCGAGATTGCGATCAACCTGTTCTGGCACGGCCGGTATCACCGGGATCCCGCGGTCGCCTGGATGCGTGCCTTGATCATCCGGCTTCATGGGGAAGGTGCGCCCGGTTGAACTTGCGCCGGCTTCCTCGGCTTCGTCAGCGAGTATGTTCGTAAACCTGAAGCGGCCGCGTCGGGGCTTGCGGCCAGCAGGAATTGGCCGTCAGCCACCCGCCGCCGCGTCCAGCCAACCAGCCGCCGCACCGTTGCGACACTGCGATGGTTATTCAATTGAAATTGGCGGTCGCGTGGGCAGCGTTCCCATGGCTGGTTACAGGAGCTTGCAACGCTCTTATGGCACGCCGTTCTTGCCAAATTTTGCCAATCTTTTTAAGATAACGCGCATGGGCACCATGAACATTTCGCTTCCTGACTCTCTCAAGTCTTTCGTCGATGAGCAGGTGATTCAGCGCGGCTATGGCACCAGCAGCGAGTACGTGCGCGAATTGATCCGCAAGGATGCAGATCGGCTGCAGTTGCGCGAGCTGCTCCTGGAGGGGGCGGCTTCCCTTCCGGCGGCTCCAAACGGCGCCCAGTATTTCGGCTCCCTGCGCGAGCGTGTGCGTGTTCGCGCGCGATCCACTGATCGCGAGTGAAGTCCAAGCCAGTCATCGCCCGTGAGCGGGCAAACCTGGATATCGACTCGGCTATCGACTACTACCTTGGCGAAGACGCCGAGCAAGCGGCATTGGGTTTCATTGACGCGTTGGAACGCGCATATGCCCACATCGGCCGCTTCCCCGCGACGGGCGCTACTCGCTACGCGCACGAGCTGAATCTTCCCGGGCTACGCACCTGGCCGCTGACGCGTTACCCCTTTTTGATCTTCTACGTCGAGCGCGGTGATCACATTGACGTCTGGCGCGTGCTTCGTGGGCAGCGAGACATTCCCGCCTGGATGACTGCCGAAGTTGGCACAAACGGCGCCCCGAAGTAGTTTCTATGCAAGCAATCGTGGCCTGAAAGGGACTGCGTTGGCGTTCTTAGAATCCAGTGTGGATCTGTCGCAGATTGCGTCGCTGTTTCCGCGATTTGGCGGCCTCGACCGCGAGCCCGGGTCGCGAGCTTGTCGGCATAGGGATCAAGCTTGCTCGAACTCGCCCGCTTGGCGTAGCGCGGCTCTTCTTCGCCGGCTCGCAGGCACCTTCTTGCGGTGTTGCGAGACAGGCTTGTACGTCTGGCTATCTCGCGTATGGATAGCCGGGTTACCAGTCGCAGTCGATCGCGTAGCTGCGCGATCCGGTCCTGCATTGTTCAACTGCCTGCAATCTTCCATCAATCGGTCAGTGCAATCCGTCCCCGCAGGGCTTGCGCCATTCCTGACTGAATCGGGCGTTTTATCAGTCGTCCTATTCAGGTGGCGCAAACAGCGCCCGATAGGCGGGCGACATCAGCTTCGCGATTTGCGGCCACTGTCGATCCCAGAAGGGACCAGCGGGGATCAACGAAGGGTCAAGAGCGTCGGCCACGTGAATGCCATGGCGTTTGGCAACCTTTTTACCGGCATCATCGCGGGCAAGCTTCACGACTTCCTTGAAAAACGCTTGCAGCGGACTGCGTCCAGAGCGTGTTTCCTTGATGTCGTGCTTCGCCGCCTCAGCGCGCAGAAATTCGCGTGCAACATCGATAGCTAAGTGCAATTGCATCTGGCCCTTTTCGTTCTGCTTTTCTCTCAACTCATGGAGGTTGACGAGCCTGCTGCGCAGGACGTGAGCTCATGCATGACCGGAACGTCACATCCGCTCGCTCCGCCGTGACGGCACCAGCGCGCAGGTGAATCTGTCAGAAAATCAACATCACGCGAAATGGCTGCGACACCTTCGGACACGGCGACCTCATAGTGTTCGACCCATAGCGCCAGGGCCTGGCCGCCGACAAGGATGTGCCTACGCCTCGGTCTCGAAGGGCACCCTCAGCGAGTCGAACAGGGTGACGAACACGCTGCGCAGCCACTCGCTGCCGGGGTCGCGATGGAATCTCTGATGCCACGTCATTGAGACATCGAAAGCCGGGAACTGCACCGGCGGCTCCACGAGCTGCAACTGCATATGGGGCGCGACCACCGCCCCCAGGTTGCTGGGCACCACGCCAATCATGTCGGTGCTCGCGACGATGGGCCCCACGCACAGGAAGCTGTGGACTCTCAGTGCCACCCTTGCCTTGATGCGGCTCCCTGACAGCACCTTCTCCACGGCCGCGGCGTGCTGCATTCCTTCGGGGCCTGCCACCACATGCGCCAGTTCCCGTAGCTGGTCGCGGCGCAGCTTGCCCTTGACGCCGGGGTGATCCTTGCGGGCCACGTACACGAACTGTTCGCGAAACAGGCGGCGCTGGTGCATCTGCTTGCCCAGGTCGCTGAGATAGCCCACCGCGAGATCGATCTGGCCCGACGCCAACCCGTCGAACAGCTCGCCCCCGCTCGGCGGCACGACCTCGATGACGACCTGCGGGGCCACCTCGGCCAGGTGCCGCATCAGGCGTGGAAGAAACAGCCGCTCGCCGATGTCGCTCATGGAGATCCTGAACGTGCGTGCCTCCTCGGCTTGACTGAAGGTAGGCCGGTAGACGGTGGAGCGGAGGATCTCGAGCGCCGAGCTCACGGGAGACACCAGCGAGTCGGCAAAGGGCGTCGGCACCACGCCGCGCTGTTGCCGGACGAACAAGGCATCCCCATACATCTCCCGAAGCCGTCCAAGGCCCCGGCTGACCGCCGGCTGCGTCAGGCCGAGCTGCGATCCGGCCGCGGTCAGGTTTCGCGTGCGGTAGACGGTTTCGAAGAGTTCGAGCAGGTTGAGATCGACCTGCCGCGACAGGAGACGGGCAGGGCGGCCTGCCTTGATATTCGCTAATGACATATCACGAATTCTATTTTTTCATTTCCGGAATGTCATCGATTTTTCTAAAGTGCCGGCAACCCCAGCAAAAGGAGACATGCGGTGATCAACCTGCTCGATATTCGTTACGTGCGCCTCGGAACCCGGCAGCGTGACCAGGCGGACCTCTTTGCGCGCGAGATGCTCGGCCTGGAGCGTGCAAGGCAGGAGGCGGGCGCCTCGTACTTCCGCAGCGACAGTCGCGATCACACCCTGGTGTACTTCGACGGCGACCCTGCCGACCACACGGTGGGCTTCGAGTTGCGCACCGCCGATGAACTGGACGCGGCCGCTGCGGAACTCAGCAACGCCGGTGTCGAGGTTCGCCTCGGTTCCGCGGACGAATGCGAGCAACGCCGCGTGCGCAGCTTTATCCACTTCAGGGATCCCACCGGCAACAAGATCGATCTCGTCGTCGGCCCCCACCATAGCGGGCGCCGCTACTTTCCGTCGCGTGATGCCGGCATCACGGGCTTCAGCCATGTCGGGCTGTGCACGACCGACGCCCAGCGCGACGAGCGCTTCTGGACCCAGGTGCTCGGGGCGCGCGTGAGTGACCGCATCGGCGATGCGCCACTGCTGCGGATCGACGAGGTGCATCACAAGGTGGCCATGTTTCCGACGACCCGCTCGGGCGTGCAGCACGTCAACCACCAGGTCGAAAGCGTGGACGACATCATGCGCGCCTGGTACATGCTCCAGAAGAAGGGGGTCAGGATCGCCTTCGGCCCGGGTCGCCACCCGACCTCCGGCGCGCGCTTTCTTTACTTCTACGGACCGGACGGAATGATCTTCGAGTACTCCACCGGCGTGCGCTTGATCACCGCGGAAGAGGAGCAGACCTACCAGCCGCGGCAGTTTCCCCGCGGAAACGAATCGTTCTGCATGTGGGGGGCCGTGCCCGACATCGCAGAGTTTCGCGATCCCGCCTGAGGGGCATCACCTTGAACGCTACTCCAGCCGTTCAGCGCGAACTGCGCATTGCTGCCCGCGCGTTGGCGCGTCACGGCCTGGCACACGCCTATGGCCATTGCAGCGTCCGCCTCGACGAGGGCCACTTCCTGGTGTGTGCCTCGCGGCCGATGGGCCTGATCGGCCCTGGCGAGCCGGGCACCGTCGTACCTGTGACCGGGGCGTTACCGGCAGGTGTGCTGGGCGAGGTTCGATTGCACCAGCAGATCTATCAGCGCCGCGCGCACGTTCATGCCGTGACTCGCACGATGCCGCCCTTGCTCATGGCGCTGGGCACCGCACGCCGCACGCCCCGCACTCGCCATGGGATGGGCGCCTACTTTGGTGCCGGTGCGGCCTTGTGGGACGACCCGCAACTCGTGCGGGACGACGAACGGGCCGCAGCGGTGATCGACGCGATGGGAAGCGCCAATGCGATCGTGATGCGCGGCAATGGCGTGCTGGTCGCGAGCGACTCGCTCGCCAAGGCGGTGGTGCTGACCTGGTATCTCGAGGACGCGGCGCGGATCGAGCTTGCCGTGCTGGCGGCCGGCTTGGAGGACGAATCGGTCGTGCTCGATGCGGCCGAGCGTGACCGGCGAGCCACCGATGCCGGTGGCATTTTCGAACGAATGTGGGAGTACCTCACCGCGGGGGACCCAGAGATCAACTTCCAGGAGGCACAACCGTGATTCTCAATTTCATCAACGGCGAATACCGCGAGGGGCGCGGCGGCCGGAGCTTCGACGACATCAACCCTGTCGACGGCTCGCTCATCGACAAGGTCAGCGAGGCCGGGCGCGAGGACGTGGACGACGCGGTGCGCGCAGCCCGCGAGGCGCTCCATGGCCCTTGGGGCTCCCTCAAGCTCGCGCAACGCTGCGACCTGCTGTATGCGCTTGCCGCGGAGATCGACCGCCGCGCGGAGGACTTCCTTGCCGCTGAAGTGGCGGACACCGGCAAGCCGCGCTCGCTGGCATCGCATCTCGACATTCCGCGAGGCGCGGCGAACTTCCGCGTGTTTGCGGATGTGGTGCGCAATGTGCCGACAGAGAGCTTTGCCAGCCATGCGCCGGATGGCAAGCCCGCGTTGAACTATGCATCGAGACGGCCAAAGGGCGTCGTGGCCGTGGTGTGCCCGTGGAACCTGCCGCTGCTGCTGATGACGTGGAAGGTCGGGCCCGCGCTGGCGTGCGGCAACACCGTCGTCGTCAAGCCTTCGGAGGAGACGCCTGCCACCGCGGCGCTGCTGGGTGAAGTCATGAACGGCGTGGGCATCCCCAAGGGGGTCTACAACGTGGTGCACGGCTTCGGCCCGGACTCCGCTGGCGAATATCTCACCACGCATCCGGACATCGACGCGGTCACATTCACGGGAGAGACGCGCACGGGCGCCGCGATCATGCGGGCGGCTGCGGAAGGCATCAAGCCGGTCTCGATGGAACTCGGCGGCAAGAACGCCGCGGTGGTGTTCGAGGATGCGGACCTGGACGTGACCATCGCCGGCCTGACCCGCTCGGTCTTCGAGAACTCGGGCCAGGTCTGCCTGGGTACCGAGCGGGTGTACGTGCAGCGCCCGGTGTTCGACGCCGTCGTGCAGCGGCTGGCTGCCGCAGCGGCACGCCTGAAGCCGGGCCGGCCCGACGATCCCGAAGCCAATTTCGGGCCCCTTGTCTCGGCGGAGCATCAGGCCAAGGTCCTGGGCTACTACGCCCTGGCGAGGGATGAGGGCGCCTCTGTCGTCCATGGCGGCGGCGTGCCGAAGGTACCGTCTGCGCTCAAGGCTGGCGCCTGGATCGAGCCAACGGTGTGGACGGGCCTGCCCCATGGCTCGCGCGTGGCCAGCGAAGAGATCTTCGGCCCGTGCTGTTGCGTCATCCCGTTCGATCGCGAATCCGAGGCACTCCAGATGGCGAACGACACGCGATACGGCCTGGCCGCGTCCGTCTACACGCAGGACGTCGACCGGGCACATCGCTTCGCGAACGCCTTGAAGGTGGGCGTCGTGTGGGTCAACACATGGTTCCTGCGCGACCTGCGCACGGCCTTCGGCGGCTCCGGCGCATCCGGCATCGGCCGCGAGGGAGGCGTTCACTCGCTCGAGTTCTATACCGAGCTTTCCAACGTTTGCATCAAGTTCAACGGAGCGGCGCAATGAGCGCCGCCCGGCCGCCCGAAGGCGCTCGCCCCCTCCTTCAGGAGGGGGTGTGCGAAAGACACGAAGTGACAAGCCTGGGGGAGGTTCCTTATGAGCACGCGTGACATCGAAGCGGCAGCGGATTCGCTGTGGAGCGCCGCCGTCACCGGCAAGGCAGTCGCGCCTTTGCGGGAGACCTTCCCCGGGTTCGGCCCGCAAGAGGCGTACGCCGTCCAGGAGGTCAACACTCAGCGCAAGCTGCAAGGCGGCGGACGGCTCGTCGGCCGGAAGATCGGCCTCACGGCGAAGGCGGTGCAGAAGCAGCTCGGCGTGGACCAGCCCGACTACGGCATGTTGTTCGCCGACATGGCGATCGCCGACGGCGAGCCGGTGCGCTGGTCCCGGCTGATGCAACCCAAGGTGGAGGCGGAAGTTGCGCTGGTCATGGAGCACGACTTGCTCGAACCCGGCATCTCGATGGCGCAGATGCTGCGGGGCGTCGCCTTCGCGCTGCCCGCGATCGAGATCGTGGGGAGTCGCATTGCCGAATGGAACATCCGCTTCGTCGACACGGTGGCAGACAACGCCTCCAGCGGCTTGTTCGTGCTGGGCAACACCCCGGTGCCTCTGGACGGCCTGGACCTGCGCCTGGCGGGCATGGTCATGGAGCGCAAAGGCGAGCAGGTCAGCCTGGGCGCGGGCGCTGCGTGCCTGGGGCATCCGCTCAATGCGGCCCTGTGGCTGGCCAACAAGATGGCCGAACTGGGGCGCGGCCTGAAGGCCGGTGACGTGGTGCTCACCGGCGCGCTGGGGCCGATGGTTCCCGTCAACGCCGGGGATGTTTTCGAAGCCCGCATCCAGGGCCTTGGTTCGGTACGCGCAGTGTTCGAGGAGCAACAGCAATGAGCCAGCAACGAATCGCAGCTTTGGCGCAGCGGGTGGACGATGCCGCACGCCATGCAAAACCCATCTCGCAGTTCGGGCAGGAGGAAAAGCTGAGCGTCGAGGACGCCTATGAGATTCAGCGCGCTTCAATTGCACAGCGGCTCGCACGCGGCGAGCGGCGCACCGGCATGAAGATGGGATTCACCAGCCGCGCGAAGATGGTTCAGATGGGCGTGCACGACATGATCTGGGGGCGCCTGACCGATGCCATGGCGCAAGAGGATGGCGGCCAGGTGGCACTGAGCCGGTTCGTCCATCCACGCGTCGAGCCCGAACTGGCCTTCCTGCTCGGCAAGCCGCTGCCCGCAGGCGCCAGCCTCGCGCAGGCGCTCGATGCCGTGGTGGCAATTGCCCCGGCGCTCGAGATCATCGACTCCCGCTTCGAGAACTTCCGCTTCTCGCTGGAGGACGTGATTGCCGACAACGCGTCGTCGTCGGGATACGTGATCGGTCCGTGGTGCGACCCGCGGCAGGACTTCAGCAATCTGGGCCTCATCCTGTCGATCGACGGTGCGCCGCGTCAAGTCGGCAGCACCGCGGGGATTCTCGGCAATCCGCTGCGCTCCCTTGTTGCTGCCGCGCGTCTGAGCGCGGGCGCGGACGAGCCGCTGGAGCCGGGGTGGCTGGTGATGGCCGGCGGCGCCACCGCGGCCGAAGCCCTCAAGCCCGGCCAGCACGTTGCGCTCGAGATGCAAGGTCTCGGCCGCGTCGAATTCAACACCACCGAATGAGGCGAACATGCCATTGATCCAGGTCACCCTGATAGAGGGCCGCAGTGCAGAGGCGAAGACCGCCCTCATCCGCGGGCTCACCGATGCTGCCGTCGAAGCCACCGCAGCCCCGCGCGAATCCATTCGCGTGATCCTGCAGGAAGTGCCTGCCGCGCACTGGGGCGTCGGTGGCGTTCCCAAGGGCGCTTCCGCAAAGGAGGCACACCGTGGCTGATCGCAAGCTGAAGGCTGCCATCATCGGCAGCGGCAACATCGGCACGGACTTGATGATCAAGATCCTGCGCCACGGCCGTCACATCGAGATGGGTGCCATGGTCGGCATCGACGCCGCCTCCGACGGCCTGGCGCGTGCCGCGCGCCTGGGCGTGGCCATTACCCACGAGGGCGTGGAAGGCCTCTCGCACCTGCCGGTGTTCGCGGACATCGACATCGTCTTCGACGCAACCTCGGCCGGTGCGCACGTCAGGAACGATGCCTTCCTGCGTGAACTCAAGCCGGAGATTCGCCTGGTAGACCTCACGCCCGCGGCGATCGGCCCGTACTGCGTTCCTGTGGTGAACGGCCAAGCGCATCTGGACGCACCCAACGTCAACATGGTCACCTGCGGCGGCCAGGCCACCATTCCGATGGTGGCGGCCGTCTCGCGCGTGGCCAAGGTTCACTACGGCGAGATCGTCGCCAGCATCTCCAGCAAAAGCGCCGGCCCCGGCACACGGGCCAACATCGATGAGTTCACCGAGACCACGTCGAAGGCCATCGAAGTGGTAGGCGGCGCGGCCAAGGGCAAGGCCATCATCGTGATGAACCCGGCCGAGCCGCCGCTGATCATGCGCGACACGGTCTACACGCTCAGCGAATTCGCCGACGAGGACCAGATCGCCGAGTCGGTCGAGCGCATGGCTGCCGACGTGCAGGCCTACGTGCCAGGGTACCGCCTCAAGCAGAAAGTGCAGTTCGACCGCATCGAGGCCGACCACCCGATCCGCATCCCCGGCGTTGGCGTGCGCATGCACGGCCTGAAGACCTCCATCTTCCTGGAGGTGGAAGGCGCCGCGCACTACCTGCCGGCGTACGCGGGCAACCTCGACATCATGACCAGCGCAGCGCTGCGCACGGCCGAGTCCATGGCCGAGCGCATGCTTGCCGCAGTGGCCGCATGAAGGAGACTGCAATGAGCCACGACATCGACAAGAAGATCTACATCTCCGACGTGACGCTGCGCGACGGCAGCCATGCCATTCGCCACCAGTACAGCGTGGAACAAGCCAGGCAGATCGCCCAGGCGCTCGACGAGGCCAGGGTCGACTCCATCGAGGTGGCCCATGGCGACGGGCTGCAAGGCGGCAGCTTCAACTACGGCTTCGGCGCTCACACCGACATCGAGTGGATCGAAGCGGTGGCCAGCGTGGTCAAGCACGCGAAGATCGCGACCTTGCTGCTGCCAGGCATCGGCACCGTGCACGATCTCAAGGCCGCCTACGAGGCGGGCGCGCGCATCGTTCGCGTGGCCACGCACTGCACCGAGGCCGACATCTCGCGACAGCACATCGAGTACGCGCGCCACCTCGGCATGGAGGCCGTGGGCTTCCTGATGATGAGCCACATGACCACGCCAGAGGCGCTGGCGCAACAGGCCAGGCTGATGGAGAGCTACGGCGCGACATGCTGCTACGTGGTGGACTCGGGCGGCGCGCTGAGCATGAACGACGTGCGCGACCGGTTCCGTGCCTTCAAGGATGTGCTCAAGCCCGAGACGCAGACCGGAATGCACGCGCACCACAACCTGAGCCTGGGCGTCGCCAACAGCATCGTCGCGGTGGAAGAGGGCTGCGATCGCGTGGACGCCAGCCTTGCTGGTATGGGCGCCGGTGCGGGCAACGCGCCCCTGGAGGTGTTCATTGCCGCGGCTGCGCGCCTGGGGTGGAAGCACGGCACGGATCTGTACAAGCTGATGGACGCGGCCGACGACATCGTGCGCCCGCTGCAGGACCGACCGGTGCGGGTAGACCGCGAGACCCTGGCGCTGGGCTATGCCGGCGTGTATTCGAGTTTCCTGCGGCACTCGGAAGTTGCCGCCAGGAAGTACGGCCTGAAGACCGTCGACATCCTGGTCGAGCTGGGGCGACGTCGCATGGTGGGCGGTCAGGAAGACATGATCGTCGACGTGGCGCTCGACCTCCTGAAGGGCGTCGAGCATGAGCGCATCCACCTTCAGCCCAGCATGAGCGAGGCTGGTTGAGGTTGCAGGAAAGTTATCAAAATGACAAGGAGACTTCCATGAATCGAATGAGCTTTCGCCGATCGATTTTCGCACTCGCGATGTCGATGGCCGCAGTTATTCCCGAGGCCCAGGCGCAGTCTGCCGCCGCGAAGTGGCCGAGCCAGCCGGTGCGCTTCGTGGTGCCGTTCCCGGCCGGCTCCGCGCCCGATGTGCTGATCCGCTTCGTCGGTGCCAAGCTCACCCAGAAGTGGGGCCAATCGGTGGTGGTCGACAACAAGCCGGGCGGCAGCGGCGTGATCGGCATGAACACACTCCTGACCGGGCCGACCGATGGCACGACCTTCGGCTTCGTCCAGGGCTCGGCCATCTCCGTCGCGCCCAGCACCATCAAGGGCGTGACCTACGACTTCAACCGCGACTTCGTGCCGGTCACCCTGGCGGCCGTGGCGCCCTTCGTGCTCGCCGTACCAGGCGACTCGCCCTACAAGACGCTCGGCGAGCTCATTGCCGCCGCAAAGGCCAGGCCACAGGGCATCGAGGTGGCCGACAACGGCCGCGGCACCGCGCCGCACCTCGCCTCGGCGCTGCTGGGCCTGCAATCGGGCGCGCAGTTCCTTGAAGTGCACTACCCGGGCGGCGCCCAGGCCATGCAGGCCACGCTCGGCGGCCAGACCAAGATGATGGTCGAGACCTACAACGTTGTCGCAGGCAATGTGCAGGCCGGCAAGTTGCGGATTCTGGCGTCGACGAGCGACCGCGTCGAACCCGGCCTCGAGCAGCTGCCCTTGGCTACTTCGACAGTGCCGGGCGTCGTGGCGTTCGGCTGGTTCGCGGTCATTGCGAAGAAGGGCGTGGATCCCGTCATCCTCGCCAAGCTCAACAGGGACATGGGCGAAGCGCTGCTGCTGCCCGATGTGGTCGCAAAGTCGCGAGAGCTGGGCACTTATCCGCGGCCCGGCACGCCCGAGCAGCTTGCCAAGTACATCGAAGAAGATCGCAGGACCTGGCAAGGCGTGCTCGACAAGCTCAACATCAAGCCGGAATAGCGGGCCTTGCCGCTTCGGCTTCAGCTCTTGGGAAGAGGAGCGCGCGCTGCAGCCGCGGTGGGGGTGGTGCACCGCGGGGTGATTGGTATTCAAGGACAGACACGCGCACCAAGCGTGCATGCCAGCCGATCAAGCATTGATGGCGGGGAGACGCGCTCATGAAGGCGCTGGGAAAAGCTTCGCTAGCGACTGGCGCGGTCGTGGGTTCCGCTGGAGCGGCGGCACACCAGATTGGATCGAGGATACCCACTAAGACAGTATGGTAATTTATACAATGTATCTTATGTTAAATGCCGTGCCCGCCGATTGGCGGGAAAGGTAGGCGCCGTCCATTTGCAGAAATGTGTTCGCGGATTTGGCAGAAAAGCGTTCGCGACTTCATCCTCGCTCTACTGCATTCTGAGGTAGCGGCGACAAGTCCTTGCCTCGATTCATGAATTTCGCCTCGACGCGCTCGGCGAAATTGCGGAGCTTCTCGCATTGCGCACGTTGGTTCGTTCGGGAATTGGCGACGGTCAGGGCTGGAAGCGCGCCATCATTGCGCCGTCAAAGTGCTTATCGCCTACTCGCCCGTCGGCGTTGTCAGAAATACGCCTAAAGGCGCTTGCCAAGTCGATGGATATACCAACCGCAGGCCGCCATCACCAGACCGACGTACAGCACCACCAATGCAGCGGCGGGAGCCCACCCGGGTACGGAGGAAGCCACCCCGGCGATGAGAGAGTCGCGGGGCAACTGAAGGAGCTTCCACATGACGATCAAGGGGATGGCTCCGAGCATCACTGCCGTCCACCCGCACCACCAGAGTTCGCGACCGCGCTGGCGCATTCCTCTCCAGTCCCCTTCGAACTTCTCCATCAGCCAGTCATCCATACCGGTGCTCCAAAGATTTGGCGAAAGATACTGGCATTGTCACTCCACGTCGCCTCAATGGGCCGGGAGGCCCAGGTCTACCATGATGCCGACGTCTTGCCGAGGATATATCGGCGCAAGTCCGGAACGCAATCTCAAGTCGTTCAACTCGGCCCAGGCCGTGCCTTTAATCCATTTCCTCGGGTAGAAATCTCGGCGCGTCGACCCCTCCCTGATGCACTGCAGTTCAATGACGGCGTGCCGATGCCAGAAAGGAACGCGTGCAACACGGTTGACGCGAAAGCCATGCCCCGAAGTACGGGTGCGTCTCCAGGGTTTCTCCTCACCGATTCCACCCTCTTTTCCCCCGCCACCGCGCCGCTCGCTCTGACAATCGCCAGCGGGAGTTCAACAGACAGGTATCTCGGGCCTGCTGAACGTGGGGGCAAGATATGAGATCCGTTTTTCTAGCCATTGCTATCGGTGGCTCCGTGTCAGCGCTTGCTCAAACTCCGGCGATTCTCTTGGAGGCTTGCAATGCGATGGAGCCTGCAAGCAAGCGACTCGAGTGCCTAAGGGCTGCCGCTGGAGTTCGTCCTGCTCCCGCCACGGCCTATGGCGGAACGCCTTCTTCCTCACACGCAGCCCCCTCTACATCCCTCCCCCACTCCGCGAACGCGTACAAGCTGACCGCACCACGCGCGACCAGTAGCCAGACTTGCTACACCGGGCCGCGAGGCGGCACCTACACGATCACGGCCAGCGGTCGGAAGAACTACAGCGGTTGCTAGGACAACGCCATGATGAAATTCGCTGCGATGATTGCGGGCCTAACAATGACGGTGGCCGCACCGACGCTCCGGGCCAACCCCGCCCACGACCAACTCGCAGGGATGTCGATCACCCAACGCGCCTCCGCACTTGCTTCCCTTCTGCGCGCGAGCGATGAAACGTGTCCGTCAGCCAAGCGCACCTTCTATCAGGGCAGCGACAACAATGGAAACGCATTTTGGAACGTGGAGTGCAGTGGAGGATCGGCCTACGTGATTCAGGTCAATAACGACGCACGCGGTTCAACGCGAATCTTGAGTTGCAAGGCGCTGAAGGCCGTGGCTGGAACGAACTGTTTTCGCAAGCTCTAACGCCGCTCCTTTTCTGCCATCTTCTTTGAGGCCGCCCCCTCCGCTCTCATGTCGGCGCTGACCGCACGATACATGCCGGACAAAAGGAATCAATAAATGCCCCACCTTGGCCTCATCGAACTTGGAAACGCGGTCTACCGCGAGTAGATCAAGGGGATAGTCCTCGATACCAGCATCTTCGACCAATATAGGTACGGATTCGAGTTCGGCCTCCTAGCGAAGCTTCAAGGAAGGCGGGGTGATGATCGATGGCTTCGAAATCAGCGCCCGCGGCGCGAAGAGCAAACCCATCAAGACCCGGCAGACTTGGTGGTGCGTCACAGAGCACGAAGTCGGCTTCGCCGCGCTCGAGCGGATGAACCCGCGCAGCTCATCGGGCTTCGACGTGAATGACGATGAAGAAGAGGATTTGCTGCCGGCCTGGCCACGATGACTGTCGCTCGTGCAGGACAATGAAGCGTCGAAGCTCGCCCCGCGTGACACCCTCACTCGCCGAACCAGAACACGAGCCAAGACGACAGCGCGGTCAAAGTGGTCATCAGAAGGAATGCATCCCTCTGACGCGACAAACCACGACGACACAGCTGGCGTAGGCTGGATAGCATCTCGACCTCCTCAAACGACTGCCCGGGAGTTTCGCGGTCAGACCTTGAAATCGTCAATCCAACGATAGTTCGAAGGCACGCGCTTGTTGCACAACAAAAGGCCGCGAATCCGAGCGCAGCAAAAAGATCATGAGCCAAACTTGTTGATTGCCACCGAAAATTGACCCTCTAAACGCAGTAATTTCCGTCTAAGACTGACCCACGTAAAACTCTACCCTGCTCATTTTTAAAGCAGGGGATCCTAGGAGTGATAGACGTGGCGACATTGAGTGTCATCAGACGTTGGGCCCTGCGCGAGCAGATGTCCATCCGCGAGATAGCCAGGCGTACAGGCCTGTCTCGCAACACCGTCAAGAAGTACCTGCGAGCCGGCGACGAAGAGCCGCGCTACGCCAAGCGGGCGAGCTCGAGCAAGCTCGATCCCTATGCCGAGAAGCTCGCGACCTGGCTCGCGATCGAGGCCACCAAATCGCGGAAACAGCGGCGCAATCTGCGGCAGATCCACACACCCCAACCTAAAAAGGAGAACACCAAGCACTTATCCACATCGTGAGGCCTTCGGGCTCACAAAGCGGGTGGGTCAGTATTAAATGGAAATCCAGGGTCAGAGATCGGCGGAATCAAACATTCGTCGCACCCCGTCGCAAGCAATCTCATCTCGATCCATGGCGCACCATCCACAGACGCCATATTTGCGCATGGCGGGCCACTCGGCGTCACTATGCATCGTGATACAGATCGTGATAAGCCTCTGAGTTTCGCTCGAGGAGCAAAGAAAAATGGCCTAGCAATTTCTTGCTAAGCCATTGATTTTATTGCAAATTTGTTGGTAGGACGTACTGGATTCGAACCAGTGACCAACGGATTAAAAGTCCGTTTATCTTTGGTACCCGCTCATAGCCCACGCAGCTGGACTACCTCGCCCGAGCAGAAGACCACGCCGGAAAAGCATCCCCGATCTGCCTCGCCCGCTTGACCTCATCGGTATGGAGGTAGACCGAGGTCGTCGCCACGGAAGCATGCCGCAGGTTGTCCCGCACGGTCGTCAGCTCGACGCCGCGGGCGAGCGCATGGGTGGCATGGGTGTGCCGCATCCAGTGCGGCGTGGCGCGTTGGAGCTTGTCCGCGGTGGACGGACTCACGCCCTCCAAGGCCTGCGCGGCATGGAGGAAGAAACGGCGCGTGACCGACCACAAGCGCGACGCGCTGATCCCGGTCCCGTCTTCTGCCAGGCCGGGCACCAGCGCGATCTTGGGATTCCAGCGCGACCGCGTCACGGGCAGGCCGCGTTGTGCCAGATACTGGTCGAGCGCACCCCGCGCCAGCAGCGGCAAGGCCACCTTGCCGTGCTTGCTGCCCTTGCCGACCACGTTCAGCCAGTCGTCGCCCTGCGCATCGTGCTCGATGCCGCCCAGCCGGGCGTCGACCATCTCGCTGGGCCGCAGGCCCGTCGCGTACCAGAAGTCCAGCACGAAGCGCAGGCGCTGGGCGCCCTCCTCGCTCCACCCGCCGATCCACTCGATGCCGTCGGCGGTGGAGCGAATCAGCGTCCATTCGTGCTCCGTGAACACCCGGGATGCATCGAGGGCGCCGCCACGGCCCGTTCCCTTGACCTTCACACCAGCAAACGGATTGGCCAGCACATAGCGCTGCTCGATCAGCCAGCGATACAGGGCGCCGATCACGGACAGTGCATAGGCGACGGAGCGCGGCGCCAGTGGTCCCTGGAAGGGGCGCCATTCCGCGGACGTGCGCGGCCGCGCGGGGCCGACCCAGCGTTCCCGCGGCGATGGTCGTCGCAAGAAGGCGCGGTACGCCACGGCATCCTCGGTCGTCAGCGACGACAGCGCCTTGCCGCGCTCGAGGATCGCCCACAGCATGAGCCGCTCCGCTTCCTTGCGGTAGGCCCGTTGGGTCGCCGCTGCGTCCTGCAGGCCCAGCCAGGCCTGGACGGCCTCGTAGTCGTTGCTGGCGGACAGAGTGCAGGTGGCTTGCGGCGCCCGGAAGGTGCCCCGGGTGCCATCGACTTCCTGTGGCACGACCAGGTGTTCCCACGGCGCGGTCTCGGTCCGCGGCACGACCACCAGCGACCTCGCCCGTTCGGTCAGGGCCGGATGGGCGGCGAAGAACTCCTCGATCTGGCTCGCGCTGCGTGCTCCGAGGCCGGGCACGGCGGCCCACCATCGGCGTCGGCGCGGCACCCGCACCGTCAGATCGGCCAGTGTCCGGATGCCGGCGTTTTGCAGGGCCCGCGCAGCACGCGTCGGCAACCAGCGATCGACGGTGTCCGTCACCATCGGCGCTGGCAGGGGTAAAGACTGCAGCTTCTCGATGGCATCTCTGACCGCTCGGGCGCGTTGCTCGCGCTCGGCTGCTGGGTGCGCGATCAGCGCGGCCAGGTCGTCGCGGTGCCGCAGCCGCGCATAGCTCGCCAGCTGGCGCCGGATATCGCCCAGCATGGCGCGAGAGGACTGTCCTGTCGCCTTGCTGGCCCCGAGGTACTGCACGACGGCAGCGCGTGCCGGCAGGCCCGCGTACCAGGCGCGCAGCGCCGCCAGCTGCGAGGCGCTGGGGAACTCGCCATTTTCGGCCCCTGCCCCGTTTACCGTGCCTACTTTCATGCCCGTCAGTTTAGCCGCATGAACTTGCTATGGTGATAAGAAGAGTTATCGTAATAGAACCGTAAAGCAATTCGTTTGTTCTGCGCGTTATCACTTGGAAGACTATCTCGCGAGCCAACCGTGCTGCCAGACGCGAGTGGCCCGGCATAAGCCGTACCTTGTTCAGTTACAGCAGGCTCGACTCGCGCGCCTTGGCGATAGCTTGCGAACGGTTGCGCACACCCAGCTTCTCGAAGATCTGGCTCACGTGCCACTTGGCCGTGCGTACCGTGATGACGAGCTGAGTCGCGATCTGCTGGTTGCCCAGGCCCTGGCTCACGAGGCGCAGCACTTCGAGCTGTGTCGGCGTCAATCCAGCCGGCGCGGGGCTCCCGTTGGCGCTCGCCGCCACGGGCTGGCGGAAAAATTCCAGTAATTCGTTGACGAACGCGGAATTGGCCGAGGCCATTCGGTCCGCCAGGTATACGCCTCAGTAGGTCAAGGGCGACGCCCAAGCGAGTGGGCAACAGCAGACCGGTGGATGCGGGTGCGCCAGCCGTAGGGCCGCGCCAGTTGATATAGGTCAACAAGCTGCGCCTGTCCGAGGTTCATGCTGCGGCTAGTACAGGAGCCCAGCATGAATCACCAGCAGCACACCCGGCCTTCATTCTGGAAGACGCCCTTCGGCATAGTCGCAACCCTCGTTGCGGTTGCTGTGAGCATCTACCTGTACGTGGCCCACAAGAATCATCTGCTGGCGTTGCTGCCCTATGCCTTCCTGGCCACCTGTCCACTGATGCACGTCTTCATGCATCGGGGGCACGGCCATGGCGGCCATACACACGGCGGCCGGAACGGCGATGGCTCGCAGAGCAGCTAAGATTGCCGAGCTTGTCTCCGGTCTAGGCGCCATCGTCTTGGGCGCCGGCCTCGCCTTGCTGGTGCCGGATGTTCTTCGCGCATTCGCAATCCCGATCCTCGTGGCCGGCATCCTGGTGCACGGGGTCGGAATGAGCCTGAAGCACCGGCTGGAAGCGGTCGAGCGCGAACCGCTCTGGTGGGAAAAGGGGCTCTTCTGGCTTTGCAGGCTTTGCTTAGGGATCTTGGCGGCCTGGTTGTTCCTCCGTCTGTTCACGATCTGAGGCTGACCCAGAGACAGCAGAACTCACGTCGATATCGGTGGTCGAAGAATCCAGCTAAGTTGCCAAGGCTCTGGCGCGCCCACAGTCGCGTTTGAGGCGGGATTGAGCGTTGACGGTCGCCGGTCACCCGTCCAGGGGAGGATCGCTGCGCATGCCCGTGCATGCGCATACAGCCACCCGTGGTTGATGTGGAGCGATCCTTCGGATGCTCCTCCAGGCGGTAACCGTGTGGCAATCGAACTTCACGCAGACATTGATAAACGCAGGTGAACATGGCCCGTTCGTGCTGGTCGGCCAGTCATTGGGCGGCCTTTACGTTATGCGTTTCAAGAGGTACTTCCGCCCTGAAGCGGTGGGATTGGTTCTCGTTGACCCCTTCCATCCGAGCAGGTCGAGCGCGTAGCAAGCTTTATGACGGAGTCCCGAACGTTCAGCTCGGCGCAGAACTCCGCATCCGGTTCCTGATCATTTGCAACGCCTGCCCATTCGCCGTGGTTCGTTGAGCATCCTGTTGATTTCCGTGTTGCCGTCTTCGGTGATGCGCAACACGACAGCTGTTCGGGCGGCGTTGTACTTGCCGGCCGAGTCCAGTGCCGGCGCAATCTCCGCTTCGATAAGACCGGTCGCTTTCAGGACGCTCACATGCTGGACGTCTTCGGATCTGAAGGCTGAAGACAACGACGAGCTGCACATCACCAGTGACCGCTTCGACGAACCGCTGGGGGTCGCACTGGTCGAAAGTTCCGAGTTCGTCGTCGCGGTGGATGGAGCCAAAGGCGACATGCCTGTCACCTACCCGGGCGGCCGGGGTGGCAGTTTGGTCAATCCGATGCGCGCATGCCCGCAGAAAGCAGGCTTTGACGTGCAGGACCATCCGACCTCCAGGGGGCGCTGCCGCAGAACATTTGTAATCGAGGTCAATCCGATGCAGGGTGCAGTTGGAACTCACGATGGGCCTTCGCCAGACGTTCTTCGCGAACATGACCAAGGCGGGGCGTCAACAACCTACTCCGGCCTTCCATAGCTTTGTCAACGCTGCTCGAGAGGCGTTAAGTCTTCCCTGCGTGCGGCTGCCACGCGGGGTCGGGCTACTGGTCCTAGTCGGCTGTGATGTTGTTATTCCTGATCACTGCGCTCCACCTGGCGGTTTCCATTTTCAAAAACTGATCGAACTGGCCGACAGACATCGGCGCAGGATCGGAAGCCAAATCCCTAAGTTGCTTCACCACCTTTGGATCCGCCAACACCGCATTGATCTCCGAGTTGAGCTTTTGAATGATGTTCGCGGGGATGCCCGAGGGTCCCACGACCCCCGTCCAAGCCACCATTTCTGCCCCCGGGACGCCTGCTTCTGCCATGGTCGGGACATCGGGCAATAAAGGAGACCGCTTCGGTCCCGTGATCGCCAGTGCACGAACACGGCCGCTTTGCACATTCGGCGCCATCGTGCCGAAGTTGTCGATCAGCATCTGGAGCTGACCCGCGATGAGATCCATCTCAGCGGCCGGCGTGCTCTTATAGGGCACGTGGGTGGCTCGCAGTCCAGTGCTTGCACGAAACAACTCCGTCGCAACGTGCAGTGAAGACCCATTGCCGTTGGAGCCATAGAAGATGGCGTTTGGATGAGATTGCGAATATGCGACCAATTCCTTCACGGACTTCACGGGCAAGGACGACGCTACCCCCAGCAGGTTCGGCTGGGTTGAGAGCATGGCAATCGGCAGGAAATCGCGAGAAGTGTTGTAGGGCAAGTTCTTCGCGACCAGAGATCCGGTGACGATGCTGGACAAAGCCGCACTGCCGATGGTGTAGCCATCGGGCTTCGACTTGGCGATGGCGTCCAAGCCGATGATCCCGGTTGCGCCGGGACGGTTGTCGATGACGAATGCCTGCCCCAGGCGCTTTGCCAATTCGGCGGTGACGACACGCACCGTAGCGTCCGATACGCCACCAGCAGCCGAAGGCACGATCCAGCGGATGGGCTTCTCCGGATACTCGGCACCGGCTGCCTGCACCGCAGTCGCGATGCACAGGATTGCACAGAGCGCGACGTGCCAGAACAAGGGTGGTTTTCTCAAGGTAGTTCTCCTTAGGGTTGAGCAACGGCTGGGCGATCGATCGAGCTTTCATGGGCATTCCCAAGCGCGATGAATCGATCGACGGCCTGATCCAGCTCCATCTGGGCGCGAACCAGACGGGCTCTTGCCTCTCCAACCCAACGGCGATCGGAGGCACGCTCGTCCTGTGCCTGGTCCAGCAGGCGCGGCACCTGCGAGGGCCCCACGCTGCCCTCGGTCACGCGCGTCTCCACGAATCGCCGCGGGTCCAGCGCGTCATGTACCACCGCGTCACCGAGCTTCAGCTCGAGCCCAACCGTTTCCAGCGCGGCCTGGTCGAGCAGTGCGCCCGTGAGCGCGCTCGGAACGATTTCCTGCGCCAGGCAGTTGCGCACCACGCGCGCGACGATGTGGTGCACCTGGCGAAACGACAATCCGCTTTCGCGCACGATCACGTCCGCCAGATTGCTGGCCGTGCACCAGCTGCCTTGCAGCAACGCGGCCATGCGGTCTTCGTGAACGATCAGGGTCTCCATCACGCCGGTGAAAAGGTCCAGCATGCCTTCGGTAGTGACCAACGCCTCGTCGATCAGAGGGAGTTCGCGCATGGCCTGGTCCCCCGTACCCTCTGCGCGGAACGTGGCCAGCGCGGTGGCCAGCCAGGTGACCGCGGGGCCCGCGGCCTTCTTGATCGTCTCCAGCGCGGCCGGGTTCTTCTTCTGCGGGAAGATGCTGCTGGTGCCGCAGTAGCTGTCATCGCTTTCCACCATGCCGAACTCGGTGCTGGACCAGAGATGCAGATCGGTGGCCAGGTCGTTGAGATCGGCCATCACGAACGCCAATGCACCGATGGCCTCGGCAGCGTAGTAGGCCTCGCGGCCGAGCTTGGAATTGCTCACCAGGCCGTCGAATCCCAGCAGCTCCGTCGTGCGGATCCGGTTGAGCGGCCACGACGTTCCGGCCAATCCAACGGCACCCAACGGATTGCGATTGACGCGGCCATAGGCCTGGGCCAGACGCTCGAAGCTGTCGTGCAGCCGCGAGGAGAAACTCAACAGATAGTGGCCGAACACCCAGGGCTGCGCATGCTGGAGGTGGGTGTAGCCGGGCATGATGGTCTGGGCATGGCGGCTTGCCTGCAGGGCGATTGCATCCTGCAGGTCGCAGAGCCGGTCCATCACGTCCAGCATCCGGTTGCGCTTGTAGAGACGGCGCACCGTCGCGCCCTGGTCTATGCGGCTGCGGCCGGTGTGCATCTGCCCACCCACGTCTTCGCCGATCGCAGCGAACAGGTAGGACTCGATCTGCAGAAGAAAGCTGCCCTTGCGCACGTCGACAGGAAAGTCCGCCGGCCGCATGCGGCCAATGGCCAGCAGTTGCCGCAGGATGGCACGGCCGGCCGCGGGCGAGATGATGCCTTCCTCGGCCAGCATGACGGTGTGCGCCAGGTCGACGGTGACGAACTCATGAAACTGCCTCTTCTCGCGTTCGAGCGCGGGCAGATCGTGGTACTTCACCAGCCGCGACGCTGGCGGAGCGCTGAGCCGGGCCTCGGCCAGCAGGATTTCATGGACGGAGGTGGATGTCATCGGTGGTGGCGCCTTGAGCGGCAGCAGGCACATAAGAAAATGTCATGTCCCAATGATCCGCAATGGCCTGTGACGGCACAACTGCACATGGAGTTGGACGCACATAAGTAAATGTTATGCTTTGGTTCTGAAGCGCCAGGCAGAGTGCATTTGGACGCCACCGCGCCCTTGCAATCCAGTCGCGCTCTCTGCAATGCAACTCAACCCTCGACAACTCGACGCCTTCCGCAATGTCATGGTGACGGGCAGCATGACCATTGCCGCGGAGCTCTTGAAGATCAGTCAGCCCGCAGTGAGCCGGCTCATCAAGGATCTGGAAAAGACACTGTCCATCCGCCTGTTCCGGCGAGAAGGCAACCGCCTCATTCCGGGCGCGGAGGCCCAGCGGTTGTTTCGGGAGGTGGACCGGTTCTACCTGGGCATGGAGCAGGTCGAGCGCGTCGCACAAGACCTGAAGTCGGTGCGTGTCGGCACGCTGCGCATCGCCTGCATCAACCTCCTGGGGCTGAGCCTTCTGTGCGAGGGCATCCGGCAGTTCTCATTGATCCGCCCGAACGTTGTCACATCGCTGGACGTGCGCAATTCGATTGCCGTTCTTGAACTCACGGCCGCCAACCAGGTCGATGTCGGATTCGTCAACAGCATGGGTACCGAATACCCAGGTGTGAACGCGTTCCCTCTTCGAAGCGTCCCGGCCGTTTGCGTGCTTCCCCGCGGCCATGCGCTGAAACGCAAGAAGGCGGTGCAGATCACCGATTTGCAGGACGAGTCGCTGATTTCCCTGGGGCCCAACAATCCGATGCGCATGCGACTGGAGATGGCACTCGCTGCCGCGAACGTGACTTGCCGCCGGCCGGTTGAAACCACGCTGGCCTACTCGGCTTGCACCATGGTGGCGGGCGGCCTCGGTGTCGCTGTCGTCGACGCCATTTCCGCCTCGCAGTTCGCCAACTCAAGCGTGGTCTTCCGCCCCTTGTTGCCCGCCTTTCAGTTTGAGTTCGCCATGGTACTGCCCGCACATCAACCGCGATCCAAGGCGCTGAATGAATTCATCGATGTAGTGAAGGAACTGTTCGACGCGGGCTTCGCCTCTGAAGGCGTTGCAGCGGGGCGGTTGGGCGCGCAATGAAAACCGACAAGCACGGGGCCAGTTGATCCAATTGGCGTCAGGGCACGGGTGTCTGCACGCTCCGGACGGTGCGCCTCCTCTGCCCTGTTCACTCGGAAATCACGCTTCGTTGTAAATCAATGAGCGCCGATTCCTGACGAACACATTTCTGCAAGTAGACGATGGCAGTCGGCCGACAGAAAGTTGCACATCAAAAACGGCCTTCCGCGACCGCATTCGCGCATCCGAGGCCATTTCACGCGGTCGAACTTGACCGGGAAGATACCCGTGAGTCTGCGCCCATGGAACTACGCGCTCTGCGCGAGGCCGCCGCGCCGTAAACTGATTCGGCGCTTCTCATGAGCGAGCACGGTGACTAAGAAGCCGATCATGAACCTGGTGGGCAGCGCTCAAAGGCTAGCCATGATGCAGCAGGCTGTGATGGCGGCTGCCAAGCGACGTAGGGAACCCGGCATTGCTACAGCTACGGCGTCAAAGGCCGAACTGTTGTCACCCCTGCGAAGGTCGCACCAATACCCGCCGCGGTTCTCACGAGGTCATAGCAAGCGTCTGTCGGATCGCCGACGGAAGGTCAAGCGCCCTTCCCTTCTTTTTACTTATGCAGACGGCGCCGACCAGGCGGCCTTTAAGTCGGGCGAGCTCGGCAAGCGCCTGACCGACATCGGTGGGGGGCTGCGCCCCGGCGATGCGGCCAGCTTCGCGGCCTTCTGGAAGTCGGAACTCGACCGCTACGCGCGCCTGGTGAAGCTGACGGGGGCCCACGCTGGCCTGAGATGGCGCGCGGCTCGGATGAACGCGGCGCAGTCCGAGGCTTGATGTCTGTTTGAGACTACAGGTCGCAAGCGTCGCCAACCATATGGTCCGGCGGACTTCACTCCGTGCCGCGCGCTCCAATGATGATTTCTTCCCGTCGAATCATGTTCCGCAATGCGGCCTGTCTTGCTGTCAGCGCCACAGGCGCCACGTCGTGGCTTGCCCATGCGGGTGCGAAAAACGACCCGAAGAATCGGTCCGGCGTATCGGGCCCCGCTGCGCTCGACAGGCTCAATGCAGCCGAGGAAACACCGGTGCTCGCGCAAGGCTCACGCGGGGCCGCGGTCATGCGAGCGCAGATCCTGCTCGATCGCGCCTGGTTCTCGCCCGGCGAAATCGACGGCGGATTCGGCGCCAACATGCGCCGCGTGGTGAAGGCCTACCAGCAGGCAAATGGTCTTGAGCAGAGCGGCAAGGTCGATGCTGCGACGTGGACCTCGCTGAAGGCCGACACTGCGCCATTGTTCGCCATTTATGCAATCACCGAGAAGGACGCGGCGGGTCCCTTTGCGGCGACGCCGCGGGCGATGGCCGAGCGAGCCAAGATGAAAACGTCCGGCTATGAGAGCCTGAAGGAAGCCCTTTCGGAGAAGCACCACATGTCTCCCAAGGCCTTGCTCGCCCTGAATGCCGGTGCCAAATTCGAAGCGCGTGAGGAAATCGTGGTTGTCAACATCACGAGCACGGCAGATGCCAGTGTGGTCAAGGCCGCTGCGTCGATCGAGATCGACAAGAGCGATCGCATGCTGTTCGTGCTCGATGGGTCGGGCAAGCCGCTCGCCGGCTTTCCTATCAGCATCGGCGGGCCTCTGGACCCGCTGCCCTTGGGCAAGATGAAAATCATCAACGAAGTGAAGGACCCCACCTTCACATACGATCCGGAGATCCTGAAGAAGGCGCCGGCCGGCGCGGCGAAGGTCGATATCGCAGCAGGTCCGAACAACCCGATCGGCAACGTCTGGATGGGGCTGTCGAAGCCGCACTGGGGCATCCACGGCACCCCGGCGCCTGAACGCGTGGGTACTGCGACAACCAATGGCTGCATCCACCTGACCAACTGGGATGCGGCACGCCTGTCGAAGCTGGCAAAAGCGGGCTTCGCGGTCGACGTGAAAGCCTGAACAGACTGCCGATGCACGTGTCTCGAAGGCAAATGGCGATGGTTGTGGCTTGCCTCGCCGTGCCAGGCTGGGCGATTGCAGAGGCTTGTGACGACAGCGCCTGGCCAGCGACACTCGCCGCCCGCGCGCTGCAGTTTCCAGTCGACGGCATCCGGCCCGAAACCGTCCGGGACACGTTCCTGGACGGACGCCTCGGTCGCCGCCATGAGGCGCTCGACATCATGGCCCCGCGCGGGATGCCCGTGCGCGCCGTGGAAGACGGCAAGCTGGTCAAACTGTTCGAAAGCAAGCCAGGCGGACTCACCGTCTATCAATTCGACCCGGCAGGCCACCTGGTCTATTACTACGCGCACCTGGACCGCTATGCGGAAGGCCTGCATGAAGGCATGCAGCTTCGGGGTGGCGACCTGATCGGATATGTCGGCACGACCGGCAACGCCGCGCCCGACGCGCCACACTTGCATTTCGCGGTATTTGTGCTCGGTCCGGAAAGGCAATGGTGGAAGGGCGAAGCGCTGAACCCGTACTGCGCATGGCGCAACGTCCGATGACCAGGCATCGTGGACGCGATCGCCTGACCGCCAAATGGCCGGAGACTCAAGGCGCCTATGGAAGAGACACCCATGTTAGCTACAGTGACAAAGACGATCTGACTGGTTATCGTCGATAGTGGATGCCTCTGGTCGGTTGCACCCTAAAACCCTGTTGCAAGACTGATGACTGGGAGGTGAAGGAGCGGCAATCACCGGCTGCATCCGCTGCAAAGCACACCTCCTGGAAAAAGAGGGCCTGTTAACACTAATTGCGCGTACTGCGTGTTCGAGTGATATTGGCGGCATGGAGATCACGCGAGCTCAGTTCGAGCAGATTGAGGACTGCTTGCCGACTCAACGAGGCAATGTCAGTTTGTCGAACTTGCAGGTGCTCAATGCAATCTTGAACGTCGCCGAGCATGGGTGCAAGTGACGAGGGCTGCCCAAGCGATTCGGCAACTGGCACACCATCTACACGCGCATGAATCGCTGGGCCAAGTCTGGCGTCCTGGACAAAGCTTTTGCACAGCTACAGCTGGCGCAAGTGGTACAGATCAAGATTGAAGCAGTGTCGCTGGACAGCACCAGCATCAAGGTGCACCCCGATGGCACCGGTGCTCAAAAAAAACGGTCCGCAAGCTATCGGTAAGTCCCGCGGGGGATGGAATACCAAGATACACCTCCTCGCCGCGGATGCGCGTACGGCCGTAACGTTCTCGTTGTCACCGGGTCAAGCGCACGATGCTCCCGAAGGTCGCGCGTTGCTAAAGCGCTCGGGCGCGCCGAATCGCCCCCTGCATTTGCTCATGGATCGCGCCTATGAAGGCAAGGAGACTCGCCAGCTTGCGCTTGACCTGGGCTTCATCCCGGTCGTACCGCCAATGCGCACTCGCGTCGAGCCGTGGGAGTACGACCGCGCCATGTACATGCGCCGCAATGAAGTCGAGCGCCTGTTCCGTCGGCTCAAGGGCTATCGACGTATCTTCTCCCGATTTGAGAAGCTCGACGTCATGTTCACCGCCTTCATCAGCTTCGCTCTCATTGCTGATGGCTTGCGGTTGTGCTAACAGGCCCTCGCTAGGGTCGATCGAACGGTTATCGATCCAGCAGACAGTCGATGAACGCACCGAGGAGGGCTGGTCGATGCTGCCTGCTCGGATAGTAGAGAAACAGCCCCGGGCGCGAAATCGACCAGTCCGCGAGGACTTGGACCAGCCGCCCCTGGGCCAAAAGCTCGCCCACGCCATCTCGCTCAAAGTGATAGGCAATGCCCAGGCCGTTCAGCGCAGCAGCGACGCCGATATCAGCATGATTGGTGACGACGGGGCCTTCCACCGCGACTTCGAGTCGCTGCCCTCGTTTCTTGAATTCCCAGCGATAGTGCCTGCCGTCCATCTGGAGCCGCCAGTTGATGCACGTATGGTGATGCAAATCGGCAGGTGACTTGGGTATTCCTCGACGCGCGAGATAGTCTGGGGACGCCACGGCAACCATGTTCAGGTCCGGCGTGAGGCGAACGGCCACCATGTCTTTCTCGAGCCGGTTGCCTACGCGGATGCCCGCGTCAAAGCGGCCAACCACGATATCAGCCAGCGCGTCGTCGACCACGATGTCGAGAACCACGTCAGGGTGTGCTTGATGGAAGCGTGAAAGCCGGGGTGCAATGACGGTTCTCGCTGCGATCCCCAGCGTGTTGATGCGCAGCGTGCCGCTCATCTGTCCTGTCGCCTCACTGGCTTCAGCGACTGCAGCAGCCATCTCACGAAACAGCGGCGCTATGCGCCTGTAGAGCAGTTCGCCACTTGCCGATGGCGCGACGCTTCGAGTCGTGCGATTCAGAAGTCGAGCGCCGATGCGGCCTTCGAGCTGCCGGATAGTCTGGCTGAGTGCCGACGGCGACAGACCCAGATGCTCTGCAGCTCGGGCAAAGCTCTGGCGCTCCACGACGGCCACGAAGGCCTTCAGCTCAGCAAAGTCGGATCCACGCATTCTGTATTCATTTCAACACAGCCTATGCAGATTCTAGAGTATTCACTAAATTCACGTCGGCGCGCATCCTGAGGCCTTCACTGACCCCATGGAGCCGACAACATGAACGCCTTGACCCTTCCTGAGCCAATTGCCGCGTACTTCGCGGCCGAACACAGCCCTGAAGCCTTGGCGCATTGCTTCACGGCGCAAGCCG
Source organism: Variovorax sp. V213 (assembly GCF_041154455.1). NCBI lineage: Bacteria > Pseudomonadati > Pseudomonadota > Betaproteobacteria > Burkholderiales > Comamonadaceae > Variovorax > Variovorax sp. V213. Next base: position 940,923 of record NZ_AP028665.1, read on the forward strand.
TCATGAAGGACGACGGTCACACCTACACGGGCATCGACGCCATCAAGGCCTTTATGGCCGAGGCATCAGCCAAGTACAGCGCGACGAGCATGCCGTTCGCCATTGAGCGGGAGGACGGCTTCCAACTTGTCCGCGCCAACGTCACCGGCAACTTCCCTGGCAGCCCGATAGTTCTGTCCTACCGCTTTCGCCTTGAACGCGGCCTGATCGCATCGCTGGAGATCACGGCATGAGCTTCGACCTTCACCTGAATGGCCTGCGGGCAGTGGTAACCGGCACGCTGGGCCTTGGCGCTGCAGTCGTGAAAACCCTTGCAGAGGCCGGCGCTCGGGTGGCGACATCCGCGCGCTCCGTGCCAGCGCAGCCGTTGGAGGGGGTCACCTACGTGGCTGCCGACCTGTCGACGGCGGAGGGGACGAGTCACCTTGCTCAGACCATCCTGCAGGATTGGGGCGGCGCCGACATCTTGATCAACGTGCTCGGCGGCTCAAGAACTCCCGGCGGAGGCTTCGCTGCGATCAGTGATGAGCACTGGTTCGCCGAGTTGAACCTGAACTTGATGCCTGCCATACGTCTGGATCGTGCGCTACTTCCAGCGATGCTGGCTCAAGGCTCGGGTGTCATCATCCACGTCAGCTCCATCCAGCGCGTGCTGCCGCTGCCCGAGTCCACCACAGCCTACGCCGCGGCCAAGGGGGCCCTCACGACCTACAGCAAGTCTCTGGCAAGAGAGGTGACGCCGAAGGGAGTACGCGTGCTGAGCGTTGCGCCGGGCTGGATCGAGACCGAGGCTTCGGTAGCGTTTGCGCAGCGGATGGCTGCAGAGGCTGGAACGGACTACGAAGGCGGCAAGAAAATCGTCATGGATTGGCTGGGAGGAATTCCAGTGGGCCGCCCAGCCAAACCACACGAGGTTGCCGATTTGATCGCCTTCCTGGCGTCGCCGCGATCGGCTTCGATCGCAGGGGCCGAGTATCGGATCGACGGCGGCACTGTCCCTACTCTGTAGCCTGCAGCCGCGCTCCAGACTTATAGGTCCGGTAGTGTTAACAGGCCCTAGCTCTGCAAGAGCGTTGCCATCTCACGAGCGGGCGCCACGTCGTAGTGGTCGAACTGCATCGCGTACTGTGCCCGACCCGACGACAGCGCACGCAGGCTGCCGATGTAGCCGAACATTTCCTCAGCGGCACATGCGCTTCGATCGCGATCGGGCTGCCGCGCATCGTTTGTCCGCGCACCATGCCGCGCCGGCGATGCAGGTCACCGATGCAATCGCCCAGGTAGTCGGCCGGCGTGATGACCTCCACGGCCATCACCGGTTCGAGCACCTGTAGCGCAGCCTTGACCGTCGCTGCGCGAAACGCCGCGGCTGCGGCCAATTCGACATCTCCCCTTACGAGGCGGCTACTTACCGGGTCCGCGACAAGGCTCAGGCCGTTTATTCGTGCTCCGATGACGTTGCCATCGCCAGTTGTACCGGAACGGTGCCCAACGGCAGCCTGATCGACACGAGCACACCCGGCGACAAGCGCTTCACCATCACTGCGGTCGATACTTCGGGCAATTCCACGGTAAAGACAATCAACTACCGGGTCATCGCGTCGGAAAAGGTGCCACCAGGGCGCGGAAAGCCTTAGGTTTGTTCAGCGTTGAACGACAAGCGCTCTAGAAAGAGCGCCTCGCCGCGTTGATGGCTAGGTGTGAAGCGTCAAGAGGTTGTATCCGGTGTTCATCCGGATTGGGTTTGAGAGACTGGAAGTCGCCAAACACCCAATCCACTCAGGACGCCCAACCGGATGAACACCCATAAGCATGCCCGACTTACCTTTGCCCGCCGAATCGAGATGGTCAAACAGATGACCTTGGAGGGCCTTGATGCCGTGCGAGCCGCAGCTGCACACGGCGCTTCGCCTGACCCGCTATTTCGGCGGTGAAGAGGCAGACGCGCAAGGCTGGATCAACATGCAAGCGACCTACGATTTCAAGGTCGCGCAGAAGGCCGTTGCCAAGGCCATCGCCAAGGAAGTGAAGCCGCGAGACGACAAGGAAGCTGCGGCGCACAACGACGGGCGATTTGCCCTGGGTGCCTGAGCTCTAGAAGGTCAAGTATCTCGCTTGGGCGATAGCGCTTGCACTTCCGCTGGCGGCCAGCGCCGAGCCCCGCACGTGCCTGGTGGTGGGCGTCAGCGATGGCGACACTATGACCGTGCGCTGCAGCACCGCGGGCGACTACGAGCAAGTGAAGGTGTGCGTCGCAACGGCGCCGCGTCGACGCCAGGTCATCGCACGCAGCTGGAGGACCCTGACCGGGATTCAGCAGGCGATACGATTCAGCCGCATTGAGCTGTGCTGCGTTCTGCGCCGTACGGCGGGGTCCCAACGGATCGGTTGCGGCCCTTGGTCTCTCAGTTCGAGAGCCAAGGCTACCCCCCTGCCGCTGTCTCGCTTTTAGACATGCGTTTCCTTAACGCTATTGGTCGCCTAGTACAGGCAACCCGCGCACAACGATTTTTCTCATACCTGAAGCGCCGAATCGGCACGTGCGAACCCGCGGCGCAGCCCGCGAACTCCGTATTGCGCAACTCGGCCAACGGCACTGCATCGCCCCTGCGCAATACTGGCAGCGGTGTGCTTGCATTACCGCAATTTGGCAGCAATTCGAAATTTTCTGTCCTGTTTCGAGTATGGGCACTAAAGCGGCATAGGGAGTTAGTGCCGCTTCGCCGGCATCACGCGCATTCAACGCCAACGTTGCTCACTGTGATACGACCGCAATCCCTTTGAACTGCCCCGCCTTCGCATCCTTGTCCGGTCGGGGATAGCGCTGCGGCGAGAAGCGGTGCAGCAGCTGCGCCTCGCGTTCAGTGGAGAGCGCAAGATTGGCCAGCTTGACATGCCCGAAGCCGCGGACCGAGAGCGGCAGCGCCGCGATCTGCGCGGCGAGATGCTGGTTGGCGCAAGAGAGCCCCGCAGTCAGTTCATCGAGCCGCCGGTCGAACTGGGCGATGAGTGCACGCTCCATCCGGCGCTCCTGCGTGTAGCCGAACGGGTCGAACTTCGTGCCGCGCAGCCGCTTGCCGTGTGCCAGACATTTCATCACTGGCAGCATCCATGCACCCAGGCGGATCTTGGCGGGCGTTCGACCGTGCCCGGCACGCGAGAGCACCGGCGGGGCCATGTGGAACTCGAGCTTGAGGTCGCCTTCGAACTGGTCCTTGAGTTTCCGCAGGAACGTGCCGTCGGTGTAGAGGCGCGCGACCTCGTACTCGTCCTTGTAGCTCATGAGCTTGAGCAGGCTGCGCGCCGCGTTGCGCGTGAAGGGCAGACGCGCGTCCCCGCCCTGCAGCGCAGACTCCGCCGCGTGCAGTGCACGGATACGCTTGTCGTAGCGCTGCGCCCATGTGGCATTCTGGTAGCTGGTGAGATGCTGGCGCGCATCGGCGAGAAGCGCATCCAGCGGGCGCTCGTCGGCTTGCTGCGCCTGCACTTGCATCGGCGCGGCACGCAGTTGGTCCAGCGCCGCAGGATCGCCCGCCGCGAGGCGGCCCAGCGAGAACGCCGACTGGTTGGCCGCCACGGCCACGCCGTTGAGCTCGATCGCATGCATCAGCGCCTCCAGGCTCAGCGGCACCAGGCCGCGCTGCCACGCATAGCCGGTCGCGACGATGTTCGCGGCCAGCGTGTCGCCGAGGAACTCCTCGGCCAGGCTCTGCGCGTCGAAGGTCTCGACCTGTGCCTCGCCCGCGACGAAGCGCATCTTCTCGAGCAGCAGGTCCACGTGCAGCTGGGCATCGGGGTTGTGCAGCGACTCGGCCACCGGAATCTCGTGGATGTTCGCGAGCACTCGCGTGCGCCCGTGCCGCACGGTCTGCAGCGCGTCGGCCGAGGCCCCCACCACCACGTCGCACGCCAGGATGGCGTCGGCCTGCTGCGTGTCGATGCGCACCTGATTCAGCCGCTCGGGTGCATCGGCCAGCCGCACGAAACTCAGCACCGAACCGCCCTTTTGCGCGAAGCCCATGAAATCGAGCACGCTGGCCGACTTGCCCTCCAGGTGCGCGGCCATCGCGATGACCGCGCCCACCGTCACCACGCCGGTGCCGCCCACGCCGGTCACCAGCAGGTCGTAGGGGCCGGTCCACGCGTGCGGCGCGGGATGCGCCAGCGCTGCCACGCGGTGCAGGAAGGCGTCGCGCCCCGCCGCGAGCGCCCCGCTCTTGCGGCGCAGCTTGCCGCCGGTGACGGCCACGAAGCTCGGGCAGAAGCCCTTGGCGCAAGAGTAGTCCTTGTTGCAGCTGGTCTGGTCGATCTTGCGCTTGCGGCCCATCGGCGTCTCGTGCGGGAGCACGGCCACGCAGTTGCTCTGCACGGTGCAGTCGCCGCAGCCTTCGCACACGGCCTCGTTGATGTAGAGGCGCTTCGGTGGATCGGCCAGCTCGCCCTTCTTGCGGCGACGGCGCTTCTCGGCGGCGCAGGTCTGTTCGTAGATCAGCACAGTCACGCCGGGCATTTCGCGCAGGCGCCGCTGCACCTCGTCGAGCGCGGCGCGGTCGTGGAACTCGGTGCCGTGCGGAAAGCGATTCTTGATGGCGTCGTACCTGCCGATGGCATCGCTCACCACCACCACCTTGGTAACGCCTTCCGATTCCACCTGCCGTGCGATCGCGTCCACACTGATGACCCCGTCCACCGGCTGCCCGCCGGTCATCGCGACCGCGTCGTTGAAGAGGATCTTGTAGGTCAACGTCGCCTTGGCCGCGACCGCCTGCCGGATCGCGAGGTAGCCCGAGTGGTAGTAGGTGCCGTCGCCCAAGTTCTGGAACACGTGCGGCGTCTTGGTGAACATCGCGTGCGAAATCCAGTCGACGCCCTCGCCGCCCATCTGGATGAGCCCCGCAGTGCTGCGGTCCATCCAGTTGGCCATGAAGTGGCAGCCGATGCCCGCGCGCGCGGTCGATCCCTCGGGCACCTTGGTGCTGGTGTTGTGCGGGCAGCCGGCGCAGAAGTACGGCAGGCGCTTGACGCTGTCGCTCGCATTGCCCAGCAGCTGGGGCGGCGTGAAGTCGCGCACATGCTGCAGGTGGTCGCCCAGGTCGTGGTTGTCGGGGAAGTGCACGGCCAGCCAGTGCGCGACCAGTTCGATGAGGCGCGAAGGGCGCAGCTCGCCGAGCGCGGACACGAGGGGCCGGCCTTCGCGGTCGTGCTTGCCCACGAGCACAGGGCGCGCATCGGGCGGCGCGTTGTAGAAGATGTCGCGCAGCTGCGTCTCGACGACCGCACCTTTTTCCTCGACGACGAGGATCTCGTCGAGCCCGCGCGCGAAGTCTTTCAGCCGCGTCTGCTCGAGCGGAAAGCTCAGCCCCACCTTGTAGAGCCGAACGCCGGCGCGCGCGAGCTGGTCGGGCGAAAGCTCCAGGCGTCGCAGCACTTCCATCAGGTCTTGGTGTGCCTTGCCGCAAGTGACGATGCCCACCTTGGCATGCGGGCTCACGATGACATGGCGGTCGATGCTGTTGCGCTTCGTGAACGCGGCCACGGCCGCGAGCTTGTCCTCCAGCCGCGACTCGATGCGCAGCGACGGCAGGTCGGGCCAGCGGTAGTGCAGTCCGTCCGCCGGCGGGCGGTGACCGGTGGCGGTGCGCACGGCATCGGCGTCTTCCCAGGCGGCCACGCGCGCGTTCACCGCGTCGAGGTCCACGGTGCCGGCGCTCTCGACGATCTCGGACAGCGCCGCCATGCCGACCCACGCGCCCGAATAGCGCGAGAGCTCGTAGCCGTACAGGCCGAACTCCAGATACTCGGCCACGCTCGCGGGCTGCATCACGGGCATGCGCCATGCCATGAAGGCGTGGTCGCTCTGGTGCGGCATCGACGACGACACGCAGCCGTGGTCGTCGCCCGCCACCACCAGCACGCCGCCGTGCGGCGACGAGCCGTAGGCATTGCCGTGCTTGAGCGCGTCGCCCGCGCGGTCCACGCCCGGCCCCTTGCCGTACCACATCGCATACACGCCGTCGACGGTGCGCTCGGGGTCGGACTCCACGCGCTGCGTGCCGAGCACCTGCGTGGCCGCGAGCTCCTCGTTCACCGCGGGCACGAAGCGGATGCCGGTCTCCTTGAAGCGGTCGCCGGCCTTCCAGATGGCCTGGTCGACCATGCCCAGCGGCGAGCCGCGGTAGCCGCTGACGAAGCCCTGCGTGTGCAGGCCGCGCGCCGCGTCGCGCTGCTTCTGCATCGCCAGGATGCGAATCAGCGCCTGCGTGCCGGTGAGGAAGACCGCGCCGGCGTCGGCCCAGAGGTTGTCGGAAAGCTGGTAGCCGGGCCGTTGGAGCGCGGTTGTCTTGTGAGGGGCGTTCATGCCCGGAATTGTTCTGCCGCACCCCGAGTAAGTGTTTCTTCAATACACTCGCGCAGACCCTTGTTTGAAGAAGAATCCTCTCGGAAACCTCGATGAACGTTGATTCTGTTTCTCTTGACGAGCATTGCCTCAAGATCCTTTCTGCGCTGCAGCACGACGGGCGGCAAACCGTGCAGCAGATTTCCGAGGCCGTCGGGCTCTCGCCCACGCCCTGCTGGAAGCGCATCAAGGAGATGGAGGCCGCCGGCGTGATCCGCGGCTACACCACGCGGGTCGACCCGGAACTGGTGGGCCTGCACGTCTCCGCCGTGGCCGAGGTGAACCTCGACCGCCACAGCGAGGCGATGGTGCAGCGCTTCGAGGAGGTGGTGGCCGCGAGCCCGCAGATCATCCGCTGCGTGTCGGCCACCGGGCCCGCGGACTACATCCTCCACGTGACCGTGCCGGACATGAAGCACTACGAGCGCTTCCTGCACGAGGTGCTCTTCAGCCTGCCGGGCGTGACGCACGTGCGCTCGAGCATCGTGCTGCGCGAGATCAAGTCGGAGGTGGCGCTGCCGCTCGGCCACCTGCTCGGCGCGAAGACGGGCCCGTCGCCTTCGCGGCGCTAGGAGGCGTGCTCGCCCGGCGGCCCGGCATGCACCAACGACGGTGGGCCGAGAAGGCCCCGGCGGCTGCGTCGAGGCCGGTCCCACGGCGACTGGTCTTGCGCAAGGATGCCGTGGTCCTCTGGATGACCCCGGGCTCTCCCGCGCGCTAGACCAGCGTGCGGCCGTCGGCCACGGCGGCCGGCGAGCACAGAGCCCGGTGCGCATCAGCCCCTCGTGGGCTTTGGCAGCGGACCATCGGAACCCGACATCGCGGATCCTCACGCAGAGCCGCTGCTTCCGACGGGGTCGCCGCCCCCAGCGGCAGGCCCCTGCGCTTGCCCTCCCCTTTCAAGAGGCCGGGGTAGGGACCAGAACCCCGCGGAAAAGCGAACGGCCGGACATGCGGGCGGTCAGCGCGCTGCATGCACAGGCGCCGCCGGCCTGCGCAACTAGCACATTGCGCAGTGGCGACATCCGCCTGATTCCTCAACGATGCACAGCCCCGCTTTCCGCCGAGGAGCCTTTCCATGCGCACGCTGTTGATCGACAACTACGATTCGTTCACCTACAACCTCTACCAGTACCTGGCGGCCTGCAACGGCGAGCCTCCGATCGTGCTGCGCAACAACGAGATGCACTGGGACGAGGTCGAGCGCATGCACTTCGACAACATCGTGATCTCGCCGGGCCCCGGACGTCCGCAGCGGCGCGCCGACCTCGGCATCTCGGCGGACGCGCTGCAGCGTTCCCGCAAGCCCGTGCTCGGCGTCTGCCTGGGCCACCAAGCCATCGCCCATCACTGCGGCGCCCGTGTCGACCTGGCGGTGCGACCGATGCACGGACGCCTGGACCGAGTCTCGCACGCGCAACGCGATCTCTTCGCCGGCATTCCGGACCGGTTCGAGGCAGTGCGCTACCACTCGCTCGCAGTCACGCAGCTGCCCTCATCCCTGGAGCCGCTCGCCTGGACGTCCGACGGCACATTGATGGGACTGCGTCACGTCTCCCTGCCCTGGTGGGGGGTGCAGTTCCATCCGGAATCGATCTGCACCGAATTCGGCGCGCGGCTGCTGCGCAACTTCAGGGACCTGACGCTGGAGTGGCTCGCGCAGGCGCCCCGGCGCGAGGCACGGGATCGCTTCGGACCCGCACTGCGCTTCGAAGGCCCGCAGGCGTTGTCGCTGCATGCGGAGTGCATCGACACCGCGGCCGATGCCGAGGCCGTGTTCATGAACACGTTCGCGCAGCGCGACTGCGTTTTCTGGCTGGACAGCAGCCTCGCCGAGCCCGGGCGGGCGCGCTTCTCCTTCATGGGCGACGCGAGCGGCCCGCGCGCCCAAGTGCTGAACTACCGCACCGCCCCGCGCGAACTGATGGTGCGCCGGGGCGACGTCGTCCAAGTGCGCGACGAAAGCATCTTCGACTACCTGCGCGACCACCTGCCTGGCCAGCTGCCCGCAGGTCCCCCGCTTCCCTTCGACTTCGCATGTGGCTTCGTGGGCTACTTCGGCTATGAGCTCAAGCGGGAGCTGGACGGTACGCATGCCCACGACGCGGACACCCCGGACGCGATGTGGATCCTCGCCGATCGCTTCCTCGCCTTCGACCACGCCGAGCAACAGGTCTGGATCGTCTGCCTGGATGAAGCCGCGCCGTGCATCGAGAATCGTCGCTGGATGCAGACCATGCGCGCGCGGCTGGCAGGCGCACTGGCGACCGCGCCGGACGACAGCGCAGTGGCGGCCCGCGATCTGCGGCCACTGGCCTGGCGGATCGACCTGGCGATCTACCGGGAGCTCATCCTGCGCTGCCAGCACGAGATCCTGCAGGGCGAGACCTACGAGGTCTGCCTCACGAACCAACTGGTCGGCGAAGGGCGCATCCGTCCGCTGGAGATCTACCGGATCCTGCGCAAGCACAACCCCGCACCCTATGCGGCCTACCTGCGCATCGGCGGCCATGCCGTGCTGTGCGCCTCGCCCGAACTCTTCCTGCGCATCTCCCGCGACGGGGATGTGGAATCGAAGCCCATCAAGGGCACTGCGGCGCGTGGCGCGACGCCGGCCGAGGACCAGGCGATCGCGGACGCCATGGTCGCCGACGAGAAGACCCGCGCGGAGAACCTGATGATCGTGGATCTGCTGCGCAACGATCTCAACCGGGTCTGCGAGATCGACAGCGTTCATGTGCCCGGCCTGTTCGCGGTCGAGACCTATGCCACTGTGCACCAGCTGGTCAGCACGATCCGGGGGCGGCTGCGCACGGATCTCGGAGCGGTCGACTGCATCCGCGCCGCGTTCCCCGGCGGCTCCATGACGGGTGCGCCCAAGGTGCGCACGATGAAGATCCTGGACGAACTCGAAGAGGCGGCCCGCGGCATCTACTCGGGCAGCATCGGCTATCTGTCGCTCAACGGCGCGGCGCAACTCAACATCGTGATCCGCACCCTGGTGTCGGCCAACGGCCGCGTCTCCATCGGCGCCGGTGGCGCCATCGTCGCCATGTCCGATCCGGACGCCGAGGTCGAGGAGATCGTTCTGAAGGCGCAGGCGCTGTGGGACGTCCTCAGACGTTGCGGTGCACCGCTCGGTCCGCGGCCGGGGACGGCGCCCGATGCCAGTGCCGCAGGCGATCCCGGCGTTCCGGCGCCCCCCGGGCCGCCGTCCGCGCCCGCGATCCCGCAGACCACCCCCACACAGTCACCGCCCGCGTCCGGCAATGGCTAGCTCGCAGGCCAACCGTCGCGGAATCCTGCTCATGCTGGTGGCCATGGGTTGCTACGTGCTCAACGATGTTTTCGTGAAGCTGGCAGCGCAGAGCCTGCCGCCCGGGCAGGTCCTGGCCGTGCGCGGCGCCTTCGCCACCCTCTTTGTCCTGGTCCTCGCCCGCGGGACGCGCGCCGGCTGGCGCACGTCACTGCGGCCGATCGTCGGCGTGCGATGCGGACTCGAGATCGCGACCGCCCTCAGTTCCGTCGTCGCCCTGTCGCTCGCGCCGCTCGCCACGGTCAGCACGCTCATGATGGCCGCGCCGCTGATGATTGCCGCCACTGCGATGGCGCTGCGATGGGAGCCTTGGCATGGGGGCCGGCTGCTCGCGGCCGCGGCGGGATTCGCCGGCGTCGTGCTGGTGATCCAGCCGTCCGCGCGCTCCGAGGTCCCTGCGGCCGGCCTTGCCTGGGCGCTGTTGTGCGCCGCCTCGCTGGCCGCGCGCGACCTGGTGACGCGACGCATCCCGGCCACGGTCCCGTCGTCGATCATCGCCGTGGCGACCACGCTCGCCGTGTGCCTGGCAGGCCTGCTGCTGGGTTTCGTGGAACGCTGGGCGCCGCTCACGCGCCACGAGCTGGGCATGCTCGCGGCGGCGGCGGGTTGCGCGGCACTGGGCAACTACGCACTCATCGTGGCCTGCCGCGGCGTCGATCTCTCGGTCGTCACGCCCTTTCGCTACAGCCTGATCGTCTGGGCACTGCTGCTGGGATATGCGATCTGGGGCGACCTGCCGCGTCCAGAGGCCGCCGCCGGCGTGGTCCTGATCATCGCGGCCGGCGCCTTCACCATCCGGGCGGCGCGCCGTCCTTGAGCGGACCCGCCGGGTCGCTCGCCTGCGGCGGGGCGGCCCCGACAACCGATCTGCCCCAAGACGGCAGCCTGCGGAGGCGACCGCCCCAAAGACGAAGGGTCTCGGACCGCCAGCCCTATCAACTCTGACAGTGTCCCCGGTGTCCGTCATCAGGATGTAATGCGGCCTCATTCAACGAGGTGACCTCATGGAGATCATTGCGGGAACGGTCGACACCTTTTCGGCGGACGTGCTGTTCGACATGGCACGCTACCGCCACGAGGTTTTCGTCGAGAAGCTGGGCTGGAAACTCCATACGCGCGGCCGGCTTGAACTCGACGAGTTCGACCGGAAGGACACCATCTATCTGATCGCGCGCGATCCGGCCGGCGAGATCGTCGGCACGAGCCGCCTGTTGCCCACGCACCGGCCCTATCTGCTGGCCAGCGTCTTCCCACAGTTGCTCGGAGACACGCCGGCACCGTGCTCGCCCGACATCTGGGAACTGTCGCGATTCGCCGCTGGCGACGGCACGCGACTCGGGATGGGCGGGGAACCACATGGATGGTCGCTCGCGCTGGACATGCTGAGCGTCGCGATGCGGACCGTCGCCAGGGAGGGCGGACGACGGCTCATCAGCGCCTCACCCCTGGGCATCGAGCGCATCCTGCGTCGCACGGGCCTGTCCGCGCACCGTGCGGCACCACCGGTGCGGGTCGACGGCCAGCTTCTGTACGCCTGCCTCATCGACGTGGACAAGAACTGGTGTCCGCGCCGGGACCGCCACGCCGAGGGGATCGGCCGAGTCGCCCGCAGGCCGGCGGGCGCAGGGGCCGCTGCCACCCGTTCAGTTGAGGAGCCCGAGACGTGACGCGAACGCCGCGGCCGAGCTCTTGGTGGCGGCACCCAATCTCGCCATTGCGTTCCTCAGATGGAAATCGACCGTTGGTTTCGAGATGCAGAGGATGGCCGCGATTTCATCGCTCGTCTTGCCGTCGCCCGTCCAGCGCAGCACCTCCACCTGCCGCTTCGTCAGCGGTTCGATACCCGCGAGCGGACCGCCCAGAAGGCGGCAGAACGCGCGGTGGGCCTTATTCACCAACCACTGGATCAAGGGGTCCTTGGCGCGCATCTCCGCGGCCGTCAGCGGTTCGCTCGAGCGGGCAAGCGACAGCATGCCGACCCGTGCGTCGGGCTCGAAGACCGATTGCGCCCAGCCGACGCGCAGGCCGAAAGAGCGCGCCTCGTCCCACATCTGCGGCGCGTCCCGGAAGACTTCGTTGCTCCAGACCACGGGCGTCCCGCTGTGCACGCCGTGGGCGACCGTGGGGTCTACCTGAAGATATCCCGCATTGATGTACCGGCGGCTCCATCGCTCATCGTAGGTGCTGAACATCAAAGTCTTCGGCCGGGTGAAGGGCACGAGGGTGCGCAGCCCGTAGGCGCAGTGCTCGAAGCCGAGCTGCCTGGCTGCCACGCTGACCTGCGCGAGCACCTGGGATGGTTCGCTTGCCTCGTTCAACCGACCGAGAACATCTTGGGTCCACTCGTTCATAGGTGCATTTCCTGCATCGTCGGCACCCCTCCTTCGGGAGCGCCGTCGACGCTCCCGCGGCGGAGTGCGGCAGGCGGCCAGGCCTGCGGCCCCGGGCCTCTGAACGACGGCGCTGCGTCCGCCCGCGGCGTGCGCAGCGCGGTCGTTCAGCGCGTGATGGAGGCAAGGGTGCGACAGTCTAGAAGCCCCCCGCGGAGCCCGGAGGCAAAATTCACCACCATTTCTGCCAATCTCGCGAACCGGCGCTTCGCGCACGGGCGCGGAGCCCAGCTTCGGGAGATGGCGGATTGATCCCCCTCGCTGGCTCCTCACGACGATGCACAAGGTCTGGCTCCTGCTGCTTCCCGGCTTCCTTCTTCTCGACGTCATCCGCATGCTCGCGGTCTTCAAGGCCGCCAATGCCTCCTTGCGCCGCACGCGCAACAAGCTCCCCGGCTACGATGTTCGGTTGGCCTCCGCCGCGGGCGGGCAAACCCTGAGTTCAAGCGGTGTGGCACTGTCGACGAGTGCATTGCCGCGTCGGCTCGCCGGGCGCGCGAGCACGCTCTTCATCAGTGGCGAACCCGATCCTGGCGCGGCCGGAGCGGCGGGCGTGCAGCGCCTTCGCGAATGGCTCTCCGGGAACCGGCGGCGTCTGAGCCGCTGCGCCGCGCTGGGCGCCAAGGCATTGCTGCCGCTTGCGCCGGACGTCCGCGTCGTGCGACAGCAGGGACGCGCTGCGCCGACCGCGCTGCGCCGTCGCGGGCAGGGACCCGACCCGTTCACGGCCTGCACGAAAACGCGGGGCTGGCGCGTCATCGAACCGGGCCAGGGCGCCGATCTGGCGCTGTCGTGGATTGAGGAGGACCGGGGCGCCGCCTTCGTGGAGACGCTTGCCTCGCGCATGCCCGGACCGCGCGGTCGTCGCTGCGGCCTGCCACGCCACCGCCGCAGGCCGGTCGAGCCGCCCGCGCCCGATGCGCGGATCAGCGCGCTGCATCGGTGGATCGCACTACATCTGCAGGAAAAGCTCAGCGTCGCCCGGCTGGCGCAGGAGGTCCACATGTCCACGCGCTCCTTCGCACGGTTCTACGAACGCGCGACGGGCCTCTCTCCGGGGCGTGGCGTGCAGCAGATCCGCCTCGACACCGCCCGTCGCCTGCTCGAGACGAGCACGCGCCCCCTCAAGGCCATCGCCGCGCAGTGCGGCTACGGATCCCAGGAGGTGATGCGAAGAGCCTTCGTTCGCGACCTGCAGATGACGCCGCGCGAATACCGGCGCCGCCACGCGGCGATGAAGGCTGCCGGCGCGGCCTAGCAGGACCAGGTATCCCCGGTGCGACGGCGCCCATCCTTTGCCCGGCTCGGGCCGGGGCGCCCAGGCGCACGCACGCATCCCGGACGCCAGGCCGCGTCGGCCAACGCCGGCATTGCTATTCCTCCGTGGCCCAGCACACCAGCCGCAAGTCCGCCAGCGGCAGCAAGGCGCGCGTGCCGTCGCCGAAGCGAACCTCGCCGACGTTGCCGTCCTTCGCCTTGATGCGCAATGACCCGCGCCGTCCACCATGCTCAACCACCAGCACCGTGCGGCCGCCGCTGTGGGCGCTGGGGGTCCCGCTCCCGGGCGAGGCCGACGCCGGGGCGCCGAGCCGCCCGGGCGATGGCGGGTGGCCCTTGATCTGGACACGTCCGATCGGGCCGCCCCGCGCGAGCAGTTCCTGGAGTTCCTGCGGGCGATCTCGCGCGACGGCCACCAACTGGTAGAGCACCCGCACATCCGCGCCGAGGCGCCCTTCCTCCACCGCTTGCCGCAACTGCGACGGTGCGTCGCTGAGCCGCGCGGCCTCGGTGATGAAGGAACGCGGCTTGCCCAACCGGCGCGCGATCTCGGCGCGCGAATGGCCTTCCCCTTCCCGCTCGGCGATGAAGGCGGCCAGATCGAACGGCGACATGTCCTCGCGGTGCAGGTTCTCCGCGGCCTGGGCGAATGGGTCGACCCGCGGGTCCACGAACGCCGGTACGCATGACAGGCCGGCCCGGCGCGCCGCGCGCACCCTGCGTTCGCCGCGGTTGACGATGTACCGGTCCGCGTGCTCGGGATGGCAGCGCAGGGACACCGGCTCCAGCACGCCATGCTCGCGGATCGATTCGGCGAGTTCCTCGATCCGTTCGCCCCGTATGCGGCGGCGCGGCTGGCCGGGGTCGAAGTCGATGCGTTCGAGCGCCACCTGCGTCGGTGCGCCTGGGCCCGCAGGGCCGGTTTCGCCCGTGAGCAGATCGGCCGCCCTGAACTGCGACAGCGCACTCAGGTCCAGGCCGTCGGGCGCCTTCATGCCTGCGTGTCCGCTGGCACCGACGCGTTCGAGGCGTCGATGCGTTGCTGCAGCAACTCGAACACCCGCATCACCTCGAGGCTGGCCTCGCGTGCCGCGCTCTTGGGCAGCCGCCAGACGGGCACCCCAGCGGCCAGCGCCTCTGGAATGGCCGAGCGGGTCGAGATCCGCGCCGGTATCACGAACTCCCGGAAGTTCAAGGCCAGATCCTGCATCGCGGCCTTCTGCCGCAGCGAATGCGGATTGAACCGGTTCAGCACGAGGGCTGCCAGCCGCAGTTGCGGGTTGTAGCGCCGCCTGACCCCGAGGACGGTCCGGAGCATGTCGGCGACGCCGTCGATGCTGTACTCCTCCAGCTCGATCGGACAGGCCACGGCATGGCCGGCAATCAGCGCTGCGCTCATGCGCAAGCCCAGCGCCGGGGGCGTGTCGATCACGACCGAATCGAAATCCTGCGCCAGGCGCCTCACGTTCCTGCGGAACAAAGGAATCACGAGGTCCGCCCTCGCGAGTTCGACGTCGGCCAGCTTTCTGCTGCCCGCCGCCAGCGCAATGGTCCGCTCGCGCGGCGGGGCGATCGGGCCCGGGTCCTGACCGAACAGGTCCACGGACTCGGCGATCGCCGAGGAGCGGCTCAGCGATTTCGAACTGTTCGCCTGCGCGTCCAGATCGATCACGCACACCGACTGGCGCTGCACATCCGCCAGCCAGCATGCGTACAGCACCGCGAGCGTGGACTTGCCGACGCCGCCTTTCTGGTTGCCGAAGATGACCACATTGCCCATGACTTGCTCCTCAGGCCGCGGCGCGGGACGCGGTCCGTCACACCCAAGGGCGTGCATCGCCGGCTGCCGCTGAAACATGATGCAGGGGCTGTCCCCCACACACCGGCGCACCTGCCTCGCCGCCCGCGATCGGACCGCCCTACCGCGTTGTCCCTCACGAAATATCGCCGCCCCGCTCTTTGCGACGCCACTATCAAAAAACATAGTCGACACACGCATGGGCAGAGGCGGACATTGCGCCCCATGCAAGCAATCGATGTTCAGCGCAGGCAGGCGACCGGTGAAGGTCGACGTTTGGCCTGGCTTTCCATGCTTGTCTTCACCGGCCTGATGGTGCACGTGGAGCCCGGCGCATCGCAGAGCGTCGGTCCGCACCAGCAGGCGGCCCGCGACCACGACCGCATCGAGATCCTTCGCGAAGAGCTCAGAAAGTCGGAAGCGCAATTGGAAGGTCTCGCGCGCCGCAAGGCCGAGCGCCTCGCCGCGTCCGACCTGAAGGCGGCGACCGAGGCCGAGGAACAGCACGCCCGCACGCTCGGCGACATCGCGGCCATCCAGCGGGAGATCGCTTCGGCGTCCCAAGCCGCCACCCGGACGACGGCGGCCAAGCCCATCGCCGTTCAGCCCGCGAGTGGCCCTTCGGCCGCCGGCGGGCGCACGTCGCCAGCGCCGTGGTGGGACGTCTACGGCGGCAGTCGGCGAATTGAGCCGCCTGCTTCGCTTTCTTTTGCGCCCCCGCCTGGGCAAATGCCCGCGGGATCTTCCCCTCGGCCCACCGGAGCAACGCCATGACCGCATGCCCAATGCACATGCAGCACATACCTGAAGCCCGCATCCGCGCCAAATGGACCGGATGGCTGCTCATCGGCTGGCTCATCGCCGCCGCACCTGTCGAGGTCGCCTGGGCGGGGAGCCCGTTTGCGACCGGCGCAAACGCGACCCAGCAGCAACTCGTCGCCATCCTGACCCCGCTGGCGGCGGTCGCCGTGATGGTCTCCGGCGCCATGGCTTGGTTCGGACGCCTGAGCTGGTGGTGGATGGTCGCGGTCGTGATCGGCACCGTGCTGGTCTTCGGCGGCCCCCAGATCGTGTCCTGGATCCGGGGCCTGTTCGGCGTCTGAAGGGAGCAGTCCATGAGTCGCAACCAGGGCATCGCCGCGGATCCTCTGTTCGTCGGCATGACACGGCCTTCGATGGTCTGGGGCGTCACCTACTCGGCCATGATGTTCAACATCGTCGTCACGACCGAGGCGTTCATCGTGACCAAGAGCCTCGCGTGGCTGCTGGCCTTCGTGCCGATCCACGGGGTGCTCTACCTGGTCTGCCTGTACGAGCCCCGCTTCTTCGACCTGCTGCAGCTCTGGGGCCGCACGCGCCTGCCGGCCATGCTCGGCGGCAACCTGCGGTTCTGGCGTGCGAACTCGTACAGCCCCCTCGCGGTGGACGTGCCTGATTGCCGGGGGCATCGCCGCATGCGGATGCCACCCGTGACCGTGGCCTGACGCCATATCGCGCCATGAAGCTGCTGTCACGCTCCGAGCACACGCTGCGTCGCGAAGCCGACGCCGCGTCCATGATCCCGCTCTCGGCGCATGTGGACGAGCATGTGGCCCTGACACGTGCGGGTGACTATGTGCAAACACTGCGCCTTGCCGGCACGAGCTTCGAAAGCGCGGACGACGAGGACATCAACAGCTGGCACGCGCGCCTCAATGTCCTGCTGCGCAACATCGCCTCGCCCAACCTGGCCCTCTGGGCCCACGTGATCCGCCGTCGCGAGACGGGCTATCCGGACGGACGGACGATGCCCGGCTTCGCCGACGAGATCGAGCAGCGCTATCGCCGCAAGATGGCTGGCGAGCGCCTGATGGTCAATGAACTGTACCTGTCAGCCGTGTTCCGGCCGCAGCCGACCCGTGTCGGCAACGCCGCATGGCGGCTGTTCAAGCGCGCGGACCCGGAGGGGGCGCAGGCGGAACTGCACGATGCCCTGGACACCTGCACGAAGCTGCGCCAGGAACTGCTCGCGGCGCTCGAGCGCTACGACCCCGAAGCACTGGGCATCTATCGGCTGCACGGACAGAACACGCTGTTCTCATCCCTCGTGGAATTCCACGGCTTGTTGGTCAACGGGGAATGGCAACGTATGCCGCTGCCGCGCGCGCCGCTCAACGAGGTTCTGGCCACCACCCGGCCCTTCTTCGGCAACGAGGCGATGGAATACCGCACGGGCACTCAGACCCGCATCGGGGCCTTCCTCGGCATCAAGGAATACCCCACGCCGACCGCGCCGGGCATGTTCAGCGCCCTGCTGACCGCGCCCTTCCCCTTCGTCCTCACGCAAAGCTTCACTTTCCTGGCCAAGGGCACGGCCACCGACATGATGAGCCGCCAGCATCACCGGATGGCCGCTGCCGGCGACTTGGCGGTCTCGCAGGCCGAGGAGCTCAAGGACGCGCTGGACGACCTGATGAGCAATCGCTTCGTGGTGGGCGACCACCACTTCAGCCTGCATGTGCTGGACGACCCCTGCGACGGCGTCGGCGAGGCCGAGGGCCGGCCCCGCCTGAAGCGGCTCAATGACAACGTCGCCCGCGCCCGCTACCTGCTGGGCGACGCGGGAATGGTGGTCGCGCGCGAGGACCTCGCGCTGGAGGCGGCCTTCTGGGCGCAGCTGCCGGGAAACTTCGGCTATCGCAGCCGCAAGGCGCCCGTCACCAGCCGCAACTTCGCCGCCATGTCGCCCTTCCACAATTTCCCGACCGGCCGGGCCACGGGCAACTACTGGGGCGACGCGCTGACCATGTTCACGACCCGCGCCGGTTCGCCCTACTACTTCTCGCTGCATGCGAGCGATCCGCGCAGCCCGGACGGCGGCAGTCGCCGCGACGTCGGACACCTCACGGGCGTGGGGCCGGTCGGTACCGGCAAGACCACGCTGCTGGGTTTCTGCATGGTGGCGATCCGCAATCGCCTCGATGCCACCCAGGTCATCTTCGACAAGGATGAAGGGCTGCACATCCTGGTGCGGGCCCTGGGCGGCCAGTACCTCCCGCTCAAGAGCGGGACACCGACCGGCTGCAATCCGCTGCAGCTCGACGATGCGATCGCGGACAACGTCGAGTTCATGCGGCACTGGCTCCGGCGCCTCGTGATGCGCACACCGAGCGACACCCTGACCGTCCGCCAGGAAGACGACCTCGACCAGGCGCTGCGCGGCACCCTGAAGCTCGATCCCTCTTTCCGGCGCCTGTCCCGGCTCGCCGCCTTCCTCGACATCACGGATCCGGAGGGGATGCACGCGCGCCTTCGGAGATGGTGTGCCTCGGAGCACGGGGACTATGCCTGGGTCTTCGACAACGATCGCGACGACGTGGCTCCGCTGCTTGCCCGGCACGCCCTGGTGGGATTCGATGTGACCGATTTCCTGGACAACGAGATCGTCCGTGCGCCGCTGACCCTGTACCTCTTTCATCTCGTCAACCGCATGGTCGACGGTCGCCCGCTGGTGTGCTGGATGGACGAATTCGCCAAGCTGCTGAGCGACCCGGCCTTCGCGAAGTTCGCCAAGAACGGCCTGGAGACCTGGCGCAAGAAGAACGCGAACATCGTCACCTTCACCCAGAGCACCAGCCATGTGCTCGATTCCGGCATCGCCCGCGCGATCGTCGAGCAGACGCCAA
Source organism: Variovorax sp. V213 (assembly GCF_041154455.1). Classification (NCBI taxonomy): domain Bacteria; kingdom Pseudomonadati; phylum Pseudomonadota; class Betaproteobacteria; order Burkholderiales; family Comamonadaceae; genus Variovorax; species Variovorax sp. V213. The sequence goes on from NZ_AP028665.1 coordinate 959,767, forward strand.
CGAAGATCCTGTTCCCCAATCCGGACGCGGACTACGACGAGTACACCCGGGGTTTCAACCTGACGGACCGGGAGTTCGCGCTCATCAAGGAGGAACTCGAGCCCGGCTCTCGACAGTTCCTCATCAAGCAGAACCATGTCAGCGTCGTCGCGCAGCTCGACCTTCATGGCTTCGACGACGCCTTGCACATCATCTCCGGGCGCACCGGCAACGTCCGCCTCATGCGCGAGTCCATCGCGACCTTCGGACCGGATCCCGGCCAATGGTTGCCGCCTTTCCGCAGGGCGCTTGCCGCTCGCGCCTCCCGTTCATCTTCACCCCAGGAGATCTCCCATGCATAGGTACCTTGCTGCCTTCATCCTCGCGGCCGCGGCGTCGCTCGCACCGCTGCATGCGAAAGCCGGAATCCCGGTGATCGACGTCGCCGCCGTCGCCAACCTGATACAGCAGGTCATGTACTGGCAGCAGCAAATCTCCGGGATGCAGAAGCAGTACGACCAGCTGAAGGCGTCAAAGGACCAGCTGGCCCAGACTCACAACGCCATGACGGGAAGCCGAGGCATGGAGCAGTTGCTGCCGACCTCGGACCTCACGCGCAACTACCTGCCCCCCAGCTATGGCGAACTGATGCACACGCTCAACGGCTCGTCGGCCAGCTATGCCGGGTTGGCCAGCCAGGTGCAGTCGATCATGAAAGCCAACAGCATCCTCTCGGGAACCCAGATGGAAGGCCTCAGTCCCGAGTTGCGTCAGATCGTCGAGCAAGGGCGGCAGTCGGCAGCGCTGCTTAACGGGATGACGCAGAACGCATATCAGAGCACCAGCCAGCGTTTCTCGACCCTGCAGGTGCTCATCGATCGCATCGCTTCCGCACAGGACCCCAAGGCGATCCAGGACCTGCAGGCAAGGATCCAGGCCGAGCAGAACATGCTCACCAACGAGCAGACCAAGCTGCAGAGCCTCTATCAAGTCGCTCATTCTGAGGAGCTCATGCGCAAACAGCGCGCCCGAGAACAAGCCGCTTCGGGCATCGGTTCTATGAGATCGCTCCCCACTGTTGACTACTAGCCGAAACTCAAATGAACAAGAGCACTTGGATACTTCCTGCAAGCATCGTTGTCGTCGCGGCGGCAGCGGGCGGACCATACTTATTCATGCAGCTTGGGGCCTTAGAACAGGTACCCTCCGAGGTGCGGCATGCCCCCATTCCCCAGACTTCAGCGTCAGAAGAAATTGATGGCGCGCTGACTCAGAGAAAGCTTGACGGCATCGGAAACACGCGAGACCTGAAACCGATTCCTATCCCGCAGGGCGCCGCCCGGTAGCAGGTTCCGTCATGGGATTCTTTGCGCAATTCTTTTCTTGGCTCGATAGCCGGCTTGCTGACTACATCGGCACGCACTCAGCACGAGTTGCATCGGCAATTGAACCAGCCGCCGTGACACTCGCAACCGTCTACGTAATGATCTGGGGTTACCTCAGCCTTTCCGGACGAATTCAAGAGCCGATTTGGGAAGGAGTCAAGCGAATCTTCACCGTCGCAATCGTTCTTGGTCTAGGACTTCGGCTGTGGACCTACAACCAAGTCATTGCGGATAGCTTCTATCGAGCTCCAGAGCAATTGGCGGCGTCAGTCGTTGGTGCGTCCACAGTCGTAAGCGTGATCGATCAGGTCTGGCTTGATGGAACGACGATCGCTGAACAATTGCTCAAGAAGGGAAGTGTGCTTGACAGTGACTTTGCGTTCTATGTCGCGGGGTTTCTGGTCTACCTGCTAGTCGGCCTAACTGTTGTCGTAACCGCTTTCTTGCTTGGACTATCAAAGGTCGCCATTGCAATCTTGCTAGCCCTCGGTCCGATCTTCATCGTCTTGCTCTTTTTTGAAGCAACGAAGCGATTTTTTGAATCCTGGATCGCACAGCTAGCTAACTACGCACTCGTCGCGGTCCTCACTCTGTTCGCTGCGTCGCTACTGCTCAATGTGGTCAAGGCTTATGCCGCCGGCGCCGCAGCGTCAGGCGCAGGGATAACAATCGCGGCGAGTGTGCGGGTGTGCGTTGCCTCAGCCCTCGTTTTCCTAGTGATGCGCCAGGTTGCGCCAATCGCTGCGGGACTTGCGAGCGGTGTTGCGCTGAGCACTTATGGCGTCGTCAGCGGAATGCTCCGTTGGGGACTTGGAGGCGCCAAGCGCACCAGCTACGAGTTCGGACGCGGCGTGCTGGACGGACTGCGGCGGGAGCCAGGCAGTCGCTGGGACTCGTTCCGCCGTCTGGCGGGCAATCGCATCGGCGCCGGGGCCGCCGCGATCGCCAGTGTTGGCGCTGCGCGCCGCGGCGGCACGGTGCTTTCCAGAGAGCAGGTCATGCCGAGTGACTCGCGCAATCGCTAGCACTCGGGTGTGCAGATGAAGCCGTCCATCATCCTTTCTCTCATTGCCCTTCTGCTTGTTGCGTGCGGCACTCGCCCGCCCATGCCGCCGGATTGCAAAGGGCCCCTCACACCAATCACCATCTCGAACGGTGTTTCGGCATCAGGAGCGGTCGATGCGCCGGAACGCCGCCCCTGACAACTACCTGCTCGAGGCCCGAAACTGGGAACTCGACCGCGCACGTCGGGCAGAGCGATCCACCAGGATCGCCTGGACCGTGGCCGCGGCCGCGACGCTAATCGCGGTGCTTGCCGTCGCTGCCGTCAGCGGGCTCACGCCACTGAAGCAGCCGGTTCCCGTTCTCATCCGGGTCGACAGCAGCAGCGGGATCGTCGACATCGTTCCCACCTACGAAGGCACGACCGACATCGAGCAGGTCGTGACACGCAACCTACTGCAGAACTACGTAATCGCGCGCGAGCGCTACTTCTACGGCACCGCGGAAGCGGACTACGAACTGGTCGCCTCTCAGAATTCGCCTCGTCTCAACCAGGAGTGGGCGGCCCTGTGGGCCGCCGACAACCCGGCCTCGCCTCTGAACGTCTACAAGGACGGCACTTCCATCCGTGCGCAGGTGCGATCGGTCACCTTCCTCAAGCTGGGGAGCGGGAAGGACAAGCTGGCACAGGTCCGCTTCACCCGCTCGACGCGTGCAGGCGGCACCGGGGAGGAGCAGACCAGCCACTGGGTTTCCACGATCGAGTTCGCCTATGTTCCGCCATCGGCGGACAACAAGACGCGTTCGCTCAACCCGCTGGGCTTTCGCGTTGTCGAATACCGCCGCGAGCCCGAGGTCGCTCCGGCTGGCGTTGCACCCGGCAGGCAGGATGCGCGATGACGTCCCAGCGCGTGCACTGCAGATTTCCGTTGGCAATCGGATTGGCGGTGAGTCTCGCGTTCGCCGCACCGCACGGCCAGACCGCGACCGTGCCGCCGGCCGGCAAGGTCGATGCCCGGGTACGGGAGGTCGCCTACAACCCGGAGGACGTCGTCAGCTTGCAGGGATACGTGGGCTACCAGATCCATCTTCAGTTTGCCGAAGGCGAGGAGTTCGTGAATCTCGGCTCCGGCGACAACGGCGCCTTTGACATCGGCGCCGAGCGCAACCACTTTTTCATCAAGCCCAAGGAAGCGCGCGCCACGACCAACTTCACCGTCCTCACGAACAGGCGGACCTATCATTTCGACTACACCGTCGCCTCCACCGCGCCCGCAGGCGCCGCCGCGAGGCGCATGGTGTATTCGATACGTTTCACCTATCCGGAGGACGAGGCCCGGGCGGCAGCCGCGGATCGGGAACGGCGCCGGGCCGAGGCGCGCATGAGCGAAGGAGCGACCGATCGGCCACGCAACTCCGACTACTGGTATTGCGGAAGCGATTCGCTCAAGCCCGTGAGCGCCCACGACGACGGGGTGCAAACGCGTCTGCGTTTTCATGCGCGCTCCGACTTCCCGGCCATGTTCGTCCAGAACGAAGACGGTTCCGAGTCGCTGTTGAACTTCAACGTCGAAGCGGACGAGGTGGTGATCCACCGCGTGGCGCACCGCTTCGTGCTGCGGCGCGGCGGGCTGGTCGGCTGCGTGGTCAACCGGTCCTTCGTCGGCGGCGGCAAGCGCACCTCCACCAACACCAGCGCTACAGGTGTGCGGCGCATCACTGCAGGAGACGGTCCATGACCTGGATGAGCGAGACCCACCGCGCATCGCGGACCGGGCCCCCGGGGAGTGGCGACGCGCCCGAGATCGACCCGGGCACCGGAGAGATCCTGTCTGCGCAGCGAGCAGGATCCCCGGGAGGCGCGGCGCCCCGAGCAGCCGAAGAGCGCCCGACGATCGAAGGCGAGCGTGCCATCCCCTCGGTCAACCGCGAGCGCTCCATCCAGTCGCGCATCAGCGGGTTCCTGGCGCTGGCCACGATCATCCTGCTGGGCGCCGGATTCCTGTTCTGGTACTACAACACCCAGTATGCCAAGACCCGGGAGGCCGAAGAGGCCGCGAGAAAGGCGGCCGCTGCACGCGCCGGCGGCGAGATGAAGGTTCCGCCGCTTGGGCGCATCGATCCGCCTGGAGCAGCGGCGCCGGCAGCGAGCGCAGCCCCTCCCTCCCCCCCGCCCCCATCGGCGAACGGCGCCAACGGGGGCCCGCCACAGAAGACACCCGAGCAGATCGCGCTGGAACGACAGCTGGGCGCCCCGGTGCTTCGGCTCGCCCAAGCCACCCAGCCCCGCGGCGCCACCACGCCCCACGCGTTCGCGGATCCTGCAATACAGGGCACCGGGGGCGTGCCAGGCATGGCCCAGCTGATCAGCGCGCTGCAGCCTTATCCCAGTTCGGCGGCACTCGGCGGCAGTCCGCTCACCGCCAGCCTTCGGCCCACACTGACTCCGGCGGTCGCCGCCCAGACCCTGCCGACACTGCGCATGCTTTTGCCCAAGGGCGCGTTCATCGACTGCACGCTGGAAACCGCCATCGATTCCACCTATGAAGGCATGACCACCTGCATCGGTGCAAGCGACATCTATGGGGCGGACGGCAAGGTCGTGCTGCTGGAGCGCGGCACCAAGTACGTCGGCGAGCAGCGTGGAACGCCGCGACAGGGGCAGGGCCGTGTCTTCATCGTCTGGAACGAAGCGCGCACGCCCACCGGTGTCGTGGTCCAGTTGGCCTCCCCGGGCACCGACGAACTGGGGCGCAACGGCCTCCCCGGCTTCGTCGACACCCATTTCTGGGATCGCTTCGGTGCCGCGGTCCTGATCTCGGTGATAGACGGCGCCGTGCAGACGATCGCCTCCCATCAGCAAAGCGGCACCTCCGTCGGCAGCGGCGGTGGCGTGGTGCTCGGCCCGCAGGGCAGCCGCGACGTCATGACGGAGGTCCTGCGCAGCACCGTGTCGATCCCGCCGACCGTCATCAAGAACCAGGGCGAGCGGATCCAGATCCTGGTCGCCCGCGATGTGGATTTCAGGAGCGTCTATGCGCTTCGAAACGAACCGTCCATCCCTTGATTGCGAGCCCGGCACCGCCAAGGGCAGCCGGCAGTTGGCGCGGGCGCACGCGCCTGATTCGACCCCCGCCGAGCCGCCGTCGTCGCTTGCTCTCTTTCTCGGCCCGCTCGGCCGCCTATTGAACGATCCCGCAGTGACCGAAATCTGCATCAACGAGCCCGGTGCAGCCTTCGTGGAACGGCAGTCCGGCTGGACGCGAGAGGAACTGCCGTTCGCGAGCTTCGACTGGTGCATGTCCATCGCCAAGCTCGTGGCCAATTTCACGCGACAGCGCATCTCGGCCAACGAGCCGCTCCTGTCAGCCACCCTCCCGGGCGGCGAAAGAATCCAGATCGTGCTGCCGCCCGCGACGCTGGACCGGACCGTCTCGATCACGATCCGGCGTCCCTCGAACACGCTCTGGACTCTCGAAGAGCTGGAGAATCTGCACATCTTCGAGACCACGCACAGTGCTCCTGCGGCTCAGTCGCGGCAAGGTGAACCGGCAACCGCGTCGCCCGAAGACCGGGAACTCACGGACCTCCTCGCGCACCGACAGTTCGTGTCCTTCCTGCGGCGCGCCGTCCAGCTTCGCAAGAACATCCTTCTGTCCGGCGCCACCGGCTCCGGCAAGACCACGGTGGGCAAGGCGCTGATCCTCGAGGTGCCAACCGAGGACCGTTTGATCACCATCGAGGACGTGAAGGAGCTGTCGCTGCGCAACCAGCCCAACCACGTGAGGCTCTTCTATTCGCACGGCGCCCAGGGGCAGGCCCAGGTCACGCCCGGCCAGCTGCTCGCCAGTGCCAAGCGCCAGCGCCCCGACCGGGTGTTCGTGTCCGAGCTTCGCACCGGGGAAGAGGTCTACGACTATCTGGTGTCCGTGAACACCGGCCACCCCGGCTCGATCACCAGCGTGCACGCGGACAGCGCGGAGATGGCCTTCGTGGCCCTGGCGCAGTTGATGAAGCGCAGTCAGGCGGGCCGCGGCATGACTACGCGCGACGGCGTGGAACTGGCGCAGATGAGCGTAGACATCGTCGTGCAGTGCGCGCGCGAGCGCAGGGACGGCCTGCTGCGGCGCATCGTGCGGGAGATCTGGTATGACCCTGGCACCAAGATCCGACGGCTTGCCTAGCCCCTTCAGAATCGCGGTCGCGCTGCTGGTGGCGGCGCTGGTCGGCGTGTACGTGGCCGGCCAAGCGTTCCTGATCGCGATGAATCTGCCGCCCCAGCGCGCCACGCTGTTGACTCTCCACGAGTACTGGCAGGCCTACGGTGGACGCCCGGACGTTCGCCGTGTCCTCATTGCTTCGCTCGCCGGCTCCCAGGGGCTGATGCTGGGCTTGGTCGGTATCGCCATGCTGCCCCGACGCCGGCCGCTGCATGGCGATGCCCGATTCGCAAGTCGTCGCGAGATCGCGCGATCGGGTCTGCTGAACGAACACGGCATCATCCTCGGGCGTCTCGGCAACCGCTACCTGGTTCTTCCCGGTCAGCAGGGCGTCGCACTCGAGGCGCCGCCGCGCAGCGGCAAGGGCGTCGGCGTGGTCATCCCCAATCTACTGAACTGGCCCGGCTCGGCCATCGTCAGCGACATCAAGGGCGAGAACTTCACGCGCACCGCCGGCTTCCGCGCCGCCCATGGGCAGGAGGTGCACCTGTTCGATCCGCTGTCAGAACGCGAACGGTCGGCGCGCTGGAATCCGCTCGGCTATGTCTCCGAGACGACCTACCGCTGCATCGACGATCTCCAGCGCATCGGCACGATGCTCTTTCCCGACCCGCAGGCCGGCGACCCCTTCTGGACCTCCTCGGCCCGATCTCTGTTCCTGGGCATCGCCCTCTATCTCTTCGAGACCAAGGGTGCCGCGCGCACCTTGGGCGAGGTCCTGCGCCAGGGCATGGCCAGCGACGCCGAGGGCTTTCAGAAGCACTGGAAGCGCGTGATCGACGCCTGCGAGCGCGCGGGGTACCCCTTGTCGCAGGAAGCGGTGCAGAGCCTCTACGACGTGATCGACCTGGCGCCGACCACGGCCTCCAGCATCCGCAAGACCTTCACCAGCCGCCTGGACCTGTGGCTCAACCCGATGATCGATGCGGCCACCTCGGCCAACGACTTCGACCTGAGAGAACTGCGCAAGCGCCCGATCTCGATCTATGTACAGATCAACCCCGACAACATCGCTCGGCTGCAGCCGCTCCTGAACCTGTTCTTCCAGCAGGCGATCGGCCTGCAAACGCGGGAACTTCCCGAGAACAATCCGCAGCTTCGCCATCAGGTGCTCCTGATGCTCGACGAGTTTCCGGCGCTCGGGCGCATTCCCGTCATCGCCGACTCCACCGCCTTCCTGCCTGGCTACAACGTGCGCACCGTGGTCATCGTTCAGTCCAATTCGCAGCTGATCGAGAAGTACGGCGTCGAGGGCGCCAAGTCGATCCGCAAGATGTTGGCCGCGCGCATCGTCTTCCCGCCCAAGGAGTACGAGGACGCCGAGGCCATCTCGCGCGAGCTGGGGACCTGCACCGTCCGGCAGAAGAACGTCAGCCGCCCGATGTGGGGCGGCGCGGGCAAGGAACCGACCGTGAGCATCAGCGAGCAGCCGCGCCGTCTGCTGCTGCCCCAGGAGGTCAAGGAACTGGGACCGGACCGGATGATCCTGTTCTACGAAGGCCTGCGGCCGGTGCTGGCGTACCGCATCCTCTACTTTCGCGACAGGTTTTTCGCGCCGCGCGAGCGACCGCCGCCGCCAGTCCCGAAGCTCGACCTGAACAAGTCCGGCGGCGTCGTCGCCACCGCTCCGGCGGCCACACCCGATGACAGGAAAGACGCAGCCGACACGGAACCCGGATCCATCGCGAACGCCTCGCCACAGGACGGTGGCGCCGCGCCCATGACCAAGCGGGCCGGCACATTGGCCACCGATGTACTGAACGACGAGTTGAAGCTGGAAGACTTCTCGTTCGACTTCGACGACGTGGAGATTCCCGCCGAGAAGCTCGGCGATGAGGACATGAAACGCCACGTCGACGAGTTCATGGCGCGAATCCTGGACTGAAGCCAAGCCAAGCCAAGCCAAGCCGAGCGCATCGGACAGTCCACGTGAAAGGAACCACAAATGTCCACAGACCATTCGCCCGAAAACCACCCTCCGAGCGGCACTGGGAGCACCGCATCTTGGAACGGCGCTGGCGCCGTCCAGGGAGATGCGCCTGCTGCGGGCCGCGGCCATGCACGGGTACCCGATGCCATCGAGCGCCGCTACTTGCGCATCGACAATCGCTACTTCTTCCCGGACCGCACCCTCGCCTTCATCGACGACGGCGGCCGCCTCCGAGTGAAGACCGAAAACCGCGAGGTGCTGCACAGCGCCGTGGCGATCGCCGAAGCGCGCGAATGGCGGGTCATCGAACTCAAAGGCACTGAGTCCTTTCGCCAGGGCATGTGGCGCGAAGCCGCGCTGCGGGGCATCAAGGTCCGAGGCTACGAGCCGACCGCGGCTGAACTCCTCCAGGTGCAGCGTGCGTTGGAGAAAAGAGGGCCGCCCTTACACGAGACCGGACGGGATCCGATACCGAGGTCGCTGGACCGTGAACCAGCGACCGTGCACGAAGGCGCCGTTCCCGCCGCAGCCGGTCGCAACGCCAGTCTTCATCCGCACGAAGAAGAACCGCAAGACCGCCGATTCGAGCGCGGAGGGAGACCGCCTGTCACGGGGATGCTTCTGGCGGCCGCCGCGGCACCATATCGATTTGATCCGGCGCAGCGCATGTCCTTCTACGTGACGCTCCGCGCCGAGACCGGAGAGCGCACCGTCTGGGGTACGGACCTCGAGCGGGCCTTCGCAGAGTCTGCTTCGCAACCGCGCATCGGCGACCAGGTGGTGCTCACGCGGCTCGGCACCCGTCCGGTCCACGTGCGCATGGCGGCGCGCAACGCGGAAGGCGAACTGGTCGGCGAAAAGAAAATTGTCGCGCAGCGTGCGCGGTGGAGCATCGAGACATCCGATCACCTTCGCGCGATGGAGCACCACGCCATGCGCATTCGCACCGGGGAATCGCTATCCGATGCGGCCCAGGGTCAGCACCCCGAACTGGCCACAGCGGCGGCGGACCTCAAGCTGGCCGAGCAGTACGCACAGCGCGTGACCAGCGATCGGTCGTCCCAGCTGCGCCTCGTACAGCTGATTCGCGAGCGGATGGCCGAGGCGGTGGCGCAAGGCCGCTCCATCCACCTTCCGGATCGACTCCCGAGGCCCGCACGCATCCCTGCGCGCCAACGCGCGGCCCGAGACCGCGAGGAGTTGAACCATGAGCGCTTCTAGACATCGTCGGAAACCGAGGTTGAAGCTAGAACTATGCGTCCAGCCTTGCGTGCGCGCTGTGCGCGCCTCTCTCCGGTCCTGCTCTGCCGCGGGACGTCGTCCGAGGCGCCGCGCCGGACACCCCGAGACGCAGGGCGCTGTTCTTTCGGCACCCAGGCAAAGGCCGCCGCGCGGCGAGGCGGTTCGGTCCTACTCCACCGCCCGCTTCCTGGTCAATCAATGGGTGCCGGTCCGCACGAACGCGCTGCAGCACATCAAGTCGGTGGCGGCGAGCGCAATGGACCTCCAGGCCGGTCGTTTAGCCGCACGTCCTCGGCCGCACAGCGCAACGCCGGAATGTGCCGCTTGTACCCAGCGCAGCGCGCTCACCGCATCGCATGGCGCGGCGTGGCGCCAGCGGTGGATTGAATGCTTCGAACTTCCTCCAGCGTGCTGATGCATGAGGGTTCAACCCAGCCTCACCACCATGTCCCGAAGGCTCCAGATACGCGATCGAGCGAAACCTCAGACACCTGTGGGCGCATGGTCGATCTCGAACGGTTCGCTCGAAGCGCTCAAATGGGTCGGTCTGTTGCTCATGACGGGAGACCACGTCAACAAGTACCTGCTGCACGATTCAAGCCCGGCTCTCTACGCATTGGGGCGCATGGTGATGCCGCTCTTCGCCTTCGTGCTCATGTTCAACCTCACGCGCCCCGGCGCCCACGAGAGCGGCATTCACGTGCGCGTGATGAAGCGGCTGGCAGTCTTTGCGCCGCTGGCGACGCCGGCTTTCGTTCATCTGGTCGGCTGGTGGCCCTTGAACATCCTGGCCACGCTCTTGTTGGCAACGCTGATCGTCTGGCTGCTCGAGCGGGACAGCAGGTCCGCGCGCTGCACGGCCTGGATTGCCTTCCTTGTGGGTGGCGCCGTGGTGGAATTCTGGTGGCCGGCGCTGCTCTGCTGCCTAAGCTCCTGGGCGTTCCTTCGCAGGCCCAGCGGTCTGCGGATGCTGTTGTGGGCCTCGGCGACGGCGTCGCTCGCCGCCATCAACGGCAACTTCGCCGCGATGGCCACCCTGCTCTTGATCTGGGGCGCGCGGCAGGTCGTGATACCACTGCCGCGCAGTCGGTGGGTCTTTTACGCCTTCTATCCAATCCATCTCTCTCTGATTGCCCTGGTGTTGATTGCCGGTGAAAACTGACCCGGTGGGGATGCGGACAAAACTGCAAAGCACAGAAGGATCGGCCCACACCTCAGGTCGTATCTCGAGGTGTTCTCAAGCGATCCGACCGATCGTCCGCCGGCGAGCTACGGGAAACGCTGTTGATCGTTGCCGAACGACTCTGGCCTCAGAGTTCTCGGCATCACCGGCTTCAACGCCGACCGCTCGGCCCTTGGGTCGCTCTCATGGTAGACATCCAAGGGCTCGATGCTTCTGCATTGGACCTGCCCATGTTCAATGCGTGTCGCGTTCACCGGTCGCGCGTTCCCGGCGACTGAGCATCCTCGCGGTCCGGAGGTCTGCGTGTGGTCTGCTCTCTCCAGCGTTCCGCCAGTCGCTGTGCTTCGCTCAGCACATCCGGCATTCGTGCGACGAAATGATCGACCCGAGCGGCAAGATCTGCTTCGCCCTGGCTTCGAAGTGCTTCCGCTGTTGCGTGCCAATCTGTGACCACCTCCGCCCGAGTATTGCGCATCTTCTCTTTGCCGTCATCCACGGCGCCTCGCCCCGACCTCAGAGCCTGGAGCAGGCTCTCCAGCTTGGCGCGCATGAAGGTCGAGGTCTTCGGCGGTCGATGCCCGGTCCGGTCGCTCGGGGGCAGTTGGCCGAATGCCCGAAGCGCACGGAGCCGGTGATGGATCGCATCCCTGTAGGGCTTGCGGGTCTGCCCTCGCACCTGCCGCGGTGTGGCATTGGCCGCCACACCCTGCTCGCGCATCAGGGCGGCGAACTGCTCGCGCCACTGGCGCAGCGTGTCCTTGCGGATGTAGAGGCGCTGGCCCGGCTCGAACTCGTGCTCGCACTTGACCACCAGATGCACATGCGGGTGCGGTTGATCGGTGTGCAGCACCATGGCATAGCGATATTGCAGCGCGAAATTCTCGCGCGCAAAGACGCGGGCGGCAGCCAGTACCCTTTCCGGTGGCGTGCCGGCAGGCATGGACAGGACGATGTTGTGCACCAGCTTCGCACGCGTGTCCTTTTGCTCCAGAACAGGCTTCGGCTTGTACTGGCTTCTACAAAGCTCCAGCTGCCAGTCGGCCGTGATCTCCTTGGCTGCACCCCGGCCCTGCGGCGCCAGTCCCTCGTCGGTTTCGATCGGCAGCTTGCCGCGCCGGCCGATGTAGCGCAGATGGGCCTCGACGCCGCCGACGTCCCGCCCGCCCCCGGAGACTTTCACCATCACCTCGGGCGTGCGTCCCACCGTGCGCTGGATCTGCGCGATCTGGTCGGCGCCGAGGCGCAGCGTGCCACCTGGCCCTCGCCGACCGTAGCTCACGATGTCCAGGGTCATGTCGCGCGACGCATCGGCCGCGCCGCGGCCGCTTCGGCCCGCGCGCACCCTCTGTTCAGGCACGGGCACTCCCGCCGTCGGTTTCCCAGCTGATGAGGTTGCGCCGCACGACGGCGGCGGTGGCTTCGCGTGCCGCCTCGACTTCCCGCCGGACCAGCGCGATCGCTTCGCTGAGGTCCGGCGCCAACGGCTCGAGTTGAGTGTTCGGCACGCCGAACCTCCGAAGCTGACGTCCCAACGCGGCCAGCTGGGCGCCGGTCACCTTGATCTGATCCAGGTCGTTCGGCGGCAGCACGGCCGCGTCACGCACATGGTTGTGGATCAGCAGGGCCAGGTAGCTGGCTGTCTTCATTCCACGGACGCGGGCTCGTCCGGCCGCGAGCGCTCTATCGCCTTTGCGAAGTCGCAACGTGATGCGATCCGCCACGCCAATGCCCCCTTCCGGTTCGCGTGGGAAGCCCAGCGAGATGTCGCCGTTGGTCTTGAGGACCTCGTCGACCATCTTCGCGAGCAGAGTCGACGCACTGAGATGATGCCGCGCCGCCAGCGCGGCGAAGTGCGCCTTCCTATCGGACGGCACCCGGGTAGCTATCACGCAGCTCGATCGAGAGGTCTTGGTCATTGCAACGCCGTGGCAGTAAACAATGTCTGACGTCAGTCTATCCTGCCCTCATAGCCGCACAAGGACTCTGCCCTCGGAATTCCAGCGTCGAGCTCACCTCACCGTTTCGCCGCTCCAGGAGCGTTGCCGTCGATCGAAGTTCGGAGCCCTCCATCAGTGTTCGGCGTGCCGAACGTTGATGGAGGTAGGCAGAACGATCCCTCGGAGCGAGTTCGCGCGCGATCAAACCAGGCCAACTCGGACTTGCACAAGCACGGTGATATGGATCTCCACGAATTTCCTTTCACGTCGCCATGCGATCTATAGCGTCATAGTGCCTGGTATGGGCATTTGAGCTTCGTTACCGGCTGCTCTTCGTGCACGCGAGGATCGATGCCGACTTGGCCGAACAGCTGCTGGCGCAGGTGGGCGCGATCTTGTTCGATCCCAGAAGGCTACCGGGCGGTAGGTCAGTTCAAGGAACAGAGACGGCTAAGGACCTCGCTCCAGCGCCGAGCAAGCCCCCGGGGCAACGTGTTGCGTCGTCTTGTTTTCGCCCGGCCTGGCGCAGCCGCATCTAAGGGCGCAAGGCACTATATTTGTCGAATGCATGCCTGCGCGCTCCTCCCGTTCGAAGTCTCCTGCTTCATCGAGGAACCGCGAAGACCTGGAGCACATCATTCGGGCAGCCGGCGAGGTCACTGCGAGTACGAGTTCATCATCGTTGGCAGCCAGGCGATCCTCGGGCCCATTCCCTACCCTCCGGATGTGTTCAAGTTTTCAGCGGAAGCGGATATCTACCGCGTCCCAGCCAACTGCGTCGTCCGCCGCGGAAGAGACTATTTCGCAGGCGAGAAAGAGGTTGGCGCCAGGAACGAGTTGTCCATCTTCGCAACAATCGGTCCGGCCGCCTCGCTCGCCTTCCTGACCTCGACCCATTCGGGATCGACGACAAACTTGCCCCACTTGACCTCACGATCGGCCAGGTTCTCCCAGACGAGCATGTAGGTAAGCGCGTTGCTGTCAGGTCCGACTGCAGTCGTCCAATATCCGAGTTGACGAATTCCCAGTCGGTTCCAGATGCCCACCGTGTGATCGCGAAATCTGGCAAGAACGTCGGGTAGCCGGCCAGGCATTGCGGTATAGACGCGTAGTTCGTAGATCATCGACATCAGTGCTGAAAAGATTGTTGCGAGTTGACGGGGTGGCGGCCGTGACCGCCAGGCTCACATTGTGCCGCCAGCGGTCCATCCGCCGTCAGAGAAGATGATCTGCCCATCCGAAGCCCTGGCTCCCATGATCATGTGAGAGGGCTCGCAAACCCTTGTATTACAAATTGTGTACGGCATCAGACTTCGGCCTCCATCACAAGAATGAGAAGCTATGAAGAAGATTGCGGTATTGCTCGCGGCACTCTGCATGAGTTGCGGTGCACTCGCGCACTCGGGAGGCACCGACCAAAACGGCTGCCATCAGGATCACAAAACCGGCAGCCGTCATTGCCACTGATCGAGGGCACAAAAAATGAGATCGATCATCGTCCTCGCAGCCGTCCTTGCTGTCAGCTCAACCGCTTTCGCGCGGGGCGGCGGCGGCCACAGTTCCAGCGGCCACAGCTCATATTCGTCAAGCTACGGATCCAGTGGCAGCCATTCGACCAGCGGCTACACAAAGAGCAACGGAACGTATGTGGCACCAAGCCACGCCACAAACCCGAACGGAACGAAGACGGACAACTGGTCCACCAGAGGCAACGTCAACCCCTACACGGGCAAGCCCGGCACGAAGCCTCAAGACTGACGGACCCGGCGCACGCCCTCCTGCCGCGTCGTTGGCCGCAGAACGGGCTGTCTGGGGCCAGCGGCCTTTCGCGCCGCTGCCAAGAGCCCGCCCACAACATCGACCGGATCTAGACCGCCGCCACGTCATGCTCGACCCCGCCAGCATGGACATTGGGTTTGGTTGACGCGCGTCGTCACGTTCATCGTCTGATCTATCCCCCTCTCTCACCGACGGGAGCTCAGCCTCAGTGTCGATCAGGCAGACGCGGTGCGCCCGCCCCACGTTTTGGAGGGCAGCATCTCGTGCCTTTTTCAAGTCTCGTTCCGATTCGCGGCCGGACGGGCGCCGATCAGAAGTTCGGCATGCCGAACTTTGACGAACCGAAACGACGCATCCCCACTCCTCGCCGGACCGTAAGGTTTCCTGAAGGCGGGCACCACTGGCTCAGCAACCAGACCAGACTCCACCGAGCGGGCCGGGTGTGCAACCTCACTCACGCAGTGTGAACACCACCGACAGGTACGACACCGGCCCGCTCTGAATCGTCTCGATGCCATGCAGCGCGGTCGCCTCGAACAGAAGCGAATCCCCTGCCCCGACCGCCACAGTCTTGCCGCCGTAGCGGTACATGACCTCCCCGGACAGGAAGTACAGGAACTTGAGGCCCGGATGCTGGAAGGTCACGTAGGGATCGGCTCCGGGCAGCAGCGTGACCAGGTAGGGCTCGACGAACAGGTTGCCCGACAGCAAATGGCCCAGCAGCTCGTAGCGGTAGTCGGAAACCGCACCGACGCGATCGACAACAACGCCCTGCCCCGCACGCACATGGCAGAAATCCGTGCGCCGTGCCTGATCACTGAAGAACCGCGATGTCGGAACGTGAAGCCCCTGCGCGAGGCGCTCCAGCGTCTCCACCGACGGCGACACCAAACCGCGCTCGATGCGCGAGAGCATCGAGGCCGAAATCCCCGAGATCTTGGCCAGCGCGCCCCCAGACACCTCAGCCGCCATCCGCAGCGCCCTCACCTGCGCGCCGATGCGCGCCGCCGACAGGCTGCGCACGACAGACGCGCTTTGCTGCGGCCGGGCACGCGTCACTGAGACCGGCAACCTCAGTGGGCGAGCCGTTGGTAATGGCGAAGCGATCTGTCGACGCGTCATTTGGATTCGTTGGCAGCGATAAAAGCTCTCAATCTCGGCAACTAAGGCAATCCGCACGAAAGCCGATCCGTTGCGCGGTTCGAAACTCGGGGGCCTCTGCGCATTATGTACCATACAAACGGGTGCATAAAGAAGGCTGTGCGGCGAAATTCGTCGCATGCGATCGACGCAAGATCCCGCACTACTGAAAGCCTTTGCGGCCGAGCTGAAGGCTCGGCGGGCAGTGCGCGGAATCAATCAGGAGGAGCTTGGATTTGCGTCGGGTCTTAATCGCACATTCATCGCCAAGTTGGAGACGGCCACCACCAGCCCGTCATTGACCAGTCTGATCTTTCTCTGCAATGGGCTCGAGGTAGATCCGTCGGAGCTCATGAGCTCTCTGATGAAACGCTACAAGAAAGAGCTGCGGACCAAACCGACGGTCGGGTAGGATCTCTCGCCGATCATCCAGAGCCCTGCTGTTTACGGCGAGGACGCAACATTGCTTACTTAGCAATAAGGTGCAACGTGGTGCCCCTCATGTTCGATCTGTTGAGCCCGCAACCGCCTGGCCGTCTCCGGGTGGTCGGGCAGACGCCATCGCCGGCGGCCAGGTCGCGCAAGAAAGCCTCGAAGTCGTCTACATCGCGCCGGCCAAGGCCACGCCCAGCCGAAGCACCTGTCCGGTCAGAAACTGCGCGCGCGGGCCGGCCAGGTAGTCGAGCAACAGCATGCAGGCCTGCGGCGCCGAGCCCTGCGCCAGTTCCAGCGTTGATGCGCAGCCCATGCGCACCCCATTCGGCGGCCAGCGTGGCCACCAGCATCCGGGCGGCATCGGCGTTTACCGTTTACCGTTTACCG
The DNA here is from genome assembly GCF_041154455.1 of Variovorax sp. V213. NCBI lineage: Bacteria > Pseudomonadati > Pseudomonadota > Betaproteobacteria > Burkholderiales > Comamonadaceae > Variovorax > Variovorax sp. V213. The sequence continues at coordinate 976,386 of NZ_AP028665.1, forward strand.
TTTACCGTTTACCGTTTACCGTTTACCGATAAACAATATATAATTGCGGCATGGCGATCCAATCCTTCTCCTGCCCTGATACCGAAGAGCTTTTCACCAAGGGCAAGAACGCTCGGTTCGCCAATGTCAAGGATGTGGCCACACGCAAGCTGACGCAACTGGATGCAGCTACCTCGGTTGCATTCATGAAGATGCCTCCGGGCAACGACCTGAAGTTTTACGACGATGCATGGCACGTCAGGATCAACCAGCAATGGCGCCTGACCTTCAAGTGGGGCGAGTCGGGGCCTTATGAAGTGAAGATCGAAGACCCACACTGACCGGCCAGCCTGCCGGAAACTGCACCTCGATAGGGCACTTTTATGATGAAGAATGGAATGCGTCCGGTTCACCCGGGCGAGGTCCTCCGTGAGGACTACTTGAAGCCGCTCGGCATGACGGCAAACGCGCTGGCCAAGGCACTGCATGTGCCTGCCTCGCGCATCAACGACATCGTGCTCGAGCGCCGCGGCATCACGCCCGACACGGCGCTTCGCCTGACCCGCTATTTCGGCGGTGAAGAGGCAGACGCGCAAGGCTGGATCAACATGCAAGCGACCTACGATTTCAAGGTCGCGCAGAAGGCCGTTGCCAAGGCCATCGCCAAGGAAGTGAAGCCGCGAGACGACAAGGAAGCTGCGGCGCACAACGACGAGCGATTTGCCCTAGGTGCCTGAGCTCTAGAAGGTCAAGTATCTCGGTTGGGCGATAGCGCTTGCACTTCCGCTGGCGGCCGGCGCTGATACCGCCCTCCAACGAATTCGAAGCCCAACGCGCTCAGCAGGCGGCTTGGTTCTGACGGCCGCGGTGGTCCGGTCGGTGGCGTTCAGTCCATAGCTAAGTCAATCCTCGGTGGCAATCGAGAGTCACGGCCAGCCGAAGCACCTGCCCGGTCAGAAACTGCGCGCGCGGGCCGGCCACGTAGTCCAGCAGCGGCAGGCAGGCCTGCGGCGCCGAGCCCTGCGGCGGTTCCAGCGCGTTGATGCGCAGCCCATGCGCGCCCCATTCAGCGGCCAGCGTGGCCACCAGCATCCGGGCCGCATCGGCGTCGCCGGCCAGTTGCCAGCCGAGCGTCGGTTCGGGCGCAGGCAGCAGCAGCGTGAGGCTGGCCAGCGCGGCGTGGCTCGAACGAAAGCTGCGAGCCGCATCGAGCACGGCATCCAGCCGCGTGCCGGGCTGCGCATACAGCGCGCGAGCGTCGATGACAGCCGGATAGCCCGTGCGGTCGAGGTTGCCTGCATGCGCACGCACCCACACGCCCAGTGCGGCTTGCCAGGCAGGCTCGCGCACGGACTCGAGATGCGGACGCAACGGTGTATCGAATGGAAGGGGCGAATGCTCGCAGGCCGGTAGCGGCTGGCTTCCTCCGCACACGGACGAGCCGCCGTCGAGCACCAGCAGCTGTCCGGTGAGCACGCGCGCGCCGGGACTGGCCAGGAAGCACAACGCCTCGGCCATGTCCTCGGGCTCGGCCATCCGGCCCATGGGGATCTTCGACACCGCCCGCGCAAGGTTCAGCCGACCGCCTTCGATCAGGCGTTGCACAAGTTCGGTCCGCACGAAGCCCGGCGCCAGCGTGGTCACCGTCCACTCGGGGCGGACTTGCGCCAACGCGCGGCTCTGCCCGATCAGTCCGGCCTTGCTGGGGCTGTAGAGACCGCGCCACGGAATCGCGCGCAGGCCTGCGCCGGAAGCCACATTGACGATGCGCGCGCCGGCAAGCAGATGCGGCGCACAGGCCTGCACCATCCGCGCCGGCGCGGACAGGTTGAGCGCGAGAAGGCGAGCCGCCGTGCCGTCCTCACGCCCGGACGTGGCCTCGGCACCACCCGCCGAAAGGCCCGCGTTGTTGATCAATGCATCGAGCGGCGGAATGTCGTGCCCCAGGCGCTCGATCCGCGCCGCATCTGTCAGGTCGGCCACGAGGTTCATCGGTGGCTCGGCATCGGGGGGCCAGGCGGCTTCGAGGCGCTGCAGCGCGTCCGCATCGGCGTCGACCAGAACGCAGCGCCATCCCGCTCGCGCCAGGCTCAACGCCGTGGCGCGGCCGATGCCTGCAGCGGCGCCGGTGAGCAACACGGTGTGCGGCCCGGCCAGGGGACGCTCACGAGGCGCGCGCGACGAATCGGTCGTCATGCGGTCGGTCGACTCCAGGCGCCGCGCACGTCGCTCAACAGCGCGTACACGGCGTCGTCCGGCGCGGCCCTGCCGACCGGCTGGCGCATGCCGAACAGCACGGCGTCATCTTGCGTCAGCTCTGGCCGTGTGCGCTCCTCGATCCAGTCGTAGACCACGGTCCGCGCGGCCACGCGCCATTCGCCGCCGCGGCGCTCGAAACGGTCCACGTAACGGCCGCAAAGGAAGGTCTCGCGATCCGGCTGCGCAGCCGTCGCCTGCAGCGCGAAGAAGCTGCTTTCCACCGCAGCAACCTCGCCATGCAGTTCGATCAGTACATTGGTGATCTGGTGGACGCGGCGTCCGCCCTGCCGCAACCTGCCCAACGCTTGCGCGATGAAACCGGCGGCGCTGCCGTTCCACGCGCCGTGGCAATCCGTGGCGTCCTCCCAGTAGGCCGAACGCAAGGCAGCCTCGTCGCAGCGGTCGATGCCCCGGCAATAACGCAACAGGCAGTCGCGGATCGCTTCGCGGTCCAGCAGCGATTGCAAGCCCGCCGACATCGGCTCGGGTGCGCTCATTCAGCAGTGGGCGCAGCGCGCCGAAACAGCTGCACCAGGTTGCCCTCGGGATCGCGCAGCGACAGCACGGCCCCGTGGCCACCCATGTCGCGCAGGCCCAGCACCTGCCCGCCGGCGGCGACGATGCGCTCCTGCGCGCCTTCGAAGTCGTCCACCTCCAGCACCATCACCAGCCCGCTGGTTGCGGGCGCCGCCTCTTCAAGGCAGGCCAGGGCCACATTGGTATTGCCCACACCGTACTGGATCCAGCGGTCGCCATCGCGAAACTTCATCGGCAGGCCGAGCGCACCCTCGTAGAAGGCATGCAGGCTGGCCGGCTCCTTCGCCACCACGAACACGTTCTGCACCCGCTTGGGCGATGCTACGGCGCCGCTCACAGCGAGGTCTCCGAGGCGCCGCCGTCCAGGCGCAGCACGTCCGCGGTGAAGAAGCGCGAGCTGTCGCCAGCCAGGAAGCAGATGGCATCGGCGATGTCCTCCACGGTGCCCAGGCGGCCCAGCGGCGTGCGTGCGATGCGCCGGGCATCGAGCTCTGCGTTGCGATGCTTGGCCGTGCCCTCCGTAGGCACTGCACCGGGCGCCACCGCGTTCACGCGAATGTTGCGCGCGCCCAGCTCGGCCGCCGATGCCCGGGTGATGCCCAGCACGCCGGCCTTGATGCCGCTGTAGACCACCGATCGCATGGGCGACTTGAAGGCTGCGATGGAGGCCACGTTGATGATGGAGCCGCCGCGCTCCGGGTCCATGGCCTCGGCCGCCGCCTGGGTGCCCCAGATCACCGATTTGAAGCCGATCTCCACCATCCGGTCCATGACCTCGGGGGTGATCTCCGCGAGCGGCTGGTAGCGCACCCAGGCGGCGTTGTTGACCATGATGTCCAGCCGCCCCGCATCGCGCGTGAACTGCGCCACGGCCTCGCGCATGCCTTCGCGCGTCGACACATCGCAGGGCAGCCCGATGGCCTGGCCGCCCAGCGCGCGGATCTCGGCCACGGCCTCCTCCACGAACTCGGGCTTCAGGTCGTTGATGCCGACCGTGGCGCCCAGGCGGGCCATGGCGCGTGCGGTGGCACGACCGATGCCGTGGCCGGCGCCGCTGATGAAGGCCGCTCGGCCTGAAAGAGACAGGGTCATGGCTGTGCTTTCGTGAAGGGTGGCTCGGGCACCAGCAGGGCGTCCAGCGCATGCGCGCCGCGCCCCAGGTCCAGCACCACGAGAGGGTTGATATCGATCTCGGACACGCTGTCGCCATGGCGCACGGCAAACCGCGACAGCGCCGCGATGGCCCTCGCCGCCGCCGGCACGTCGGCCTTGGGCCGGCCGCGCGCGCCGTCGAGCAGCGCAAAGGCCTTGAGCGACTGCAGCATGGCGGTGGCCTGCGCCTCGTCGACAGGCGCCGGCTGCAGCGCCACGTCCTTGAAGATCTCGGCAAAGATGCCGCCCAGGCCGACCATCACCATCGGGCCGAACATCGGGTCCTTCTTGGTGCCGAGGATCAGCTCCACGCCGCCCTGCACCATCTGCGCGACGAGCACGCCGGCAATGCGCGCCTCGGGCGCCTTCTGCGCCACACGCGCGAGCAGGTTCCCGTATTCCTCGAGCAGTTGCGCTTCGGAGCGCACGCCGACGAACACGCCGCCGACCTCGGTCTTGTGGGCGATGTCGGGCGAGACGATCTTGAGCACCAGCGGAAAGCCCATCGTGCGCGCCGCGGCGAGCGCCTCGTCGCGATTGGTGGCGATCGCTTCCCGCGGCACGGGCAGGCCGGCCTCCGCCAGCACGGCCTTGGCGCTCGCCTCGGTGGCGAAGGCCTCTACGGCCAGCGGCGCGCGCTCGATGGCCGGCGCCCCAGCCCGTGCGGCGTCGCGCGCACCGAAGCGCAGCAGCGCCGCCAGGGTCGCGCAGGCCGCATCGATGCCTTCGACCACGGGAAAGCCCATGGCGTTGAGCGTGGCTCGCACGTCCTGCGGCGCGCGGGCACACAAAAGGATCAGGCGCGAAGGATGGTCCTTGCGCACCTGCTCCAGCGCGGCAAGAAACACATCGCGCAGCCGGGGCACATGAAAGGCATTGGCCGACTGCAGGATCAGCGCATCGCAACTGACATCCCGCGCCACGGCATCCAGCACCTGGGCCAGCACCTCGGGCCGGCTCGACACCTGCGCCGTCATGTCGACCGGGTTGGACGGCGCGGCGAAGGGCACGACCGAGAGGATGCGCTCCTGTGTCTGCGCGGCAAGCTTGGGCAGCGCCAGGCCTTGCGCGCTGGCCGCATCGGCCAGCAGCACGCCGAAACCGCCGGAAGCCGTAAGCACGGCCACACGGTGGCCGCCGGGCACGCGCGCCGGACCGACGACAGACAGCGCATGGCCAACTTCGAGCAGCTGCTCGACGCTGGGCACGCGGATGGCGCCGCCGTTGCGCAGCACGGCATCGAACACGGCGTCGGAACAGGCCAGCGCGCCGGTGTGCGAGGCCGCAGCCTCGCTGCCGGCCTCCGAAACGCCGACCTTCAGAACCACCAGGGGCTTGCCCGCCTCGCGGGCCATGGCCATGGCCTGCGTCAGCTTCGTGCCGTCGCGGCAGGTTTCCATGCAGCACAGGATCACCGAGGTGCCCGGGTCCGCAGCGAGCGAGGCGATCGCATCGGCGATGTCCACGTCGCATTCGTTGCCCGTGGTCAGCATGCGACTGACGCCCAGGCCGCGCTCGCCGGCCAGGCGCAGGGTGAAGCTGCCCAGGTTGCCGCTCTGCGAGACGATGCCCACCGGGCCGGCGACGGGAAAGGACGACTCCAATGCCACCGAGAAGGTGGCGATGCACTTGTCGGGCACGCCGATCGCACCCAGGCAGTTGGGGCCGACCACGCGCATGCCCGTGGCCCGCCCGACATCGCCGATCTGGGCCTGCAGGCGACTGCCCTCCTCGCCCATCTCGGAAAACCCGGCCGACAGGATGACCGCCGCCTTCACGCCGCGCCGGGCGCAATCCTTCACCGCGTCGAGCACGCCCGCGGGCGGCACGGCGACCACGGCCAGCTCGGGCGCTTCGGGCACGTCGTCCAGGCTTGCATAGGCTGGCAGCGATTGCACGAGGCCCGCCTTGCGGTTGATCGGGTAGATGCCCCCCGCGTAGCCGTACTTCTGCAGGAACTGCAGGGGCCGGCCGCCGATCTTGGTGACGTCGTCCGACGCCCCGAACATGGCGATCGAGCGCGGCTTGAACAGCGCGTCCATGCCGCGCCCCACTTCCACGATTGGCATCTCAGCGCCCCTTGTAGACAGGTTTTCGCTTCTCGAGGAAGGCCTTGCGGGCTTCCTGCGCATCCTCGGTGCGGGCCAGCGCCATGGTGAAGTTCTGCTCGAAGCGATAGCCGTCGCGCTGCGGCATCAGGTCCATCATGTTGGCGGCCTGCTTGGCATAAGCGATGGCCAGAGGCGCCTTGGAGGCGATCTCCTGCGCAATCTCCATGGCCAGCGGCATCAGCTGTTCCGCAGGCACCACTTCGTCGATCACGCCGCGGCGGTACAGCTCGGCGGCGGGCACCTTCATGCCGGTGAAGAACATGCGGCGCGTGAATGAACGCCCGACCATGGTCCGCAGCATCGAGACACCACCCGCGAGCCCGACGTTGATCTCGGGCATGGCAAAGGTGGCGTCCTCGCTCGCCAGGAAGATGTCGCAGGAGGCCATGAGGCCGAAGCCCGCGCCCAGCGCGGGGCCGTTGACGGCCGCGATCACGGGCTTGGCGCATTCGCGGATGGCATTGCCCGTCTCGCGCGTCCAGCGGTTGTGATCGAGGAAATCGCCAGCCTTGTCGGCGTTGGGCCGATCCTTCAGGTCCGCGCCCGAGCAGAAGAACTTGCCAGTGCCCGTGAGAATCGCCACGCGCACGTCGGAGCGCTCGGAGACCTCGTCGAAGATTTCGATCAGGCGGCGGCGCGTGGCGCGGTCCAGCGCGTTGACCGGTGGCTTGTCCAGCCGGACGACGGCGATGCAGTCGGAAACTTCCAGATTGATGCTCATCGCACGCTCCCGGTTTGGTTGGAAAGAGAAACTTGTGGTGCGCAGGCCTGTGGCGCCAGCAGCCGGGCGACGTGCAAGAGCCGGTCGCCGTAGCGAAACTCGGAGGCGATGAGGCGCTGCGCCATGCGGGTGGCCAGCACCTCCTCGCTCACGCCCATGCCGCCGTGCATCTGGATGGCCGATTCGGCGCATGCGCGCGCCGACTCGGCCAGCGACACCTTGGCCAGGCGCAAGGTGCGGCGCAGGTCGGGCGCAGCCTGCTCGTGTTCGTGGAAGCAGTGGATCACGAGGCCCTTGGCGCCCAGGTACTTCACGTACATGTCGGCGACGCGATGCCGCAGCACCTGGAAGCTCGAGAGCGCCACGCCGAACTGGCGCCGCTCCTTCAGGTGGGTCACGGTCTGGCGGATCAACGTGGCCAGTGCCGCGACGGTGTCGACGGCCGTCAGCAGCAGGGCAGCATCGGTTGCCTTGGCGCGCGCGTCATGTGCAGAGGCGCCACGCGCGATACACGCGCTCTCGGGCACGGCCAGTTGCGCCAGCGCGAAATCCGCGCCCAGGCGGCCCTCCATCGTCCGATACCGGGCCCTCGGTGCGCCGACGCGTTCGGCATCGATCAGGAAGATGGCGTCATCGCCGTCGACCTGCGCAGGCACGAGGTAATGCGTGGCAGGCAAGGTCGCGTCGACGCCCTGCACGGCCCCGCTCAGTTCGTAGCCGATGTCGAGGTGCCGAGCCGTCACGGCATCGACGTCGGGCGTCGCGGACAAGGCGGTCAGGGGCGCGATTTGCACGCTGCCCTCGGCCACCGCCTCCAGCCAGCGCCTGGCCGTTTCGGCACCCGCGGCCTGCAGCAACAGCGGCACCACGGCGCAGGTCTCGACCACCGGCAGCTGCAGGCCATGCGCGGCAAGCCCCTCCACGATGGACGCGAGATCGCCCAGGTTGCCGCCCACGCCGCCGGCCTCCTCGGGCACGAGGGTGGCCGTCCAGCCCAGTTCGCGCACGGGGTCGCCCTGGATCTGGACGGCGATGTGGTCTTCGGCATAGCGGCTCGCCGCGTCCAGCAGCATGCCGGGAAAGAGCGACGGAAAAGAAGTGGACATGGCTCAGGCTCCCAGCAGTTCGTTGGCGACCACGTTGCGCTGCACCTCGGAGGTGCCGCCGGCGATGGTGCGGGCGCGCGTGAACATGTAGTTCTGGATCCAGGTGGCGTCGGGCACGTCGTCCCCCACCTCGGCGAGAAAACGATGGGCAGCATCGGGACCGACCGCATCGAGGGCGATGGTCGTCAGGCGCTGCGCGACGTCGGCGCAGGTCATCTTGATGACCGAGGGCTGCACGCCCAGCGGGCGCTGGTGGATCAGGTCGTCGGTGGCCTGCGCCATCATCACGCGCGCGCCCTTCACGTCGGCCTCGCACATCAGCAGCTTGTGGTGCAGGCCGCTGAAGTCGCGCAGCCCCGCGGTGGCACGGCTCGCCCCTTCCACCAGTTGCGTGACCTGGCGGCGCATGAGCTCCAGCCGCGCCACGTTGGCCGGCGGAAGGCGTTCGCGCTCGAGCAGGAATTTGGCACAAGTCCAGCCCTTGCCGACTTCGCCGACGAGGTTGTCGGCGCGCACGCGCACCTCGTCGAAAAACACCTCGTTCAGGTGGTGCCAGCCGTCGATGGTCTTGATGGGACGCACGGTGATACCAGGGGTGTCCATGGGCACCAGCAGCAGCGAGATGCCTTCCTGCTTCTTCGTTTCCTTCGACGTGCGCACCAGCATGTAGATCATGCTCGCCTCGTGGGCATGCGAGGTCCAGATCTTCTGGCCGTTGACGACCCACTCGTCGCCGTCCAGGCGCGCCGTGGTGGACAGCGAAGCGAGGTCGGAACCCGAGCCCGGCTCCGAGTAACCCTGGCACCACCAGTCCGAGCCGTCGAGGATGCGCGGCAGGAACCGCGCCTTCTGCTCGGGCGTGCCGAAGCGGATGATCACCGGGCCGATGTGGCCCAGGCCGTGGTGGTAGAGCGGCGGGCAGTCGTTCTCGGCCATCACCTCCTCGAAGATGAGGCGCTGGCGAATGTCCCACCCTGTGCCGCCGGCTTCGCGGGGCCAGCTCGGCGCGCCCCAGCCCCTGGCATTCAGGATCTGCTGCCAGGCCTGGTATTCGCGCTTGGTGATCTTCTGGCCGGCCGCGACCACGGCGCGGATCTCTGGCGGGCAGGCGCTGCGCACGAACGATTCGAGTTCGCGCCGAAAGCCGGCGTAGTCGATGGACATCTTGTCTCCTGTGGAATATCGAAAAGGCTCAACCCTTGCGCAGCTGCGCGATCAGCTCGTCCAGGGCGGCGGTGGCACCGGCGGCGTCGCGCTGGCGCAGGTTGTGCGCCACCTTGCGGCGCAGCGGATACAGGTCGGGACGCGGGCGCACCGAGAGCACATGCGTCATGCGCTCTCGCAGCACGCTGGTCATGGTCTGCGCCATCAGCGTCAATGCTTCGTTGTGGCCGGCCGCGGCAATCGAGGAGAAGAACGCGCTGGCGGAGGCAATGCGCTCTTTCAGCGGTGCGTCGTCAGAGTGCGCCTCGATGGCATCGGCAGCTTCATGCACCGCGTCCAGCTCGGCCTCGGTGGCGCGTTCGCTGGCCAGGCGCAGCAGCGTGCCGTAGAGCGTGCGGTAGGCCTCGTCGATGTCGGCGTCTCCCAGCCGCCCTTCAACGACCAGTTTGCGCAGCGACTCGGCCAGCTTCATGTAGGCGCCCTTGTAGAACACCAGTGCCTGGTCGGCTGCGCCGGCGCCCAGATGCCGCACCTCGCCGATGAAGATGGTGTGGTCGCCGGCCTCGTGCGTTGCATGCACGCGGCATTCGAAACTCGCCAGGCAATCGTCGATCACCGGCATGCCCAGCGCGCCGGCACGCCACGGCACGCCCTCGAACTTGTCCTCGATCTTGCTCGATGCGAACCGGCCGGACAGCGCGTCCTGCTGCTCGGAGAGGATGTTGATGACAAAGCCGTCCGCCGCCTGGAAGGTGCCCAGCAGCCGGCTCGCATTGCGCAGGCTGAACAGCACCAGCGGGGGGTCCAGCGAGACCGAACTGAAGGAGTTGCATGTCAGGCCGGCCGGCCGGCCGTCCGGCGTGCATGTGGTGATGACGGCCACGCCGGTCGGAAAGCAACCGAGCAACTGGCGGAACTGGGCGGGCTCGATGGCGCAGCGGGTGCTTTCTTCAGCGACTTCGGACATGGCGTCTCCTGGCGCTCGGCCTCAGGCCGCGGCGAGTTCGGCCGGGGCCGCGGGCTGGTGCGGCGGGTCGTTGGCGATCTCCTGCTGCACCGTCGGAATGATGACCTTGCCCCAGACCTCGAGCTGGCGCAGCATGGCCGGGTGATCGAAGTCGCCCATCTGCGTCTGGAAGCAGTAGTGCACCGGCTTGAGCGTGCGGATCTCATTGACCACGCGCTCGATCACCGTGTCGATGTCGCCCACGGGCAGCAGCGCGCGCATCTCGTCCAGCGTGGGCTCGCCTTCGACGATGCCTTCCTCGACCTGGTAGTCGTCGGCGATCTGCGCGGTGCGGCGCTTCAGGCTCACCGCAATGCGGCGCTGGTAGCGGGCACACTCGAGGTAGCTTTCCACCTCGTCCTTGTTGCTGCTCGCATAGGCCGCGCGCAGCAGGCCGACCTGCACGCGGGCGGGGTCCTTGCCCTCCGCCGTGGCCACCTTGTCGATGAGCGCGCGGGTGCTCGCCAGCTTCTCCAGGCCGCCGTCGCCGCCGGAAACGAAGACGTGGTGATCGGACTTCACGGCGCGCGACAGAAAGGCCGGATCGACGCTCGTGATCCACATCGGCGGCATGGGGCGCTGCACTGCGCGCTGGCTGATCGCGCTCATCGGCTGCTGGTAGTACGCCCCGTCGTAGCTGAACTTGGGCTGCGTCAGGCCCGCCTCGAGCATGTCGAGCATCTCGAAGGTGCGGGCCTTGGCCGATTCCAGCGACACGCCGAACCGCTCGAACTCGAACTGCTGGTAGCCCGAGCCGATGCCCAGGTTCAGGCGGCCGTTCGACAGCTGGTCGACCATTGCCACGTCCGCGATCAGGCGCGCCGGCGTGTACAACGGAGCCACGACAATGCCGGTCCCCAGGCGGATGTTGCGCGTAACGGCGGCGCAATGCGCGATCATGGTCAACGGCGACGAGCACATGCCGTAGTTGCTGAAATGGTGCTCCGCGTACCACGCGGCACCAAAGCCCAGTTCGTCCGCCAGGCGCGTCTGCTCGATGGCATCGCGCAGAATCTGGTGGGAGGTCTTATGCTTGTTCCGCTGCTGCATCAAAATGAAGATTCCGAAATCCATCGCTGTCGCTCCTGGTTGGCTGTTTTCGATCGAGGTCCATCGTAGGAACTCAGCGCCTGCGTGGCTCACCAGCGAACGCACAGCTTCTTTGCGTCTTTCGAAATGAAGGCTCTCGACTCGCTGCGCATCTTTGTCGCCACCCAGAGGAAAGGCAGCCTCTCGGCCGCGGCCCGCAGCCTCAGCCTTTCGCCGGCGACCATCTCGCGGCGCATCAGCGCACTGGAAGAAGAACTGGGTGTGCAATTGGTGGACCGCACCAGCCGCAACCTCAAGGTGACCGAAGCGGGCCAGGCCTTCCTGGAGCGGGCCGAGGCGATGCTGGAACTGATGAGCGAAGCCGAGCAGGCCGTGCACAACGCGCGGCAGCGGCCCGAAGGCCGGCTGCGCGTCCATTCGCGCACGCACATCGGCCTGCGGGTGCTGGCACCGCTGCTGCCGCGCTTCGCGGAGCTCTATCCCGACATCCGCGTCGAGCTCGAACTCTCCGAGCATCCGATCAACCTGGTGGAGCATGACTTCGACGTGGACATCCGCACCGGCGAGTCCAACGATTCGGGCTTCGTCATCAAGCGACTGCTATCGAGCGACGAAGTGCTGGTGGCCAGCCCGGCCTTCCTGAAGATCTATTCGCGCATCCGGCACCCGAGCGACCTGCCGCAGGTGCGCTGCCTCACCTACCGGCGTGACCGCGAGGTGATCACCTGGAAGTACATCGACGAGGCCGGCGAGCAGCAGGAGCTGAACATCCAGGGCGTGCTGAGCGCGAACAACGGCGAGCTGCTGCGGCTTGCAGCCATCGGCGGCATGGGCGTGGCGCTGCTGTCCGAGGCCACGGTGCGCAACGACCTGCGCGATGGCACGCTGGTGCGGCTGCTCCCCGAATACCGCTTCGCCGTCCGTGCGTTCTCCAACGGCGTCTTCGCCGTCTTCCGGCAGAGCCGCGCGCTGCCGCTGAAGGTTCGCGCGTTCGTCGACTATGTGGCGGACGCGCTCCGAACCGAGCCCCCTCAGGCCCCGCCGAAATGATGGGGCAAGCGCCCCGGCGCGGGCAGGCCTGAGATCCGGAACAGCCCGCCGTCCTGCGCCTTGCGCCCTTCCAGCCGTGCGCTGCGGGAAATCGAGGTCAGGTACATGTCCTCCAGACGCGGCCCGCCGAAGCAGATGCTGGTCGGGTAGCTCATCGGCAGGTCGACCAGAAGGTCCAGACCGCCGTCGGGTGCAAAGCGCGCAAGCCGGGCCGCGCGGGTCAGCACGGTCCAGAGGAACCCTTGCGCGTCGACCGTCGCGCCGTCGGGACCGGCGTCGAACGCGTGCGTCTTCGCAAAAACGCGCTTGTTGTGCAACGGCCCGTCCGGCTCGTAGTCGTAGGCCCAGATGATTCGCTCCAGGCTGTCGGCCAGGTACAGCACACGGCCGTCAAGACTGAAGCACGGTCCGTTCGCAAAGCCGATGTCGTCGGCCAGCTGCTCCACGCGCGCGTCGGTGCGCAGCCGGTAGAGCCCACCCGCCACCGCCTCCCCGGCCTGGCGATCCAGATGCATGGTGCCCGCCAGGAAGTGGCCCGCCGGATCGCACTTTCCGTCGTTGAAGCGAACCTTCGGATCATCGATGGGGATGCGGGCCAGATGCTCCAGCGTCCGCGTCGCGAAGTCGTAGCGCGCGAAGCTGTTGCGCAGCGCCATCACGACGGCCGCGCCGCGGCAAGGCGCGATCGAACCCACCGGCGCAGGCAGCAGGTGCCGCTCGGGCTCCCCGGCTTCGGGTTTCAGCCGCCACAACGTGCCCGACAACGCGTCGATCCAGTTCAGCGCCTGGGCATCGGCATCCCAGCACGGGCTCTCGCCCAATTGGTCCTTCGTCGTTCCGACTCTGATGATCTGCACGGCCATCGGCCAAGTGTGCAAGGCGGGACGCCGCGCAGGCGGCGCATCCCGCAAAGCTGCTTTTCATTCCTTGCAGACCGGTGCCCGCGGAGGACATCTAGACTGAATGCAGAGCCCGATCCCGGGCCGGAACAGGAGACAACATGAGCTATCGCAAACTCGCCATCGGGTTGGCGCTGGGTGCCTGCGCGCTCGCACCCGCACTGGCCCAGCAGGTGACCCGCATCGTCGTGCCGTTCGCCGCCGGCGGCGGCACCGACCAGTACTGCCGCATCCTCGCCCAGGAACTCAACAAGCAGGGCCTGAACGTGATCATCGAGAACAAGCCGGGCGCCAGCGGCATCCTCGCGGCCGACTACGTCGCGCGCGCCAAGCCGGACGGCCAGACGGTGCTCGTGTCCTCGCTGGGTACGCTCGCGAACAACAGCGTGCTCTACGACAAGCTGCCCTACGACCCCGCGAAGGACTTCGCGCCGGTCACGCAGATCGCCTACCAGCCCGCCATCGTCGTGGGCCGCACCGATTTGCCGTACAAGAACATCAAGGAGATGGTGGCCTACGCCAAGCAGAACCCCGGCAAGATCAATCGCGGTTCGCCCGGCGCGGCCATCCTGACCAACCTGGCCCCCATTGCCTTCGAAAAGGAACAAGGCTTCAGCACTTTGCACATTCCTTTCAACGGGGACGCCCCCGCGCTGCAGGCCCTGCTGGGCAACCAGATCGACATCCACGGCACGTCGATCACCGGATCGCTGCCCTATGTGAAGGCCGGCAAGTTGCGCGTGCTCGGCGTGATGGATTCACAGCGCCTGCCACAGGTGCCCGACGCCCCCACCTTCAAGGAGCAGGGCTTCGATATGGAAGCCACGCTGTGGTACTCCCTCTCGGTTCCCGCCGGCACCCCCAGGCCGGCGATCGATCGCCTGAACAAGGCCGTGAACCAGGTGATCGCCGACCCCGAATTCGTGGCCCGCGCGCGCGCCATCGGCATGGAGCCCCGCGGCGGCACGCCCGAAGAGCTGGGGAAGTTCATCAAGGTCGAGGCCGACCGCTGGCTTCCGATCCTGCGCAGCCTGAATCTGCCCAAGCAATCGCACTGATCACAGGGCTCATGCACAACGCCCCGGACTCGCGGCCCTTTGAGGGGTGGAGTTCCGGGGCGTTGCTGCGATAGCGGCTGGCAATTTCAGCAGCAGCCGGCGCGGGGCGACCCGTTCGGTTTCGCGCATGCGATGCCATTCATTTGATGACGCTCCTCTGACTCAGGGATTCAAGTTGGCCATCGCCCATCTCGAGCAGTTCACGCAGCACTTCGGCCGTGTGCTCCCCCAGGTGCGGCGGGTGGTGGCGCACGCCAGAGCGCGCACCGTCGATGATGTAGGGCGGCGCGTGGACGGCCTGCGGCCCCGCCTGTGCGTCTTCGAACTGGTGCCAGACCTGTGTCTGCGCCGTACGGTCCGACTGCAGCGCTTCATAGAGGCCGAGCACCTCCCCGCAGGGAATGCCTGCCTTGTTCATGCGTTCGATGAGATCGGCGCGTGAAAACTGTCCGATCTTCGCAAGCAGGAGCGGCAGCAATTCATGCCGGTGCTTCGAGCGTTCGGTGTTGGTGGCGAACTTCGGATCGACCGGCAGTTCGGGGCAAAAAATCACCTCGTCGCAGAACTTCCTGAACTGGCCGTTGTTGCCGACGGCGATCACTACCGGGCCATCGGCAGCCTTGAAGACACCATAAGGCACGATCGATGGGTGCGAGTTGCCGAACTTGGCCGGGTCGCCCTTGTTCAGCCAGGCGGTGAGCCCGTAGTAGGAGGTGATCATCATCCCGCTGTCGTACAGCGACATCTGGATGTGGCGGCCTTCACCGGTGCGCGTGCGTTCGAAGAGCACGGCCAGGATGGCCTGGGCCGAGTACATGCCGGTGAACATGTCGACCGCGGCAATGCCGAACTTCAGCGGGCCCTGGCCTTCTTCGCCGTTCATGGCCATCAAGCCGGTTTCGCCCTGGATCACGAGGTCGTAGCCCGGCCGCGCCTTTTCCTGGCTCAGCACCGAATAGCCCGAGATCGAGCAGTAGATGATCTTCGGGTTGAGGCTGCGCAGGTCTTCGTAGCCCAGGCCCATCTTCTGCGCGCCGCCGTACTTGAAGTTCTGGATGACCACGTCGCACTGCGCTGCGAGTTTGCGCACGATGTTCTGGCCCTCCTTGTCCTGCAGGTCCACGCAGATGGAGCGCTTGTTGCGGTTGCAGCTGTTGAAGTAGGACGTGTTGTGGCTGCCGATGCGCACGCCCCAGTCGCGCGTGTCGTCGCCGCGCTCGGGATGCTCGACCTTGATCACGTCCGCGCCCAGGTCGGCCAGCGCCATGCCGCACAGCGGGCCTGCCATGACCCTGGACAAGTCCAGCACGCGGATGCCGGCAAGAGGTTGCATGGAAGAGTGGATCATTCGGTATTCCTCGGATCTTGCGTGGTGCAGTTCGCTCATTCGCCCAGGCGATAGCCGGCCGCGGCGATGGTGCGCTTGGCGATGTTCAGCTGATGGATCTGGCTCGTGCCTTCGTAGAGGCGGAACAGCCGGACGTCGCGGTAGAAGCGCTCGATGGGATGGCCGTGGATGAAACCCGTGCCGCCCAGCATCTGCACGCAGCGGTCCGCCACGCGCCCGCACATCTCCGACGCGAAGTACTTGCAGATCGACGCCTGCATGGTCACGTCCTCACCGGCGTCGCGCTGGCGCGCGGTCTGCAGGATCAATGCCCGTGCGGCCTGGATTTCGGTCTGGCAGTCGGCGATCAAGGCCTGCACCAGCTGGAAGCTGGCGACCGGCTGGCCGAATTGCCGACGCTGGCAGGTCCACGCGACGGCTTCGTCCAGCATGCGGATGGCGGGGCCCGTGCACAGCGCCGCAAGATGGATGCGCTGCTTGTTGAGCACCTTCATTGCCGTCTTGAAGCCCATGCCCTCCACGCCGCCGATGATGCTGTCGGCCGGCACGCGGCAGTCGGCCAGATGCACCTCGGACACCGGCGAGCCGGCCTGCCCCATCTTGCGGTACGGCTCGCCCGTTGCAAGCCCGGGCGTTCCGCGCTCGACCAGGAAAGCCGATATGCCGTGGGCGGACCGATCTTGCGGATCGGTGCGCGCCATCACCGTGAACAGCCCCGCGATCGGCGCATTGGTGATGAAGCACTTGGTTCCGTTGAGCACGTAGTGATCGCCATCGCGTACGGCGCTCGTCGTCAGTGCGGTCGCGTCCGAGCCGGCACCGGGCTCGGTCAGCGCGAATGCGCCGGTCAGGGCGCCACTGGCCAGCAACGGCAGGTAGCGGGCCTTCTGCTCGGGCGTGCCGTCTGCGACCAGGGCCTCGGAGCCAATGCCGGTATTGGTTCCAACGCGCGCCCTGAAAGCAACGGAGGCTTGCGACAGCTCCATCGCAGCCAGCACCAGTTCTTCGGTCGTCATCCCGCCGCCGTTCCACGCCTGGGGAATGGACCACCCGAAAAAGCCCCGGCTCGCCAGGTCATCCACGAGGTCGGCGGGCACTTCGTCCAGCTGCTCGACCTCCGCCTCACGCGGAATCAGTTGCTCGCGCACGTAGCGCCGCAGCGCGCCCAGCGTTTCATTGAACGCAGAAGGATCTCGGATCATATGTTCTCTTCACAATGAAGGCATGGCGGCATGCCTTGTTCTCGATGGGTCCGACCGGCCTCCCGTGGCAGGCCCGGCGGCATCAGTTGGCGGTGTAGCCGCCGTCGACCGGCAGGATGGTTCCGGTCACGTAGCGCGCCTGCTGCGAAGCCAGGAACACCACAGGCCCTGCGATGTCCTGCGGGTCGCCCACGCGGCGCAGAAACGTGCGGCGCACCATCCGCTCATGGCGCTCGGCGTCATCCGCGATGTGGGCGGTCATGGGCGTCATCACCAAGCCGGGTGCCACGGCATTGACGCGCACGCCATGAGGCCCGAAATCTCGCGCCAGGAACTTGGTCAATTGAGCGACAGCGCCCTTCGAGGCGCCATAGGCCATGTGGGCCGAGGTCGCGACGAGCGAGGTGATGGATGCCACGTTGACGACGGCGCCGCGTGTGCGGTACAGGCCTTCGGTGCATGCCACCGTCAGATTGAGCACGCCCTTGACGTTCACCGCCATCACGTGGTCGATGTCTTCCGAAAGCGCCTGTGCCTCGAACGTGGCACTGCGGCCACCCACACCGGCGTTGTTCACGAGCACGCCCACGGGGCCCCAAGCCTGCTCCACGTCGGCAACCAAGGCGGCGCATTGCGCGGCATCGCGCACGTCCAGCGCATGGGGTCGCACCCGGTCGGTGGGGTAGCCCGTGCGCGCGGCCGCGTCGCGCGTCCCGTCGGCGTCCAGGTCGGTCAGTGCCACGCGGCAGCCGGCCTCGAGCAGGCGGGTTGCAATGGCAAAACCGATTCCCTGGCTCGCGCCGCTGACCAGGGCCACGGTGTCGTCGAACAGCGGACTCATTCATTGCCCCTGCTTGGGCAGGTCCAGGCGCTGAAGCAGGGGCACCCAGCGCTGCGTCTCGGCCTTCACATAGTCGGCCAGCGCTTGCGGTGTGCCGCCGCGAGGCTCCATGCCGATCGCTTGCGAACGCGCGATGAAGTCAGGATCGACCAACACCTGGTTGACGGCGCGGTTGAGCTTGTCGACAGTGTCCTTCGGCGTGGCGGCAGGCGCGGAAAGCGCATACCAGAGCAGCGCCTCGATGTCGTAGCCCTGCTCCTTGAAAGTGGGTGCTTCCGGCACCTGCGGGAGACGCTTGGAGTCCATCACACCCAGTACGCGCATCTTGCCCGCCTTGACGTGCTGCAGCGGGCCAGTGATGGAGGTGCCCTGGATGTCGGTCTGGCTGCCGAGCAGGGCCTGCAGGCCGGGAGAATCTCCGTTGAACGGGATGTGCGTCGTGCGGATGCCGGCCATGCCCTCGAAGGCCAGTGGCGCCAGGTTGGTCAGGACGGATGCGCCCGGGGAGCCCCGGTTGATCTTGTCCGGATGGGCCTTGGCATAAGCCACCATTT
The DNA here is from genome assembly GCF_041154455.1 of Variovorax sp. V213. Lineage (NCBI taxonomy): Bacteria > Pseudomonadati > Pseudomonadota > Betaproteobacteria > Burkholderiales > Comamonadaceae > Variovorax > Variovorax sp. V213. Next base: position 994,423 of record NZ_AP028665.1, read on the forward strand.
CCTTGATGTTCTTGTAAGGCAGATCCGAGCGTCCCACGATGATGGTCGGCTGATAGGCGATCTGTGTGACCGGCGTGAAGCTCTTCACGGGGTCGTAGGGCAGTTTGTCGTACATCACGGTGTTGCTGGCCAGAATGCTCAGCGAGCTCATCAGCAAGGTGGTGCCATCGGGCTTGGAACGGGCCACGCTGTCTGCTGCCACGATGCCGCTGGCGCCGGGCTTGTTCTCCACGATGGTCTGGGTGCCATGCTTGGTGAGCTCCGAAGCCAGCAGCCGCGCGTATTGGTCCGTTCCGCCGCCAGCCGCGAAAGGAACCACGATACGCAGGGGTTGCTGAGCCTGCGCCGCAGCGACGGCGAGGCCCAGCCCGAGCAGAAAGCCGCTGAGGCGCTTTCGGATATGCATTGCGATGTCTCCTGAATGGGCCGCTGAGAATGGTTTTTTCTCAGTTTAGGAGCGCGGGAATCGCGACATGCATCAAGGCATGAAAAGGTGCTTTGTAGTTTTAGGGGGAATTGCTGCGGACTGCATCCGAACGGCAAGCAACAGCCAACAGCGGCTAAGCCACGCGGCCGACCAACCCGACGATAACCATAGGTACGTCAACACCCCTTTATCGGTCGTTGATTCAGTCTCACGTCTCACTCGTGACAACGAAAGTCACGAGAACACTCTATTGCCATCGCTGGGCAAACGGTCAAGGCGCGGGAACCCTCGCGATCGATCGCTTAGTCCAGGTCCGGCGCCTCCGCACAGCTGCCTAAGCCGCCAAGGTCGGCAACCTGGCTGTACAGGTTTGCCAGTGTTGATGGCGCTTTAGGCTGGCCACTCCGGGTACCCGTGAATCGATCGAGAGAAGCCCGAATACATGCGGGAGATTGCCCGACAGGCGTGCCACGCCACACCGCGGGGCTGTTTCTTCCACACCAATCGCAAAAGGCTCTTGCTCGCGAAAGAAGAGCGCCTTCACGACCTCGCCCCGCATCTTCGTCTCCGTGCGATTCAGTTCGGCCGTGCTTCCCACCGCCACGGCGGACACCGAGACAAGGCGGCCCTTGACCTCCAGCATCAGCTTCGCGTACAGGTGGGTCTCGGGAGCATCAGCCAACGAGGAGGGCATTCACAGCTTTTTGAAGGCGGTCTCGCGCATCGCAAGCACCGTGACGATGCCCGAAATGGCGAAGCCGATAACTAAGAAAGTCGGAGCGATACCCAGCCCCGTGACGCCCACGAGCCATGTGGCGATGAATGGGGCAAATCCTCCGGCGATGGCGGTCGACAGGCTGTAGATCGATGACATCCACCCGCTCCTGAGTTCAGTCGGAAAAATCTCGATCAGCGTGGCGGTGCCAGGCCCGCAGAATAGCGACAGCATCAATGCCAGAGCCACTTCGACGATGAGCGCTTCGGCAAAACCGCCACCGGCCAAGAGAAACGAGAATAGGAGGTAGGTGAACACCGCGAACACCGCGCAGCCTGCCAGCAACACTGGACGGCGGCCCACACGGTCCGAGATCGCCCCCATGATCGGCGTGGCAGCGACCAGCGCGACGAGCCCCAGACTGCTGATCCAGAATGTCTCCGAGGCAGGAATCTTCACATGTTTCTGCAAGAAAACTGGCATGTAACTCATTACGATAAAAAAGAGCAGGGACCAGGTCGACGCTAGGCTGAAAGTCACAATCGAGTTTTTCAGCTTGTTCGAATGGCGGGCCACTGGGGCGCGCATCTGACCCGAGGTACGCTCAGCCTTGAGCTTTTCGAAGGCAGGGGTTTCTCCGATTCGCCGGCGAATCACCACCGCGATCGGCCCGATGACCGCCGCGAACAAGAACGGCACACGCCATCCCCAGTTGTTGAAGGCTTCCTGGTTCAGCGTCGAACTGAGTATGGCTACCGTGATCGAGCCGAACAGGAGGCCGAGTGCGCCAGAAACCTGATGCAGGCTGCCGAAGAATCCACGTTTCGAATCGGGTGCCCATTCAACCATGTACATAGCCGCCGCGGCCCATTCACCGCCGAGCGAGAAGCCCTGGATCAGCCGCAGAGTGACCAGAAAGATTGGAGCCCACAGTCCAATACTGTCGTATGTGGGAAGGCAACCGATGGCAAACGTGCTTAAGGCCATCATCCACATGGTCGAGACCAGAAGCGAGCGTCGCCCGAGGCGATTGCCCAATTGCCCGAGCACAATGCCGCCAAGCGGTCGCGCTACAAAGCCTACGCCGAAGGTCGCGAAGGAAAGCAGCAACGACGTGCTATCAGAGGCGAAATGGAAAAAATTCTTCGAGAAGACAACGGCCAGATAGCTGTACGTTGCGAATTCGAACCATTCCAGAAAATGGCCGATTCCGCTCGCTAACATCGCCTTGTAACCCATGCCTGCAGTCGAGCTGCGCGGGGATGCTTCCCCTTGAAGGTTCATCGCTTGGTCCATATAAACTCCTGTCTGATAGACAACGGCTACGTGGTACGTACCGCCGAGCTTGGCCGCCCTGCCAGGCCACCAGGTCGACCCGATAAGGTCATTGAAATTCTTGACGCGATGGATGAATGAGACCGCGTTGAAGCGGATGGCCGCTGCAAGAAGTCAGCGGTCAATCTGACCATCTCGAATGAGCGACGTTGGGAACAGCGATCACCTCGTTACCCCCGCTGTGCCCGCGCAAGTTCCTGCATAGTGGCCCCGGCTTGGAGTGCTTCGACAAAGCCGGCTTCTGTCACTGTCGCGAAACGCGATTTCATGAGGGAAAACGCCGCCTGCGGCTTCTTCGCCAGCATCAGCGCGGCTGATGAGCTTCTTGAGAGCAGTTCGTCACGCGAAACCGTCGCGTCGACCAAGCCGATCTGCCCGCAGTGCTCGGCGGACAAGCGCGCGCCGCTCAAGACGATTTGATGCGCAATGGCTTGAGGCATAAAAAGTCCGAGCAACCACGGCGCCAAGGCGCTCACCAAGCCCCTGTCAATCTCGGGAAAACCGAGTTCGAACTCTGGCGAAGCCAAGCGCGAATCTGAGAACAGCGCGAGGGCCGCCCCGCCGCCTAGGGTTAGTCCATTGAGTGCCGAGACCAAGGGCTTCGGGAAAGCACGAATAGCGCGATAGAGACTGCCGATCTCGAGCATCACGGCATTTGCTTCAGCCGGCGAGAGAGTCGACAGTTCTTTAATATCGTGTCCGGCACAGAACGCCCTGCCGTTGGCAGCCAGTACAAGCGCGGAGACTTCGTCATCGTGCCCCGCTTGATCGAATAACTGGCGCAAATCCTCCCGCATGGTCCGGTTGATCGCGTTGAGTTGATCCGGGCGATTCAGATGCACGACGAGCACACTGTCATGCCGATGCAGTGTGATCGTGGACCATTGGCGCGATGAGCAGTTCATATGATCTTCTTCGCGCGCAAGTCCGCCAGCGCCGCGTCACTCAAGCCAAGCAGGCTTCGCAGCACATCGTCAGTCGCTTCGCCTAGCGACGGACCCGATGTGACTACACGCCCAGGTGTTCGCGACAGTTTGGGCACGGGTGCTTGCATCGTGACCGTGCCGCCGGCGCCGTCCGGACGTGTCACGAAGTTTTCACGGGCCGCTACCTGGGGGTGACTTGCGACTTCTGCTACGTCTAGAATCGGCGCGCATGGAACATCGCTCTCCTGGAGCAGGCGAATTACGGTGTCCCGATCATGCGAACGAACCCAGGTGCGCACGATGTTCTCTATCTCGTCCCTGTGCTTGACGCGCAGCGCGTTGGTGGTGAATTTCGAGTTGCTGTCCGCCAGATGCGGTGCGCTCATCGCGGTGGAAAGACGTGCGAACATCTTGTCGTCCGGTACGCCAATGGTGACGAAGCGGCCGTCAGCGCATTCGTAGTTCGCAGTTGGCGCCACGGTGGCCACTTGCGATCCGAAACGTTGACGCACGAACCCGGTGCGGTTGAATACGGCAAATGCTTCGTCCATCGTCTTGAGCATTGGCTCATAGAGCGCCAAGTCCACGACCTGGCCGAGCCCGGAGCGCTCCCGCTCGAACAGCGCCAGCATCAGTCCTAGTGCACCATAGACCCCCGCGACGTAATCTGCGAGCGAGGTGGGCCCCGGGTTGGCCGGCGGGCGGTCCACTTCACCGCTGATGGACAGGACGCCACTGAATGCATGCGCAATGCGTGCGAGCCCGATGTGCTCTCTCAGGGGGCCATTCTGGCCAAACGCCGACAGACGCAGCATCACCAGGCGGCGGTTGGCCGCGTGCAGCGTTTCCCAATCCAAACCCCAGCGCTCGAAGGTGCCGGGGCGGAAGTTCTCGACCACTACATCTGCTCGCTTTGCAAGGTCAATGAACAGATCGCGGCCTTCGGGCTTGCTCAGATCCAGAGTGACGGAGCGTTTGTTGCGATTCTCATTGAGCCACTGCATAGAAGCGTCTGGGGACGTTCCTTTGGTTCCGAATCGCCGAAGCGGATCTCCGCGCGGATGTTCGATCTTGATGACTTGCGCGCCGAACTCCGCGAGAACGGATGCACTCAGCGGCGCCGCGATATACGTCGCCGCATCGAGAACGACCACCCCACTTAAAGCAGATTCCTCAGACATTGACATGTGCCGATCCAAGTAAAAGAAAACTGTAAGCGAGCAGCCATCCCACCTTGACCAAGTGATAGCTTACCGAGCCGCAGACTTTCGGAGTCCTCCAAAACCAGGAACTCGCATTTGGTAGGGCGTTGTTCGTCGCACTCGGCGCGCTAACGGCCACCGAAGCAATGTGCCCCTCTGATTCGCGAGAATTGCGGTTCCATGCCTCATCTGATTCCCGAACACGCTCTCGCCGGAAATTCACCCCAGCTCATCGAAAAGGAATGCCCAAAGCGAGGACGCCCCAAGCAGGAATGGCTGCTGTGCTTCGCGTATGTCTTCGCGCTGTTGCTCGCCGGTGGATGCACCACTGCAACGCCTGCTGCGCCGGTGGTCTTCCCGGAAGCATCCTGGGCGACGGCACCTGAGTCTGAACCAGGCAGCGCCTGCCGCCGCGAACTTGACGCCACCCGCAGCTACCTGCGCACGCTGGACACGACCGCTCTCATGGCGGTGCAGGATGGCCGCGTGCTGTTCAGTGAAGGGCCGGTCCAGACCGTCAGCATCGTGTTCTCTGTGCGCAAGAGCGTGCTCTCGATGATGTACGGCAAGTACGTAGCCAGCGGCACCATCGACCTCGACCGCACGCTGGCCGACTTGAGCATCGACGACGTGGGCGGCCTGCTGCCCATCGAGCGGCAGGCCAGGCTGCGCGACCTGCTCGCCGCGCGTTCGGGCGTCTATCACGCCGCCGCCAACGGCGGAGACGACGCGGCGGCCGCGCCGCCACGAGGGTCGCACGTGCCCGGCAGCTATTTCCTCTACAACAACTGGGACTTCAACGCCGCGGGGACCGCGTTCGAACGCCTGACCGGCAGGAGCATCTACCATGCTTTCGCGGAAGATCTGGCCATACCTCTGCAGTTCGAGGATTTCGACTTGGCCCGCCACGCACGCAGCGGCGACGCGCGGCGCTCCGAGCACCTGGCCTACCCCTTCTACCTGTCCACGCGCGACATGGCGCGGCTGGGTTACCTGATGCTGCGCCAGGGCAATTGGCAAGGCCAGCAGCTCGTGCCGGCCGAGTGGGTCGCCCAAATGACGCGGCAGACCACGCCCGCTGCACAGATGCATCCGCCGCACACGGCGCGGCGCGGCTTCGGATACGGCTACTTGTGGTGGCTGCTCGAAGAGCCGCAGGACTCGCCGCTGAGCGGCGCGTACATGGCCTGGGGCGTGCATGGCCAGTACATTCTCGTGGTGCCGAAACGGCAGATGGTGATCGCGCACAAGCGCCAAGTGCCCGTCGCGGGCAACTGGAACGTCAGTTGGGTCGGCCCGGTGGCGTTTCTGCGCGCAGCGCGAACGTTGGCCGCAGCACCCTGCCGGGTGGGAGAGCAATGAGTTCGCTGCGCGTACGACGAAAGGCGGCCATGGGACCCTAAGCTGCCTTCAATCTGCGCTGCCAATTGTGCGGAAGCAGTTCGTCGATGCGGCTGTTCAGATGCGTGGGCAATCTGGTCAGTACGTCATTAAGGTACGCGTGCGGGTCGTGTCCGTTGATCTTTGCAGACTGCACGAGGCTCATGACGATGGCGGCGCGCTGACCGGCCAGCTCACTGCCTGCGAACAACCATGCTTTCCTTCCGAGCGCCCACGGGCGGATCAGATTCTCGCAATGGTTGTTGTCCACGTTTACTTCGCCGTCGAGCAGATTGCGCGTCAGCGCCTTCCAAGCGTTCAAGCTGTAGTTCAGCGCTTTGGCTGTGGCGCTGCCGTCGTGCACGCGGGCACGTTCCAGTCGCAGCCATTTGTGCAGCTCTTCCCATAGCGGCTGCGCGACGGCGGTCCTGCGGGCCAAGCGCTCCTTGTTCGTCAGCGTGGCCAACTCCCGCTCGATGCGGTAGATCCTGGCGATGCGTTGCAGCGCTTCGGTGGCAACGGCGCTCTTCCCGTTGTCGCGCAGCAGTTCGTCGAACTTCCTCCTCGCGTGGGCAAGACATCCCGCGGCAACGCGACCGGGCTCGGCCGCCATCACATGCTCATACGCCTTGTACTCGTCTCGCACCAGCGTGCCGCTCCAACCGCGGCGGCCATTTGGGTCATCATCCGCGCCGAGGAACGCGATGGGGTACTGCGACCCTCGCCCAAGGCAGAAGTCGTAGACCACTCCCGGCACCGCATCGAAGGCACCGCGCGCATAGGCCCACACGTAGGCTCGCTTGGTCTTGCCCGCGCCCGGGTCCAGCATAGCTACCGGCGTCTCGTCGGCATGCAGCACCCTCGTCGAGAGCACGAAGCGCTTTTGCGCCACGAACAGCGGCTCCAGCGCCGCACCACCACGACCGGACCAACTCGCCAGCGTCGAGCGCGGCGTGTGCACGCCCGAGCGCGCGTTGATGGCCTCCTGCCGGTAATACGGCACGTGGTCCACGAAGCGGCTGATCATCGTGTGCACCACCAAGCCCGTGGCGGGCATGCCGCCGTCGATGATCTGCGGCGGGGCTGCTTCCTGCACCAGGCACTGGCAACAGCGGCAGGCCCACTTGCCGTAGATGTGGCGGTGCACGAAGAACTCGGCCGGCACGATGTCCAACCGTTCGCTGACGTCTTCGCCCACGCGCTTCATGGGTTTGCCGCAGCCTGGGCTGGGGCAGTTCGTGTCGTCGGGCTCGTGATGGTGCTCGACGCGGCGCAGATGGTCAGGCAGAGGCTGGCGACGCGGCTTGCGCTTGTTGTTGTCGCCATCGGTCGCAGGCGGGGTCGATGCCTGGCCCCTGGCTTGCTCCAGTTGCGCCTGCAAGTTGGCCTCGTCCTCGGCCAGCGTCTCCTCGAACAGGCGCTTCTGCTCGGCGTTCATCGCCTCGGTCTTCGCGCCGAACTTCCAGGCCTTCAGCCGTGCGAGCTGGAAGGTGATCTTCTCGATCTTGGCGTCCTTAAACTTGATCTCGCCGTCTTGGCGGCGCAGGCGCTGAAGCATCTGGTGCGCCAGCGCGGCGACGGTCTCCGGCGCCAGACCTCGCAGATCTTCGTCGTTGAGGTCGTGCAGCTCTTGCATGCGTGGATCATGCGGGTGGCGGCGCGTCTCCGCCACTGGGAGATGCGCTGTCAACGTACCGCCTCTCGAGCCCTGCTTCTAGAGCCGTGTGATCGTACTCATCTCGGGTAGCCGCTGCCAGGGCAGCCCGACCACGAGCGCATCGAACTGCGCTTGCGTCAGCGCGATCGGCTTGGCTGTGTCGATGTCGCGTGGCCAGGCGAAGCGCCCGGCATTTAGCCGTCGCGCGGCGCACCACACGCCGAAGCCGTCGTGCACAAGCATCTTGATGCGCGTGGCCCGTGCATTGGCAAACATATAGCCGTGGTGAGCGTTCGCGCTTCCCAGCGCATGCACCACGTGAGCGAGCAGGCGCTCGGCACCACAGCGCATGTCCACCGGCTTCGTGCATAGCCATAGCGCGTCGATACGGATCAACGCAGCACCTCACGAAGCCATGCCGCGCAGTCGGCGGCGGCCGAGATGGGCCACGTCACGCTTACGCCGATCGCCCCACGCTTGAACTCGAAACGGATCCCCTCGGGAGCGCCCGCCGGCGCCGGTGCTGGGGGCGGCGGCGATGAAGGCAGCGACAGCGCAACGAACTCCGGCGCTGATTCTTGCAGCGATGTTCCAATGGTCTTGGAAGCGCCCGCGCCGCTGCGGCCGCGCCGCCAGTCGTGAACGAGGTTGTCGTTCAGGCCGAAGGTTCGAGCTACCGCCGCAACCGTGGCACCAGGCTCCGCGCACGCGGCCACAACTTGTGCCTTGAACTCAGCGCTGTGTCTGCGCCGCGACTTCGGGTTCACGTCCATAACCGTCCAGTTAGAAGTTAACTGGACAGCATCGTTTAGCCACCGGCTCTACTCAAGGGTGGGGCGGCTAGCCGCTTACAGAAAACTGGCCTGCGACGCCGTATTGGGTACGCCGAACCGAAATTTGGCCGGCGCTCAGGCCTGCTCGGCCACTGTTGCGTCATAGGCCAGAGAAGCGGCCGCCAGATCCTCCAGCGCCGTGCCCACGGCCTTGTAAATGGTGATCTCGTCTGCGCTGCTTCGATCGAAGTGGCGACCGCGGCACAAATCTTCCAAGGTCGCTACCAGGTGGTGCTTGTCCCACGCGCCGCTGGCGATTCGGGGCCAGGACGTCGCCGGACTTCAGTAGCGCCTCGTGCGCGCCGACGAACACGGCTCCCCGGCGAAAACACTCGTCATCACTCTCGCGCATGGCGGTCGTGAAGCTGCTGATCAAATCTACGTGCGTTCCCGGCTGCAGCCACGCGCCGTGGCTTCACACCTCAGCGTCGGCCCAAGAAACCGACGCGTTGTCCCAGCGAGCAATTCGGCCGTCGCGCACCTGGAGGATTTCGATTGCGCGAGTGTGTTGCAGCCTTGGCTGTTCAGCCGACTTCCAGCGCAAACGAGCCTCGCACACCACAAGATCACCCGAGACTGCGCGAACGATCTTTTTGAGATCGTAGTAGGTGTAGTTCGCATATCGCTCTCGGATAAGCGGCCGGAGCTGCTCCTTTCCCTCTAAGACGACTGCCCCGAGGTCGGCAATGGCATCTTCGGTAAAGCAGTCGAGAATGAGCTCAGGATCCAAGGTGCTGCATGCCGCAACCACTTGATCAAGCCACTTTTGCGCGGTCTCGACATTGAGGGCCTTGTCGCCCTTTTGATAGCTGTCCCAGTCAGTCATGGTGGATTGGCTCTCAGGAGGATGGAGAGATCGAACTGTTCTACAAACCTGCGAAGAATGGAGGACCAGTTCATGGATTTCTTCCGAGCCGGTTGATGCGTGCCAAACGCCTTCTTCCTGAATCTCTCTGCGAACCTGTGCCCTCCCCGACAAGGTAGCCAAGCTCGTTTGCCTCGTTTGCCTCGTTTGCCTCGTTTGCCTCGTTTGCCTCGTTTGCCGTGTCCGCCGTATTTCATCGCTGGCGAGGGCGAGCGCTATAGCACGCCAGATCCGATGTACGACGATCCTGGCTCAATCACAAACGAGAGCACGCGACTGACCACCACCCTGAACCGGTCGTTGTTGAGGTACGTCTACGACTTCGGGGACTATTGGGACTACCGCATCAAGGTCGAGAAGAAGATCGCAGCGATTCCGGGGTTCGTGCTCCCCGTTCTGTGCCGTTGGTGCCTGCGCAACGCCGCCGGAGGATTGCGGAGGCGCGCCGGTTACCCCTGAGCGCCAGCATTCACTCGACCAGTCATCTGCAAAAGGTGGCCCGCCGTCAAGCCCACCGTGGCTGTTCGCCTCATCACTGCCGTGCCACTTGGTCTCCTAGTTCGCGTGCGCGATTCGCCGCTGCTTTCACCGCCTCAGCCAATGCGCTCTTGCAATTGCGTGCATGCAGCACGTCCAGCGCCGCCTCCGTCGTTCCGCCCTTGGAGGTGACCCGGCGGCGTAGCTCTGCGAACGATTCGGGACTGGCAGCCGCCTGCTGCACTGCGCCGCCAACAACCCAAAGCGCCAAATCATGTGCCATCTGGGGCGAGAAGCCGAGCTCCTCACTGGCCGATTGGAGGCTTTCGAGGAAGTGAAACACGTACGCCGGCCCACTGCCGCTGACCGCAGTAACGCCATCCATTTCCGCGTCGGTGTTGACCCAGAAAGTTCGGCCGATCCCTCCCAACAAGCGCTCGAGCAGGTGGCGCTCCGACTCGTCTACATCAGAGGCTGCCTGCAGCGCCGTCACGCCCGCCCGGACGAAGGCAGGGGTATTCGGCATGGCGCGCACGACGCGCCCAGACCGCAGCCACGTTGTCAATTCGGAGAGCCTCACTCCCGCGGCAACGCTCAGGTGTAAGACATCGAGGTCGGCAGGCAGTGCCTTCTCCGCCGCCGAGCGAAGCACCTGTGGCTTTACCGCCCAAACGATCAAGTCCACGCCGTCGAGATTCCCTTCTGGCGTGTGAGCAACTCGCACGCCATGGGCTTCCTGGACTCGCTGCAACTGTTGGACATCGGGGTCGATGACGAGAACATCGTGCGGAGGGACCCCCACCTGCAGCAGACCCGAAAGCATCGCTTGGGCCATGTTTCCGCCACCCACAAACGCAATTTGATAGTGCATAGTCAACCGATCGACATGAGTGAAGCGTTCCCACCGGCAGCCGCAGTGTTGATGCTCAAGCCACGCTCGATCATGAGGCGCTCGGGCGGTACCTCCGAATCCCCGGGCTGCATGCGTTCGACGCAAACGACAGGTCCGTCACGACGAGCAAGCTGATGCTGGATGCGCTCGACCTCATCCGCCGCCCCATGCAACAGCACGGAATCCAAAGCGCCCGCGGGTGCCCGCCGCAGTGGTGTCGCCGAATATGCAGAGGGCTGAAAGAAGGTTTGGGAGACGTGAACAGGGGTGCTGCTCATGGGCATGGCGGGGTATGTCATGTTCGCTATCATCAATGTGCAGCGATCGAACATTTGTTCGAAATTTTCGTATTTCACAGAACTATTCAAAGTGCTGTGGCTTTGAGCGACCCAGACCGTATCGATCGCCGCAAACTGCGTGAACTGCAGGATGACGGGCGGATCACCAATCTGAAGCTGGCAGAAAGCGTCGCGCTCTCACCGACGGCGGTGCTACACGCGTCCAGCGCTTGACGCGCGAGGGCTACGAAGCGCGCATCAATCCGCGCCTCGTCGGCGCCGGGCATGTTGGTATTCATCGAAGTACTTTTGGATCGCACCACGCCGGAACGTCTTCATCAGTTCCCGGCTGCGGTGCAAGTCCAACCCGAAGTCCTGGAATGCCACATGGTCGCGGGTGGGTTCGACTACCTGATCAAGACGCGCGTTGTTGACATGAACACCTATCGCGCATTCGCCGGCACCGTCCTGTGGCAGCTGCTCGGTATGCGTGAGACACGCAAATACGCGGTCATGGAAGAAGAAAAAAACTCCTCCAAACTGCATATCGCTAGCGCCTGACCAGCAACGCGCAGCGCTTCGCTAGCCCGCCGTCATCGCGGCCCAAAGCGAGTTGAACAACTCGCTTTCAGCGTTTGCCACTTGGTCGACAACGCCGAAATGATGCTCGCCTGCAAGGCGCAGATCTTCGATGACGAGCCCCCGCTGTTTGCAAAGTCCGGCAAAGGTGTCGTGCTGCCAGAGGAAGCCCGCGGTTTCCGCGGCTCCGACGCACAGGATGTGCTTAACAGCCGAAGGGTGGATCAGATCGACGGGGCTCGCTGCGCCCGCAGTCGCCCCGTCCATCCGGATCTTCTCGTTGTGGGGTGTGTCGAGAATGGGAATAAGGTCGTAAAGACCGCTGATGGCGCAATTGACCTTGACCAGATCCTCCGGTCCGCCGAGCTGGCTCCAGTCCGTGAACGCTGACATTGCCGACAGGTGGCCTCCCGCCGAATGCCCGCCTACCGCGATTCGCCCGGGATCGCCTCCATACTCACGGATGTTGTGGTGCACCCATAACAGCGCCGCTTGCACACTGGCAACGATCTCCTCGATCTTGGCCTTCGGAGCAAGTGGGTAGTTGATGCAGACGCACGCCGCGCCGCGCTCGACAAACGGCTCGGCAACATAGCTGTAGTCCGACTTGTCCAAGAAGTGCCACCAGCCGCCATGGATGAAGACGAAGACTGGCGCATTGTTGTTCCGCGCAGGAAAAATGTCGCAGGTCTGCAGCTCCCCCTGCCCGTACGGGACGTCGAACCAATGCACCAAGCGTCTTCGCGTTGATTCGCTCATCGCGCGCCAGTTGTCCGAATAGCGTTGATGGTCCGGAACCGCTGCTTGGTTCCGATAGTCAAGCGGCGTCGCCGGCTGACGGTAGCTTCTTGTGGCCATGAGGTGACGAAGTGAAAGGTGGTGAAAGAAACTTGTGCCTCCTTGTCGAGGCGGCGGTTGGGCGCCGGAGCAAGCCGGCCCAGCGACCCTCCGCACGCCGCGAGTGCACATGCCAGTCTTTATGCCCGGAGAGCCGAAACCGCGGCTAGCCCTTGCCCCGTTGGTAGTTCAGCGCGTAATCCGGAGTCCTGATACCGGACCGCAGATCCGGCGCATTGACCGGTGCTCCGGCCACGACGCGCAGCGGTATCGTGCCGGCCCACAAGTCCAGCCCCAGGTCCTCTTCGTAGTCGCGCACGCCGAGGTCTCGGACTTTTGCAGAGACCTCGGCTATTGGGAAGCGCAGCACCATCGTGGCGTCGAGCTCCTTTTGCTTTGGCGCACGCACCCGATGACCCGGCACGACGGACTGAATCACGCGGTCGACGATCTCTGCCTTGTGCGGTCCCTCCACGGGTTGCCCGCTGGAGTAGATGATGGCGGATCGATAGTCCACGCTGCAACCGAATCCGGACCGACCCGCCACAACAGCATCGACGTGGGTGACGGCGATGGCAGCCGGTACACCTTGAGCGAGGACGCACAGCATTCGATTCGTCGGGCTGCCGTGGAGATAGAGGTCTTCATCGATGCGAAGGATCGTCGTCGGAATGATGCACGGCTGGTCCTCGTAGATGAAGCTCACGTGGCAGACGATGGCCTCGTCGATGATCGAATGGACCAGCTGACGATCGTAGCTGGCCCGCTCCGGCCGGCGTCGGACTTGGGTACGCGGCGTTGGCGCGTACTGGGAAGTCTGGCTTGGGGCGACCATGCTCAGGCCACTGCCTTCGCCGGCTTGCCACGCAGCAAGTCGTCGCCCTCGTAGGCGTTCTCTTGTCGAACGTAGGTGCCCGTGCTGAACAGCTTCAGCGTGTCGTACAGTGACTTCGGCACGGTGACGCCTTCCACCACCGTACGTCCGCGGGCTTCATACCGGCGCTGCGACGGCAGCCGCGTTCCCTCCTGCTCGAGGATCTTGCTGAACAGTTGCTCGCCGTGTTCCAACTGCGCCTTGCGGCTGCCGTTCTTGAGGCATCGAACGGGGTCGATGGCAATGATCAGCTCGCCGCCGCACGGCGCGCCGGTGTTCGCGACATCCTTCTCGCCGGCCTCGTAGCTCAGCAGATCGCCGACCAACGGACCGGCGAGTAACTCGACCATCATGGCAATGGAAGCGCCCTTCACACCGCCGAACGGCAGCTGAGCGCCTGCAAGAGCGGCCTTCGGGTCCGTTGTCGGCGTCCCGTCCGGGCCCACCGCCCAGCCTTCGGGCAGCGGCTTGCCATCACGCAGACGAACCTGGATTTCGCCGCGCGCGCTCGCGCTCGAAGCTTGGTCAAAGACCATCGGAGGGTGGTTGAGCCGAGGCCAGGCGAAGGCCATGGGGTTGGTGCCGTAAAGCGGCTTGGTGCCGCCGTGCGGCGCAACGTAGGGCGCTGCGGCGACAAACGCGAACGCGACCAGACCACGGTTCGCCAGGCGCTCGACCTCTGGCCACAAGGCCGCCACGTTGAGGGCGTTGTTGACGGCCAGTGCGGCGATGCCCGTCTCCTGCGCCCGCTTGGCGAGGAGCTCATCGCCGACTTCCAGTGCCAGCGGTGAGAAGCCATAGTGGGCATCGACTCGTATCACGGCTGGCGCAAGGTCGTCGACTGTCGGCTCCGCATCACCGGAAGCTTGCCCAGCGCGCAGTGCATTGACGTAGAAGGGAATGCGGAACAAGCCGTGATGGCGGCACTCGTCGCGCTCGGCCGCAGTCACCGTATTGGCGATGGCGTTGGCGTGGGCTTGGTTGAAGCCCTGGGCGAGCAACAGCGTTGTTGCGAGCTCGTGGACTTCGTCGAGTTTCATACGGATGGAATCGCTCACTTTTTTCTCCTTGGAAGGGGTTGGAAATTGATTACTTCTTGACCAGCGGACAGGCGCTGGCGCCGAGCGGCTGGAAGGCTTGCTCCGCAGGGACGGTGGCAACGACCTTGTAGTAGTCCCAGGCGCGCTTGGATTCGGCCGGCTTCTTGACCTCAACGAGGTACATGTCGTGCATTACTTGCCCGTCCTCGCGGACGCGGCCGTTCTCGATGTTCATGTCCTTGATGGGCAGTTCGCGCATCTTGTTGGCGACCGCAGCCGCGTCGTCGGTTTTTGCGGCCTCGATGGCCTTGAGGTAATGCCGCACGGCGGAATAGACCCCCGCCTGAGTCATCGTCGGCATGGCCTTGCGGCGCGCGAAGAACTTCTCGGACCAAGTGCGGGAGGCCGCGGTTCGATCCCAATAGAACGCCGTCAGGAACTGCAGGCCTTGCGCGGCTTGCAGCCCCATGCTGTGCACATCCGTCAGGAAGACAGAGGGAGCCGCCAGCGCCTGCTTCGGGGTGATGCCGAATTCAGTCGCCTGCTTGACGATCGAGGTCATGTCGCTGCCGGCGCTCGCCGCCACGATCAGCTTGGCCTTGGAGGCCTGCCCTTGAAGCAGGTACGAACTCAGGTCCGAGGAATTGAGGGGAAAACGCAACTCGCCGACGACCTTTCCGCCGTTGTCGGTGACGGCCTTTCGAACATCGTTCGCGAAGGCATGGCCAAACGCGTAGTCCACGGTCAGGAGATAGACGGAGTCCAGGCCGCGTTGGGTCATGAGACGGGCCAGGCCATAGCCGTTGCTGTAGCTGTTGTAGACCCACTGGGTGGACAACGGCGTACACGCCTTTCCAGTGAAGTCGGAGGACGCTGCAGTGATCAGCGTGATCTTCTTGCGCTCGTTCGCGAGTGCCTGCACGGCGAACCCCACACTGGAGTTCGAGAAATCGGCGATCGCGTCGACGCCGTCCTTGTCGAACCAGGCTCGCGCGATGCCTGCGCCGATGTCCGCCTTGTTTTGGTGGTCCGCCCAGACAAGCTCGATCTTCTTGCCGAGCACCTGGCCACCGAACTCTTCGATCGCGAGGCGTGCGGCCTCCACCGAGCCAACGCCGGCCAAGTCTGAATACAGGCCGGACTGGTCGTTCAGGATGCCGATCTTCACGACATCGCCTGACACTTGCGCACTGGCAGGTCCCGAGGCGACAACGCTCGCGATGGCAGTGAGCGCAGCCAAGCCGGCTGCGAAGAACTTGAGCGCTTTCGAGGACATGTTCATTTCTTTCTAAGGAAGTGGGGAGTGGTCATGGAAAAGGTGTCTGCACTCGCGTGCATCCAGGGCAACACTTGTGCATCTCATGCAAACTGAAAATCAAAAAAAGGGAGATCAACGATGTGGATTCGCACCCTCCGGGGTGGCAAGTCCGACAGCGCGTTCTTGATGGCCGGGGTGTTTAGCAGCCTCGGTCAGTGAACTTTTGCGAGTGCGCCATGCCTCGAATTCACCCACCAATCCGCGACGGAACACCATGACCACAGTGACCAGGATCACCCCCTGGATCACCATCACCCACTCACCAAGCGGAGCCAGATATTCCTGCATGGCGAGAATGCAGACCGCTCCCACCAAAGGACCCAGGACGGTACCCATGCCGCCGACCAGCACCATCAGAACCACTTCGGTGGCCATGTGCCAATTCACGTCTGTGAGTGAAGCGAGTTGGAAGACGAGCACTTTGGTTCCGCCAGCCAACCCGGTCAGCGCGGCCGAGAGCACAAACGCCAGCAACTTGTATCGATTGACCTTGTAGCCCAGCGAGACGGCTCTCGGCTCGTTGTCGCGTATGGCTTCGAGCACCTGGCCGAAAGGTGAATGAATCGTCCGGTGATAGATGGCGAACGCCGCCAGGAACATCGCGAGCACCACTACATAGAGAACGTTGTCGTTGGCGGTGTCGAGCAGGCCAAGGACCACTGGCCGAGGAACCTTCTGCAGACCGTCTTCACCGCCAGTGAACGGCGCCTGAAGGCAGAAGAAGTAGACCATCTGCGCCAGGGCCAACGTGATCATCGCGAAGTAGATTCCTTGCCTTCGGATCGCGATGGCGCCGGCGATAAATCCCAGCACCGTGCTCGCCAAGACGGCACAGAGCAGCGCAACCTCGAACGGCCAACCCCATTCCTTGAGGGTATACGCCGTGACATAGGCAGACATGCCAAAAAACATGGAGTGCCCGAGTGACAACAGCCCAACATAGCCGACGAGCAAGTTGACCGCACACGCGAATATCGCGAAGCACATCACCTTCATCAGGAAGATGGGGTAGATCAGCGCGGGCGCAATCACTGCAGCCGCCAACAGGAAGACGATCGGGCGAAGTGTCAAAGAAGCGTCTTGTCTCATAGTGTTCTCACTTGATCTTTCCGAAGAGCCCCGCCGGCTTGACAAGCAGCACGATGACCATGACGAGGAAGATCACGGTGGCGGACGCCTGTGGATAGAAGAGTTTGGTCAGTCCCTCGACGGCACCCAGCGAGAATCCCGTCAGGATGGAGCCCATGATCGACCCCATGCCACCGATGACGACGACCGCGAAGACGAGGATGACCAGGTTGGAGCCCATCAGCGGGCTGACTTGATAAATCGGAGCCGCCATGACCCCAGCCAGTGCCGCGAGTCCCGCGCCAAAGGCATAGGTAAGCGTGAGCAAGACAGGAACGTTGATTCCGAATGCCCGCACAACCTCAGGGTTCTCGGTCGCGGCACGAAGGTAGCTTCCCAATCGGGTCTTCTCGATGAGAAGCCATGTAGCCAGGCAGACCGCTAACGACACGACCACCACCCAGGCGCGGTAGTACGGCAGGAACATAAATCCCAGGTCCATTCCTCCCGGCATCGTGTTCGGGTAAGGCAGTCCCGATGAACCAAAGCTCTTCCTGAACACGCCCTCAACGATCAGCATCAGTCCGAAGGTCAACAGCATCCCGTAGAGGTGGTCCAGGCGATACAGGTGCCGCAGCAGCAGCCGCTCAACGAGCACAGCTGCCAGTCCGACGGCAAGCGGCGCCACCAGCAGCGCAACCCAGTATCCGACGCCGGCCCACGTCAACAACATCCAGGCCACGAACGCTCCGACCATGAACTGAGCGCCGTGCAGGAAGTTGATCACATTGAGCAGGCCGAAGATGATTGCCAGGCCAAGGCTCAGCATGGCGTAGAACGCCCCGTTCATCAGACCCAGCAAGAGCTGACTCATGAACGCATTTGTGGGGATGCCGAAAATTGATTCGATGCTCATGTGGCGCCTCACACGCTCAGGTAGGCGCTCAACTGAGCGCTCTTGTTGTCGACCTCTGCGCTGGAGAACGTGTCGACTACTTCGCCATGCTCCACGACGTAGTGACGATCGGCCACGCTGGTCGCGAACCTCACGTTCTGCTCAACCAGTAGGATGGAGATGCCACGCGCCTTGAGCTTCTGGATCGTCAAGCCGATCTGCTCGATGATCACCGGGGCCAATCCCTCGCTCGGCTCGTCGAGCAGCAGCAGCTGCGCGCCGGTGCGCAGGATGCGGCCGAGGGCAAGCATCTGCTGCTCTCCGCCGGACAGCTTCGTTCCAGGACTCTTCATGCGCTGAGCCAAATTCGGGAACAGCGTCAGGATTTCTTGGACGCTCATGCCTCCAGGACGCACCACGGGTGGAAGCATGAGGTTTTCCTGCACAGTCAAGCCGGAGAAGATGGCCCGCTCCTCGGGGCACCACGCTATGCCGGCGCGGGCGACTGCCTCGGGAAGCCGCCCCGATAGTTCCCGACCCTCGAACACTACGGAACCGCTTTTCCTTGCGACCAAGCCCATGATGGCGCGAAGCGTCGTCGTCTTGCCTGCACCGTTTCGACCAAGGAGGGTGACGACCTCGCCTCGATGAACGGTGAAATTCATCCCATGCAGAATCCGGCTCTCGCCATACTGCGCGTGCAAGTCGCCGACACGAAGATGGGCCTCAGCCATGAGCGCCTCCCATATAGGCGGACACAACCTCGGGATTCTTTGAAACGGCCTCGTAGGTTCCTTCCGCGAGCACCTCCCCGCGACACAGAACGGTAATCGTGTTCGCGAGCCGCGCGACCACGCCCAGGTTGTGCTCGACCATCAAGACGGTCCGCCCCTTCGAGACCCTTTGAATGAGCGCCGCGACGGTCTCGATGTCCTCGCGTCCCATCCCCGCCATCGGCTCGTCGAGCAAAAGCACCTGAGGCTCCAGCGCCAGAGTCGTCGCAATCTCCAGTGCGCGCTTGCGGCCGTAGGACAGCGTTCCTGCCACTTGGTTGACCTGCCCCCTCCCGGCCGTACCAGCGTAGTGGCAGTGAAGTCCGTCAACTTGGAGAATGACGGACATGAGAAAGAGCAGATACACCGAGGAGCAGATCATCGGTTTCATCAAGCAAGCCGAGTCTGGCTTGCCGATCAAAGATCTGTGCCGCAAGGGCGGCTTCAGTGATGCGACCTTCTACAAATGGCGCGCCAAATACGGCGGGATGGACGTGCCCGATGCCAGGCGCCTGCGTGAGCTCGAGGCCGAGAACAACAAACTCAAGAAGCTGCTGGCCGAAGCGCACCTGGACATCCACGCGCTGAACACGGCCTTCGGGGTAAAGCGATAGCCCCGCAAGCCAAGCGCGCGGCCGTCGCCATCATGATCGGGCAATGCGATCTGAGCGAACGACGCGCCTGCAGGCTTGTGGGGCTCTCCCGCGACAGCTACCGCAACCCACCCGAGGTCGATGCCATGACGCAAGAGCTCAGCAACAAGATCGTCGAGATCGCGCATGCACGTCGGCGCTTCGGCTATCGGCGCATCCACGACATGCTGCGCCCGCACTTCCCGGGCGTGAACCACAAGCGCGTCTACCGCCTGTACAGCGCCGCCAACCTGGCGGTGCGCAAGCGCAAGAAGGTCAAACGCCCCGCCAACGAACGCGTGCCGCTGCAACTGGCCACGACGGTCAATGAGGTGTGGAGCATGGACTTCGTCAGCGACAGCCTGAGCACGGGACGGCGCATCAAGTGCTTGACCGTGGCCGATGACTTCAGCCACGAATGCGTGAGCATCTCGGTGGACTGGGGAATCTCGGGGCAATACGTTACGCGACTGCTGGATCAAGCGGCCGTGTTCAGAGGCTACCCGCTGGCTGTGCGCACCGACAACGGCCCGGAGTTCACCAGTCGCGCCTTCATGGGCTGGGCGCAGACCCATGGCATCCGTCACATCCTGATCGAGCCGGGACGGCCCATGCAGAACGGCTACATCGAGAGCTTCAACGGCAAGTTCAGGGACGAGTGCCTGAACGAACAGTGGTTCGAGACGCTGCAGCAGGCCCGATCGGCCATCACGCTCTGGCGCCAGGACTACAACGAGGTCAGGCCGCACAGCAGTTGCCAGCGAATGCCTCCGTCGAAGTTCGCCGAGCTGCATCGCCAGCGCGCTGGCGATGCAGCTCGATCCACCTCAACAACCACCGAGATTAATTAATCTTGCAACCCCGGACTTCCTCGTTATGAATGGCACGGCAGAAGGGGGCAGGTCATGGTCGCGCTGATAAAGCAAACCCACCGAATCGAGCAGCCGGTCCACGTCCGCATCCAGGGCTTTGAGGCTGGAGAGCGGCTTCCAGAAGTGATACGTCGTTCCCAGCCGGCGCTGCAGCGCCACACGAACGTTTTCGCCGAGCGACAGCTTCGGAAAGATGGCGGAGATCTGAAAAGATCTCACCAGACCCTGGCTGGCAACGTCTTCGGGCGCAGCCGAAGTGATGTCCTGCCCGTTGTAGAAGATGCGGCCGGAGGTGGGTCGGACGAATCGAGTGATCAGATTGAAGCACGTCGTCTTGCCCGCGCCATTGGGGCCGATCAGGGCGTGGATGGTCTCGCGCCGCACCCGAAGGTCAACATTGTTCACGGCGGTGAAGCCGCCGAACTCCTTGGTTAAGCCCTCGACGACGAGCGCGTAGCTGCCCCCAACGTCGGTCTCCGTCATGCCGCCTGAAATGCCTGGAACTGTCATCGCTTCAAATTTGCGTTAGGAACACAATGATGTGCATGTTATGCACATTTGTCTATAGGGAAAGTTATTGGTCATTTTTTGCCTATGATGCATGTTTCGTGCCTGCCGAGGAACGTCTCCAAGGCACGGGGAATGGCGGACGAGAACCACCTTGGTGCATGCCGCACCTTTCAGTGATGCACTCAGATAGCAACGAAACTCATGGAAGAAAACAAAGCCGACCTCGACGAGACCATCAGGACAGTGGCCAGGCGTTTGGGTGAGCGGTTGCGTGATGCACGACGCTCCAGAGCCATCACCCTTGAAGTCCTCAGCGCCAAGACCGACCTATCGGCGGGCTTTCTGTCTCGCCTGGAGCGCGGAGAGACAAGCGCTTCGATCTCCAACCTCATCGTGATCTCGGAGAGCCTGGGGATCGCATTGCGTGACTTCTTCGAAGATGCGCAAGAATGTCCCCGACCCGACTATGTGTTGACGCGGGCAAAGGACAGGAGTTGCGAAGCTCCGCTGAGTGCCGGCGGCTACACCTACCGCCTCACCAGCGGCGATCTGGAGGGCGAGCAGGTCAGCGCGTTCGAACTCGTCTACCCTGCCGGCGAGACGATGCATCCAGAGGTACTGACACACCGAGGCGAGGAAGTCCTCTATCTTCTTGAAGGCACCATGGAGTTCCGCATCGGTTCCGACGCGATGGTCTTGGAGCCCGGCGACTGCGTGCACTTTGCTTGTGATCAACCGCATACCGGCGAGAACATCGGGCACGGAGAGGCACGCCTGTTGATGATTGTCTCGCCCGTCGACTCCATCGACATACCGGCCCGAATGTCTGGCCGCGACCCCGGCTCGGCCAGAAGCCTTACCCAGTTCACAGGCGGGAAGTAGCGCCACCGGCGCCTGCCTGTGAGCTCCACGTCCTGGGTTCTTTGCCGCACCGTGCCGCGATGGTAGATTTGCACCACACACAAAATCAGCGCTGCGATGGACAAGAACAAATCAGAACTCGAGGAAAGGACCCGGGCCGTTGCAATCCGGCTCGGTGCGAGGATCAGGGAAGCCCGCCGCGCCAAGCAGATCACCCTCGAGCGTCTGAGCAAAGACACAGACCTCTCCCCGGGTTTCCTGTCGCGCCTGGAACGCGGCGAATCGAGTGCCTCGATCTCCAACCTGATCGTGATTGCGGGCCGCCTCGGCATCCCACTGGGCGATTTTTTCGAGGATCCTGGTGCAAAAGCCGCTCCGCGCTACATCCTGAACAGAGCCAAGGACCGCGGTGGCGAACCGCCACTCACTGCTCGGGGATACTCGTACCACCTCATGAGTGGAGAGCTCATCGATCAGCAGATGAGCGCTTTTGAACTGGTCTACCCGGTGGGCGAGTCGATGAACCCGGAGGTCCTGACGCACGCAGGCGAGGAAGTGCTGTACCTGTTGGACGGGCAGTTTGAATTCCGAATCGGCGACAAAACACTGGTGCTCGAGCCAGGCGACTGTGTCCACTTCTCTTGCGAACAGCCACACAGCGGCAAGAACGTGGGCCATTCACCCGCGCGGCTCCTCATGATAGTGACGCCGGTCAACTCCTTCGGGTGAATGAAGGTGCAAGCGCGCTCCCCTCGTGCTGCCGGTGGTTAGCTGCGTGGCCCCAGGAAAAGCCGGTAGGAAGGAGCGGACGTGAGCTCCTCATGCGGATAGCCCACTCTCTCCAGAACACGGTGGAAATCGTCCTCGTCTGGGCTGGGCGCCTGCAGGCCAACCAACACCCGGCCATAGTCGGCGCCTTGGTTGCGGTAGTGGAACATCGTGATGTTCCAGTTGGGCGGCAATGACGAGAGAAATTGCATCAACGCACCCGGACGCTCCGGAAAGACGAACTGCAGCACACGCTCGCCTGCAGCGAGCGGCGAGCGCCCGCCCACCATGTGCCGCATGTGCTCCTTGGCCAGTTCATCGTGCGTCAGATCTTGGGCGGAGAAGCGAGCGTGCGTCAGGACTTCCGCAACGCGTTGCGTTTCCCCTGCGGAGTGGATCGTCAGCCCGACCAGCACCGAGGCATTCTCGGCGTCGCATACACGGTACTTGAGTTCCGTGATGCTGCGGGCGGGGCCGGACAGGTTGTCGATGGTCTTGCACAGGCGCAACAAGCTTCCAGGTGATTCGGGAAGCGTGACCGCGAGCAGGCCCTCCCGCTCTTCACCGATCTCCGCCCGTTCCGCAACGAACCGGAGCCTGTCGAAGTTCATATTGGCGCCGCTGAGAATGGCTACATACGTCTCTCCGCGCGTCTTTCGCTGCTTGACGTACTGCTTCACGGCGGCCACTGCAAGCGCTCCAGACGGTTCCACGATGCTGCGAGTGTCGGTGAATACATCCTTGATCGCCGCGCACATGGAATCCGTATCCACCGTCACATAGCCGTCCACGAGGCTGCTGGCGATGCGGAACGTCTCCGCGCCCACCTGCTTCACGGCCGTTCCATCCGAGAACAAGCCCACGTCGCCCAGTGTGATGCGTTCGCGAGCTAGAGCCGACCGCGCCATGGCATCCGAGTCGATGGTCTGCACTCCGATCACCTGAACCTCCGGGCGGACCGCCTTGACGTACGCAGCGACGCCAGCGATCAACCCGCCGCCGCCGACAGGCACGAACACGGCTTGCAGCGGCCCTTGATGCTGCCTCAGGATCTCCATGCCTACCGTGCCTTGCCCGGCGATCACATCGGGGTCGTCGAACGGATGCACAAACGTCAACCCGTCTGCCTCCTGTAGTTCCAGGGCATGAGCGTAGGCCTCGGAGTAGCTCTCCCCGTGCAGCACCACGGTGCCCCCCAGTCCCTTGACCGCCTCGATCTTGACTCGTGGCGCGGTAACAGGCATGACGATGACTGCAGTCGCGCCCAAGCGCCGCGCCGCAAGTGCGACACCCTGAGCATGGTTACCCGCAGAAGCACAGATCACCCCGCGACGCAGCTCCTCGGGCGACAACTGTGCGATCTTGTTGTAAGCGCCGCGGAGCTTGAAGCTGAACACGGCCTGCTGGTCTTCGCGCTTCAAGAGAACCTGATTGCCGAGCCGACCCGACAACTCTCTGGCGGGCTGCAACGGGGTCTCCACGGCCACGTCGTACACACGGGCCCTGAGTATCCTCTTCAGGTATTCGTCGAGATCAAGCATAAGGTGACGGCGTTCTCACGGACGAAGTTGCGGCGGCGAAGCATGTCGCAGGAGGCGGGAACTCCGTCGGAGGACCTGCCACGGCTAGTCCGCGTAGAGGCGCCCGAGCGAGCTCTGGAACTTCTTGATGCCGGCAAGCTTCTGCATGTGCCATGCCAACGCATGATTGCTTGAAGTGGCGGGCTTGCCCGTGAGGCGCTCGATGATCGGAATGGCACTGAAGCTCGGTAACGTGGTGCATGAAATGAAGACACCATCGACGTCCGGCGTCAATCCACCGCCCGCATGGACGGCGGCTTCGACCACGCTGTTCGTGGAGATGGCGCCCACCTTCAGGTCATCGGGCTCTTCGAACGAGACCACGGAGTCCACGTCCAGCCCGCGGGCGCGCAGTCCGTCGACGATCTTCCGGTTCACCGTGCTCTCGTAGGGGGTGACGAGCTTGATCTTCTTCATGCCCAGCGACCTGCATGCCGCAATGCAAGCAGTAACCGGTTCGGTCACCTGCACGCCTGGATGTGCTTGGCGGATGATGCTTGCCACCCGCTCCTCTCCCAGGAGCATCGTGGCAGACGTGCAGCCGTATCCCACCACGTGCGGCTTGAACTCGGCAGGGATCAAGGCCGCCGTCGGCTGCAGCAGGTCCGACATGGCTTCCAAGGTCGCGGCGGAGATCTCGAAGTCGTTGAAGATGCGACTGTGGTACAGCGAGACGGGCTGCGAGGTTGGAAGGCTCGATCGCACCTCGCCCTCGATGGTGCGGTCCGTGCGTAGCACGATCAGCGCCAGGCGGCGTGCCTCCGTGTCATCTTGAGCAAGTTCGTAGCCAATTCGAGTCTGAAGCATGAGCGGTTCCCTTCGTGATCCGAGAAGCGTAAGCATCGAAGGTCTCCTGCTGCATGCCACTTCGCGCCGGTTCCTCAGACCAGTTAAGTAGCAGTCGACGCGCCTTGGCCCCAGACCACTTCGAGTCGGTCGATGGCCGCCTTCATCTGAGCCTCGTTGCTCGAAGCGAAGCCAAACTGGAACCCACACTGCGGTTCCACATGGACGAAGTACTGAGACAGGGGCGGACAGACGATATTCGCATTGCGAGCACGGCGTGAGAGGGCCACGTCGTCCATCGGGCGCTTCGCGACCGCCGCGAGGTTCAGTCCAGCCGGATCCGAGATGACCGACAGCATCAGTCCCATCTTCTGGGAGATCAGCTCGCACAGCAGCGAGTGGCGTGCTGCGTAGATCTCTCGCAACCGGCGGATGTGCGAGTAAAAAGCGCCCCGTTCGATGAACTGGAGCATGGCAGCCTGGATCACGCCCGGAGGACAGCCGTCCGACCAGGTTCTGATACTCAGGAAAACATCAACGAGTTCTTCCGGGACGACGAGGTAACCCAGCCTCAAGGACGGGAACATGATCTTGTTGAACGTTCCAGCGTAGATCACCCGGCTGTACTCGTCAGACCCCTGCAGGGAAGGCAAAGGCTTGCCGTCATACCGAAATTCGCTGCTGTAGTCGTCTTCGAAGATGAAGCAGGATGTCCGGTGCGCCCACTCCAGCAGTGCCCGGCGGCGCGCCAGGCTCATGGTTCTACCCATCGGATACTGGTGCGACGGGGTGGTGTAGAGCAGCTTGGCGCCGCCGTTGTCGTCCGGCACCATGACACCTTCTTCATCTAACGGGACCCCCCTCAGATTCAATCCTGCCGACAGCATGGCATTCCTGGCGCCAAGGAAGCCCGGATCCTCAATCAACACCCGGTCACCCGGCTGCATCAGCACGCGCAAGGTGAGATCGAACGCGTGCTGAGCACCAGAGACAATGATGATCTGGTCCGCCGTGCAACGTACCCCACGTGCACTCGCCAGGTAGCCGGCAAGTGCCTCCCGAAGCGGCCTGTAGCCGGCCGGGTCGCGAGTTTCCAGCATGGCCGCCGTCGCGTGCTTCCAGGACTTTGCACAGAAGTCGCTCCAGGAGTGATAGGGGAACTGATCAATTGCCGGCATCCCTGGTGCGAAAGGCGTAGCCACCGACAGGCTCTGCAAATCCATCAAACTGGTGCTGCGCGAGACATGCTTTGGCAAGGTGTCCAGCAAGGCAACCTGCTGCTGAATGGCCACGGCGCCCGGCACCTGGCTGCGTTTGAGCGAGCTTGGCGCGGGCGCGGCACTCCCGGTCAACAAGTCGGCTGATCGCTCGCGCACTCTCGAGCCAGAGCCGACGCGGGTCTCGACGAATCCCTCCGCGCTGAGCCTGGCGATGACACTGAGCGCAGTGGCCCTGCCGATGTCGAGCGTTCGGGCGAGCTCGCGCGTGGACGGCAGGAGGTCACCTGATCTCAGGCCGCCGGTGACGATCAGGTGTTCAATCCCGGTGGCAACCTGGTCCACCACGGTCACCGGGCTTTGCCGGTTGATCACCAGGAACTCAAGCAGGCGTGCCCTGGATACCCGCGCTCGCCGTCGCCGGGGCTTGGGCTGTGCACCGAAGTGGTTCGATTCATCCATTGGAAGTGGCCCGTCCATCGCGCTGTTCACCGTCAAGAATGCGCCAAGAAGCCTCGGCATGGAGCCGAGTATGGCCCGCTGAAGATGCATTCGGGCGGGCCACTTATATGACAGACGACGTTAAGTGGCTCGATGCGGACGGATTCCGTACGAGCCCAGCCGAAGCAAGGAGAAATGATGAGTGAAACCGCCTCCGTGAGGCCTGCCTTGACCGACCTGACGGCTTCCGAACTCGCAGATGGCCTGCGGCGCCGGTCGTTCTCTTGCCGCGAGCTGATGCAGGCCACGGTCGATCGCATTGGTGCGCTCAACCCCACCTTCAACACTATCGTCAACATGGCTCCGGTCGAGAAGCTATTGGCTGAAGCCGATGCTGCTGACGCCGACCTGGCCAGCGGCAAGGTGCGGGGCTGGCTGCATGGCATCCCCATGGCCGTTAAGGATTTCGCAGACGTCGTTGGCTTCCCCACCACGAAAGGTTGCGAGCTGCTGGCCGGCAATATGCCCACGAGCGACTCCATCCTGACTGCACGCATGAAGGCCGCAGGCTGCATCGTGATCGGCAAGACGACGACGCCTGAGTTCGGGCTGGGCTCGCATACGTTCAGCACTCTGTGGGGTGTGACCCGCAATGCATGGGATCCGGCAGTGAGCGCCGGCGGCAGCAGCGGAGGGGCGGCCGTTTCCCTGGCGCAGCGCATGCTCCCGGTCGCGGACGGGTCAGACGGAATGGGTTCACTGCGGAACCCGGCAGGCTGGAACCACGTCTTCGGCATGCGCCCATCGCAAGGAAGAGTACCCCAGGCTGGAATGTCGGACGTGTGGATCGACCTGCTCTCGAACGAGGGTCCCATGGGCCGTAGCATCCGCGACGTGGGGCGGCTCTTGGCCACACAAAGCGGTTTCGATCCGCGCTCGCCGCTTTCCATGCAGATGCCTTTGGGCTGGAAGGAACACGAGGCCGTCGATCCGGGGATTCTCAGCGGCATGCGCATAGGCTGGCTGGGCGACCTTGGCGGCCACCTCGCGATGGAAACCGGGGTGCTGGACGCCTGTCGCGAAGCGCTTCGTCACCTCGAAGCGGCGGGCGCCGTGGTCGAGGAGGTGCCATTGGGGTTCGATCCCAAGCAGCTGTGGGAATGCTGGCTGACTTGGCGCCGCGCAGGCGCGGGGCCACGTGTCGGGGCGCTCATGCAACTGCCAGGTGCCAAGGAGAAGATCAAGCCGGAGGCTCAGTGGGAGTACGAGTGCTCGCGCGGCATGAGCTTTACCGATTTCCGTCAGGCAAGCCAGGTTCGCACGAATTACTACCAGCACATGCGCACCATGCTGAATCAGTGGGACCTGCTCGTGCTGCCTTCCGCGCAGTGTTGGCCGTTCAACGCGCAGGAGCGCTGGCCCAAACAGATCGCGGGACGCGAGATGGACACCTACCACCGCTGGATGGAGGTCGCAATCTATGCCACCCTTGGCGGCTTGCCTGCCTTGGTGGTACCCGCCGGCTTCCATCCGAACGGCCGTTGGCCCATGGGCATCCAGCTGATCGGCCCGTACGGCGGCGACGCCAAGGTACTGCGTGCAGGAGCGGCATACGAGCAGATCCGCGCCGATTTTATTGCGCGGCGACCTGCCGAAGTGAAATTCCCGAATGAAGCTTAAGCGGTCGCGCAGCTTGGTGGCGCAAGAAAAAGTGGCCTGCAGCGAAGCCGTAAAGTGGCCTGATGCTGGAATTCAGGTCCGTCAAGAATGGCGTGGTACGGGAGCATCTTTCGCCGCCGTTCAGGGCATCTAAGGCCCGCAATACGAAGGAAAACACATGAGTGACAAGTACAAAGCGACAGACCGCACGACGCTAACCCGTCGCCCTCACCGGGGGATCTACGACAAGGATGCTATTCGGGCAATTCTTGACGAAGGGTTCATGTGCAATGTGGCCTACGTCCACGAAGGGGCGCCCCGCGTGTTGCCGACTGGCTATGGCCGGATGGGCGACTACATCTACATTCACGGCTCCAACCAGAGCACGATGCTCAGCGCGGCGCTGAGTGGGGAGGTGTGCGTCCTCGTCACTCATGTGGATGGCCTGGTTTTGGCACGTTCGCTCTACAACCACTCTGTTAACTACCGTTCCGTGGTGGTGTTGGGGCGTCCAGAAGAAGTGACCGATCCGCAGGAGAAACTCGCCTCCTTCGAGGCCTACGCGCGCCACGTCCTGAAAGGCCGTTTTGCCGATGTGAGGCCTCCGAACTCCAAGGAGTTGAACAGCACGACGGTGATGCGCATTCCCATTGTCGAGGCAGTTGCAAAGATGCGGGCGGGTCCGCCAACGGATTTCGAGTTCGATCTGGACCGCGATTGCTGGGCCGGCGAACTGCTGATCAAGCAGGTCTTCGCGGGTGCCACCCGCGACCCCCAAGGTCGGCAGGACGTCCCGGTGCCGCGGTACATCGAGGAGTACGAGAAGCTGCCCAGCGTTGAACGGCAAGAGGTCGACAACACTCCGGACGCATGACGTTCCGATAGCACACTCCGCCCGGCCGAGCGGCAGCGCGCCACTGCCGCCGTGGGCTCGACTTGATACAAGGAGTCCACATGAGCGGCAAAGGAATGGTGAGCTGCCCGCAGCCTGAAGCGGCGGAGTCGGGCGTTGAAATTCTGCGGGCAGGCGGGAGCGCGGTCGACGCGGCAGTCGCCTGCGCCCTTGTGCAAACGGTGGTGGATCCGCTGATGTGCAGCATCGGCGGCTTCGGCACGGCCGCCGTACACCGCCCAGAAGCCGGCATTCACGAGTATGTGGACTTCCACGCTCCCGCGCCGCTTGGCGCTCGAGCAGAGATGTGGGAGCACTTGCTGGAGGGTGAGACGCGCGACGGTTTTGGCTTCAGCATCAAGGGCCGCTTGAACGACATCGGCTACCAAGCCATCGCCGTTCCAGGAACGCTCTGCGGACTAGAGCGCCTGCACACACGGCATGGCCGCCTTCCGTGGCGAGAAGTGGTCGCACCTGCCATTGCATGGGCCCGGGACGGGTTCATGGTACGGCCGGCGATGTATGCGTTCTGGATCGACGAGCCGCTCGCTGGTCGAGTAAGCAACAGAGAGCGGCTCCTGTACTCGGCCTCCGGTCGGGAACTTTTCTGCCGGCCGGACGGCACTCCCAAGACCATCGGCACACCGCTGCGAAACCCGGACTACGCGAACACGCTGGAGACGATCGCGCGTGATGGAGCAGTGTCCTTCTACCGCGGTGAACTCGCCCATCGTATGGTGGAGGACCTGGCTGCCCACGGCGGCCTGCTGTCTTTGCAAGATCTCGCGACCTACGCACCACGCGAGAACGCTCCACTGGTAGGAAGCTACAGGGACCGACGCATCACCACCAACCAGCCTCCTGGTGGCGGCGCGATGCTGCTCCAGATGCTCAACATCTTGGAGCAGTTCGACCTGAGGGCGCTCGGGCACAACACGCCGGAATACATCCGCATCGTATGTGAGGCGATGAAGCGCGCCACCATCGACAAGGACCGGCATCTCGGTGACCCGGCATTTCTAGAGGTGCCGCTGGATCGCCTGCTCTCCAAGGCTTACGCGGCGCAGGCTGCTGCCGCTATCAATGCCGGCGAGAAGGCCGACGTGCCCCGTCTTAACTTGGGCGCCCCTGTTCCAAAGGACACGACGCACCTTTCCGTGGTGGATGGAGACCGCAATTGTGTTGCCATCACGCATTCGCTCGCGATGCCGTCCGGTGTGATGACGCCCGGCCTTGGCTTCATGTACAACGGCTGCATGGGCGTGTTCGACCCGCGACCAGGCAGAACGGGCAGCATCGCACCCGGAAAGGCAAGGTTCACTTCGGCCTGTCCCACCATCGTGTTCCGCGGAGACGAGCCCGAAATTGTGCTTGGCGCGCCGGGCGGAACGCAGATCGCGATGGGCGTGCTGCAGGCAATCCTGAACGTTGCGGATCATGGGATGAGCATGCAAGAGGCCGTATCTGCTGCGCGCTTCTCGTCCACGAGCAACATCATCGATATTTCGAATCGCATTCCACGCTCCGTGTCCCGGCCGCTTGAGAGTCTGGGCTACGAAGTGGTTCGGAATCCGTTCGGGTACACGATTGCTTCTGTGCACGGGATCCGCATCAACGGCGAACGCCTCGAGGGCGGCGCCGACCCTGGCCGCGACGGCGTGGCTTACGAGGCTTGATCGTCAGGCGTCCCGATTCCACATTTATTTATCGGAGAGATACCCCATGACCGATTGGAAGAGCTATCAAGAAGGCAGTGCGGCCCTCGATGCGGAGACCGCACAGAATTGGCTGGATCAAGTGGTGGCGGCCGTCAGCACCTTGGATACTGATCTCATTCTGGATATCTTCACGGATGACGTTGTCGCCGACCTCGGCGCCGTTGTCCTGACCGGGAAAGAGCAACTGCGCCCCTTCGTCCGTGAGCGGTACTCGAGATACACCCACTACGACCTTCGCAAGACTGTTCGCGCAGTCGCGGGCGACCTCGTCATCTGTGACGCGCGATTGCGCTGGAAGTCGCCTGAACACTCAACGCTGCAGCACACTCGAGCCATCGAGATCCTTCAAGTCCGCGGTGGCCGAATTGCACGCTGGGACAATGCGAGTTCGTCGTGGTCTGCCACTGAGGGTTGAGGGTGTTCGCCTGGCACCTGATGACCCAGTTATGTGACCTTGCGCACGCGTGCCCTCCTCTGACTTGCGGCTTGAGAAAGCCCGGACCTGCGTGTCTGCCTGGCGCATCGGCGCGGCACCTTTTGCCCCTCGATAAGTAGTTCATCCGGAAACCCGCAACCGGTCTTTCCATTTACGACAAAGTGGCACGCGGGACAGAAATCGATCCAATTAGATTGGGAACTTCACTACCCAGGAACCCACCATGTCTTTCCGCAATCTCGCATTCGGCGCCCTGCTGGCGGCCATCCTCCTGCCGGCTTCCGCACAGACCGATAAGTTCCCGTCCCGACCGATCAGGCTGGTCGTGCCTTGGAGCGCAGGCGGCAACACGGACGCTATTGCACGGCTGATGGCCTTGAAGCTTTCGGAGCGAATAAACCAACAGGTGGTGGTAGACAACAAGCCCGGAGCGAACGGAATCGTAGGCACGACGGCCGTTGCCCGTGCGCAGCCTGACGGCTATACCCTCATGTTGGCACTGCCGGAGACAAACGTGCTGAACCCGATGGTGTACAAGAACATCAGCTATACCTCGAAGGATCTGGACCCGGTGGCATTCATGGGCATCATGCCTTTTGCGCTCGTTGCCAATCCGAGCTCGAAGGCTGCCAGTGTTCCGGATCTCGTTCGCGTGGCAAAGCAACAGCCCGGCTCGGTATCCGCAGCAAGCTGGGGGGTTGGAAGCACCGCGCACGCCGCCATCGCATTGATGGAGCAGGCCGCACACGTGGAACTCCTGCACGTTCCCTTTCCGGGTACCGCTCCTGCGCTGACCCAAGTGTTCAGCGGACAGATCGATCTCATGTTCCTGTCGGCACTGAGTGCCACTGAGCTCGCAAAATCAGGCAAGGTGAAGGTACTCGGAGTCACCGTGGACAAGCGGATGGACTCTTTCCCTGACGTCCCAACCCTTGCAGAACAGGGCCTCCCTGGAGTCGACGTTTCACTCTGGTACGGCATCGCGGCGCCCGCCAAGACACCCTCTGCCATCAAGGATTACCTTTCGAAGGAAATCCTAGAAGTCCTCAAGGACCCCGCAGTGCTGCAAGACCTGCGAGGCCGGGGCATGGTGGTCCACCCCCGGAATGCCGGCGAGTTCTCTCGCTTCATTGCGGCCGAAGAAGGACGTTGGTCCGGCCTGATCAAGGCGAAGAACATTCGCATCGACAACTGAGCCAGCCAGCATGATGATTGATTACCTACTGGTCGGCGGCCAGGTTGTCGCGAGCGAGGGGCAAGCGGAGCCCTTCGTGGGCACGGTGGCCATCGCAGGCGAACGGATCGTGTGGGTGCAGCAAGGCATCGTCGACGCACCTGCGCGTCAGAGGATCGACTGCTCTGGCTTGATCGTTGCACCTGGGTTCATCGATATTCATACCCACTCGGATGCTGCGTTTCTCAAGGATTCCGGTGGCCAGAGTCAGATCACGCAAGGAGTCACGACCGAGATCGCCGGCAATTGCGGTCATAGCTGTGCACCTTGCGCCGACCCTATTTTGCTGAGGAAGCACCTTCTCGCGGTGCAGGATTCGACAGAGATCACCTGGAGGACGTTCGCCGAATACCTCGACGTGCTCCAGGCCACGCGTCCCGTATTGAACGTCGCTTCATACGTTGGCCACGGTACGGTTCGCCTTGCCGTTAAAGGAACGGCTAGTTCCGCAGCCGGTGCGGACGAACTCTCAGCGATGGGGAAGTATCTGCGCCAAGCTCTTGACGACGGCGCAATTGGTATCTCCACAGGGCTGGAGTACGCGCCAGGCATGCACGCGACCGCCGTGGAACTCTTGGAGGCAGGTGCGATTGCGGCGGAGTTCGACGTGGTGTACGCCAGTCACGTCCGCAACCGCGACTGGTTGGTCGAAATGGGGGTCGGTGAAGCGCTCGGCATCGCTCGCACGACCCGGTCCAAACTCCAGCTGTCTCACATAGCTCCGAAATACGGCGCGCCGCAGGGCGCGGCGGATCGTCTGCTGGAGATGGTGCGCTGGGCGCGCAAGGATGGCGCCGATGTGGGCTTCGATGTCATTCCCGATGAATGGGGGCCCACGAAAGTCATTGCGTCTCTCCCGACTTGGGCACTTGAGCTGCCAAGCGACGAACTGCGGTCCCTACTGCGACCCGGACCTTCCCGCGCCCGCTTGCAGGAGAACGCATTTCCCAACTGGAAGTTGCTTGCCGACCACCGGTGGGACTTGCTGGTTCTCTACCATTGCGGAGCGAACCCGTCTTACATGGGGAAAACCATTCAGCAGATTGCCGTCGAGCGGCAATCCACGCCTTGGGATTGCATCTGCGACCTCCTCCTGGAAGAAGGCGCCGAGATGTCTCGCTTGATGTGGTGCGGACGGGTATCGAGCCAAGCAGACATTGACACATTGATCCGGCAGCCTGACTGCATGGTGATTTCCGATGGCGTGTCCGTCAGCGAAGTGGGCGCTTTGAAAGACCTGCGGTTCTCGCCGATCGCTTTCTCGTGGGCAGCGTCGTTCCTTCAGAAGTACGTGAGAGATCAGCGCGTCCTGGGTATTGTCGAGGCGGTAGGGCGCCTGACCTGGACTCCCGCACGGCGTTTCCAGCTGGAGCATCGGGGAGAACTCCGGGCTGGATACTACGCGGACCTAGCAGTCTTCGATCTCGATCGAATCCACTGTCACTCCACGTTGGAAAACCCGAACGTCAAGTCGACGGGTGTGACTCACGTTTTTGTCAACGGAACTGCCGTGATGCGCGACGCTTCGCTAACCGAGGCACGACCAGGCAAGGTCTTGCGGCGCGGGACGTAAGCAGCGCCCACACCATGGTCATCGCAAGAGCGTTGCGCTTCTTTCTGCGAATGGGGCATTTCGCCCCGCTGGCACGAGGCTGTCGAAAGGGGGCAGCCGCAGGCGGCTCGGACTATCGCTTCTATCTGCTGCACTGAGCCAACGCAGCTCAGGCCGCCAGCCGCTCAGCAGGCCTATGCGCATGCCGCTGAGAAACCCCGGATCGACCACCTCGTTTTCCTTTCAGCCCAAAGGCATCTGCATGGCAAGCGGCGAGCGCGGATCGCAGACGCACCACGTGACCTCACCCAAAGGGTTCGGTCCAACACCTCCGCCACTCGCAGCTCGGCATGCAGCACGACCATCTTCCTTGCCCAGGGAATTGCTATGTTGGCGGCAAGGGCGCGTGCTTGCCAAGAAATGACAGCACCTGCGTATTGAACTCCTCTGGTTTTTCAAAGTACGCGGAATGGCCCGCATCTTCCACAATCACCATTTCGGCATTGGGAAGCAGGTCAAGCATTTCTTCTGCCACACTTACAGGAACGATCGGATCCTCTCGCCCCACGACAACAAGGGTGTTCGTCATGACCTTCCGAAGTTCTGACAGGCGGAGAAGCTTCTCAGGTGCAAGGAGGGTAGCGAGGGCAATGCCCCACTCATTCTCATCAATGTCTCGCGCGCTAGGGTTGAAGTGATTGATCTGCGCATACAAGACCGCTTTCTCGGGGCAATGGGCCAAGAACCACCGTCCCAATGACCTTTGCTCGATGGACACGGCCTTCTGAGTGAGGCGGCGTTCTGCGAGGATTCGGTTGATCTGCGGATGATCGACAGCCAAGGTCGAGTCGCAAGCGCAGAGAGCCCAAACGCGCTGAGGATGCTCCAGGCACAGGCGGAGCCCAACCATGCCGCCCAATGATTGGCCGACGATCGCAAATTGATCGATGTCCAGTGGAGCAAGCACTGCCAGAACATCGCTCGTGAGTTGGTCCATCCCAAACTCATCAAGTGGGGCGACGGATCGCCCAAAGCATCGAAGATCGATCGTGATGCAGGTGAAAGCCTTGCTGAAGCTCGGAAGCTGCTGCCACCAGGTCGCTCCATTGGAACCAGCCCCATGAAGAAAGACCACCGCAGGACCGGAACCGCAGAGTTCGAAGTAGATTTTTCTTCCGTTTGAGTTCGCGTACGCCATATCTTGAAAAATCAGTTGGCGCGAAGGCCCAAGCTCCGAACCAACGTGCTCCAGCGGTTTAGGTCTTTCACTACCAAGTCACCATACTGCCTCGGGGTGGTTCTAAGAGGCGAGAGACCTTCAGTGTCGAGTTGTTGCAGCAGCGCCTTGTCGTTCAGCGCTTCGATCAATGCGGCGTTCAGCTTGTCGACTACCGCGATAGGAGTGCCCTTGGGTGCGGAGAGGCCAACCCACGAGCTCACGGTAAGGTCGGGATAGCCAAGCTCGGCGAAAGTGGGGACATCCTTCCAAGCAGGGCTTCGCTGAGCGCTCGATACGGCGATCACCCGGAGCTTTCCGGATTGAACACTAGCCTGGGCGGCATTTGGAGGAATGATCATCACTGTCACTACGCCGGCGAGCACGTCTTGTAAAGCGGGCGCACCTCCTTTGTATGGAACATGCGTCAACTGCACTTTGGCCGCCCGCTGCAACAGTTCCATCAGCAGATGACCGGTACTGCCTGCGCCTGAGCTGGCGTAGTCGACCTTCCCAGGTGCCTTCTTCGCCTTGGCGAGTAGATCCGGCAAACTTGCGATGCCAGAGTCGGAGCGGACGATGAGCCACTGTGCCCCTTCGCCAATAGCTCCAACTGGCTCAAAGTCCTTCGCAATATCGAACGGAACCTTGTCGTACATCTCTTGCGCAATCGTGTTCAACATGCCAGTCATGGTCAACGTGTAGCCATCAGGCGCTGCAGAAGCTCCGAATTGCGTTCCGACGATGTTTCCGGCACTCGGCCGGTTGTCTATGACCAGCGGTTGACCTAGCGATGCGGCCATCTTCTGAGCCAACGGGCGCATGATCCTGTCGTAGGGGCCGCCCAGTAGAGCGGGCACAACAACTTTGATTGGGTGGATTGGCCAAGCGGTGGTTTGCGCGGTCGCTACGATGCTGCTCAAGCAAGCGATAGCCACGAGTAGCCTCAACATTTTCTCGTCTCCTTTTTATGACCTGTCGTTTTGCGATCTCGAATCTTCCATGTCCTGGCTCCCCGATCCAAATTAAATTCTGGTCCTAGCTATCAGTGCTACTAATACCATGTCATCGAACGTCCATAGCTTGCTCAATCGCTTGCTCACGCGCGGGAAGTTCCGCCAATTGCAAATCGTTCTGAGAGTGGCGGAGCTCGGCAGCATCCAGCGAACAGCAAATTCGATCGGAATCACCCAGTCCGGAGTAACTCAAGCCCTGGCTCATCTGGAGCAAATGCTCGAAGTGAAGCTGTTCGAACGGCATGCAAGGGGGATGCGACCTACCGCAGCGTGCATTGACCTGCTGCCGGTCGCGCGCCAGCTGATGCTTGGAATCGCGCGGGGCGCTGAAATCGTTGCCGCTCGTCAACAGCGCAGCACGGGGTTCGTTCGACTGCTCGCTTCTTCTTCTGCCATTGACCTGCCCCCTTCTGCCGTGCCATTCATAACGAGGAAGTCCGGGGTTGCAAGATTAATTAATCTCGGTGGTTGTTGAGGTGGATCGAGCTGCATCGCCAGCGCGCTGGCGATGCAGCTCGGCGAACTTCGACGGAGGCATTCGCTGGCAACTGCTGTGCGGCCTGACCTCGTTGTAGTCCTGGCGCCAGAGCGTGATGGCCGATCGGGCCTGCTGCAGCGTCTCGAACCACTGTTCGTTCAGGCACTCGTCCCTGAACTTGCCGTTGAAGCTCTCGATGTAGCCGTTCTGCATGGGCCGTCCCGGCTCGATCAGGATGTGACGGATGCCATGGGTCTGCGCCCAGCCCATGAAGGCGCGACTGGTGAACTCCGGGCCGTTGTCGGTGCGCACAGCCAGCGGGTAGCCTCTGAACACGGCCGCTTGATCCAGCAGTCGCGTAACGTATTGCCCCGAGATTCCCCAGTCCACCGAGATGCTCACGCATTCGTGGCTGAAGTCATCGGCCACGGTCAAGCACTTGATGCGCCGTCCCGTGCTCAGGCTGTCGCTGACGAAGTCCATGCTCCACACCTCATTGACCGTCGTGGCCAGTTGCAGCGGCACGCGTTCGTTGGCGGGGCGTTTGACCTTCTTGCGCTTGCGCACCGCCAGGTTGGCGGCGCTGTACAGGCGGTAGACGCGCTTGTGGTTCACGCCCGGGAAGTGCGGGCGCAGCATGTCGTGGATGCGCCGATAGCCGAAGCGCCGACGTGCATGCGCGATCTCGACGATCTTGTTGCTGAGCTCTTGCGTCATGGCATCGACCTCGGGTGGGTTGCGGTAGCTGTCGCGGGAGAGCCCCACAAGCCTGCAGGCGCGTCGTTCGCTCAGATCGCATTGCCCGATCATGATGGCGACGGCCGCGCGCTTGGCTTGCGGGGCTATCGCTTTACCCCGAAGGCCGTGTTCAGCGCGTGGATGTCCAGGTGCGCTTCGGCCAGCAGCTTCTTGAGTTTGTTGTTCTCGGCCTCGAGCTCACGCAGGCGCCTGGCATCGGGCACGTCCATCCCGCCGTATTTGGCGCGCCATTTGTAGAAGGTCGCATCACTGAAGCCGCCCTTGCGGCACAGATCTTTGATCGGCAAGCCAGACTCGGCTTGCTTGATGAAACCGATGATCTGCTCCTCGGTGTATCTGCTCTTTCTCATGTCCGTCATTCTCCAAGTTGACGGACTTCACTGCCACTACGCTGGTACGGCCGGGAGGGGGCAGGTCACCATCCATGGACTGCTCGTCCGCGTTTTGCCTCGATTCGCCGAAGCAGAGCCTTCTATCCACGTGCAACTCGATGAGGCAGAAGGGGAGGATCAGTTGCTCGCTGTCGCCAGAAGCGAAGTCGACTTGGCAGTATGTAGGCGGCCGGCCGTGTCACCGGAAGGCTGGGTCTTCTACCCGTTGCTTCCAGATCGCTTTGTGGTGGTGGCCCGCTATGCTCATCCGCTTGCGCTCGTTACTTCAGTCAAGGTAGCAGACTTGTCCGACTGGGAGTGGTTGCTCTTGCCGACCGGAGTGGCAGCAAGGGAGCGCTTCGAACATTTAGCTGCGGAGTTCAAGGCGGAACCGATCGGTTTTCCGGTCACCACGCGCGCACTGCCAATGCTGTTCTGGCTATTGCAAGAGAGAGATCTCTTGGCGCTGCTTCCACTTTCACTAGTCGCACCGCTGCTTGCTAGTGGACAGCTTTGCCAGGTAAATGCGATCGTCGACCTAGGCATCGAGCCACTCGGGATTCTGGCACCACTGCAACTTGGTGAAGCTGCGCAAAAACTTTTCGACTTCTTGCATGATTCGACGTCGACTAGGTGAGAACCGCTCGCGCAGGGGCAGATGCTCGGCGCCTTCTGCCTCACCGAGCCGCAGGCCGGCAGCGATGCGTCGAGCCTGCGCACCACGGCGCGCAAGGACGGCGATGCCTACGTGATCGACGGCGTGAAGCAGTTCATCACCAGCGGCAAGAACGGGCAGGTCGCCATCGTCATCGCGGTGACCGACAAGGGCGCGGGCAAGCGCGGCATGAGCGCATTCATCGTGCCCACCGATGCGCCCGGCTACAGCGTGGCGCGGCTGGAAGACAAGCTGGGCCAGCACAGCAGCGACACTGCGCAGATCAATTTCGACGGCTGCCGCATCCCGGCGGAGAACCTCATCGGCGCCGAAGGCGAGGGCTACAAGATCGCACTGGGCGCGCTCGAGGGCGGACGCATCGGCATTGCGGCGCAAAGCGTGGGCATGGCGCGCAGCGCCTTCGACGTGGCGCTGGCCTATGCCAAGGAGCGCCAGGCCTTCGGCGGTGCGATCTTCGACCAGCAGGCCGTCGGGTTCCGCCTGGCCGAATGCGCCACGCAGCTGGAGGCCGCGCGCCAACTCATCTGGCATGCCGCGAGCCTGCGCGACGCCGGCCGGCCCTGCCTGAAGGAAGCCGCCATGGCCAAGCTGTTCCGTCGAGACGTCCCTTGCGGCACCTCACGAACACAATTTGCGCAAGCGACATTCGAAGAACTCTTTTGTCAAAAAAAACGTTCGACGATTCCGTACGCTCAGGAATCTCAGTCCTTTTGAAATCAACGACTTAGCACTGATTTCTCATGAACACATTTCTGCACGTGGACGCGCGAGTCGGCAGACAAAAAGCCCGCGGGGGCAATGCTTGGCTGACAGGTTGAGCAATAAGTTGCTGACAAACTAACCACAACTGCCGGACGGGCGCGAAAACTTGTGCAACATGTGCAGAACGCGCGCCGTCGGCTCGCCACGTCCCGTACAGCCCGCGCGAAACTGCCAAGGCGAAGCCGATTCGTGCGATTCAATTTTGTCTCCTTTTGCTTTTTCATGGCTGCAATCTTTTATTAAGGGAGTTTGATTTGCCGAGGAGCCGAAGCTCCACTTCTTCATTTCGGCGCCGCGCTACTTCGCGCGCCGCCGATTAATGAACGCAATGATCTCGCCCATGATCCCCTTGCGGAACGCGAGCACGCAGATCACGAAGATCAGGCCCGTGACCATGGTGACCGACTCGCCCAGCGTGTTGAACCAGTCGACGGTCGTGATGCGCGCCAGGAAGTTGCCGAGTTCGCCGATCTTGTTCTCGAGCAGCACGACCACCGCCGAACCCACGAGGGGACCCGACAGCGTGCCCAGGCCGCCCACCAGCGTCATCAGGATGACCTGGCCCGAGGCGGTCCAGTGCACGTCGGACAGCGTGGCAAAGCCCAGCACCAACGTCTTGAGCGAACCGGCCAGGCCCGACAGCGCGGCCGAGATCACGAAGGCCAGCAGCTTGAAGCGGCTTACGTCGTAGCCCAGCGACAGCGCGCGCGGCTCGTTTTCCTTGATGCCCTTGAGCACCTGTCCGAACGGCGAGTGGATGGTGCGAACGATCAGCAGGAAGGCCGCGACCACG
This sequence comes from Variovorax sp. V213, assembly GCF_041154455.1. Classification (NCBI taxonomy): domain Bacteria; kingdom Pseudomonadati; phylum Pseudomonadota; class Betaproteobacteria; order Burkholderiales; family Comamonadaceae; genus Variovorax; species Variovorax sp. V213. The sequence goes on from NZ_AP028665.1 coordinate 1,034,023, forward strand.
ATCACCAGCGCCACGTAGTACATGGTGAGGTCGTTCGACAGGTCGACGACGCCGAAGAGCTTGCCGCGCGGCACGCCCTGCAGGCCGTCTTCGCCGCCCGTGAACTTGGCCTGCAGCGCGACGAAGAACATCATCTGCGCGAGCGCCAGCGTGATCATCGCGAAGTAGATGCCCTGGCGGCGGATGGCCAAGATGCCGAAGGTCCAGCCGAGGACGGCGCCGCTGAGCGTGCCTGCGATCAGGCCGAGTTCGGGCGTGAGGCCCCAGACTTTGATCGCATGGCCCGCCACATACGCCGAGCCGCCCAGGAAGGCCGCATGGCCGAACGACAGCAGGCCAGTGAAGCCCAGGAGCAGGTTGAAAGCCGCTGCGAAGAGCGCGAAGCACATGAGCTTCATCACGAACACCGGGTAGGCGTCGAAGAACGGCGCAGCGATGAGCGCGAGCAGCAGCAGCGCGTAGACGACGATTGGGATTTTTTTCATGTTCATGCCGCTCGTCTTATTTCTCTTTGCCGAACAGGCCGGCGGGGCGGATGAGCAGCACGATGACCATGATCACGAACACAACCGTCGAAGAAGCCTCGGGATAGAAAACCTTGGTGAGCCCCTCGATCACGCCCAGGCCCAGGCCCGTGAGGATGGCGCCCATGATGGAGCCCATGCCGCCGATCACGACCACCGCGAACACCACGATGATGAGGTTCTGCCCCATCAGCGGCGACACCTGCATCACCGGCGCCGCCAGCACGCCGGCGAAGGCGGCGAGCGCGCAGCCGAAGGCGTAGGTCAGCGTGATCATCAGCGGCACGTTGACGCCGAAGGCTTCCACAAGCCGCGGGTTCTCGGTGCCGGCGCGCAGGTAGGCGCCCAGGCGCGTCTTCTCGATCACGTACCAGGTCGCAAAGCAGATCACCAGCGAGGCCACGACCACCCAGGCGCGGTAGTTGGGCAGCACCATGAAGCCCAGGTCGGTGGCGCTGGACAGCAGCTCGGGCGCATCGTAGGGCAGCCCCGACACGCCGTAGACCGAGCGGAACACGCCTTCGATCAGCAACGTGAGGCCCAGCGTGAGCAGCAGGCCGTAGAGGTGGTCGAGCTTGTAGATCCAGCGCAGCAGCAGCCGCTCGATCACCACGCCGACGAGGCCGATGAGGATGGGCGCCGCGATCAGCATCACCCAGTAGTTGATACCGAAATGCTCCATGGCCATCCAGGTCAAGACGGCTCCGAGCATGAACAGCGCGCCGTGCGCGAAGTTGATGACGTTGAGCAAACCGAAGATCACCGCCAGCCCGAGGCTCAGGATGGCGTAGAACGAGCCGTTGACCAGCCCCAGAAGGAGCTGGCTCAACAAGGCGGGAAGGGAAATGTTCATAAGCGTTTCAACGAACCCGGGCGCCGCAGGGGCGCCCGCGGGAGGTCACTTCCAGAGGGCGCACTTGCTCTCGGCCTTCGTGGTGAAGACATCTTCGCCCTTCAACTTCTGCACCACCTTGTAGTAGTCCCAAGGCTGCTTCGATTCGGCCGGCGACTTGACCTGCACCAGGTACATGTCGTGCACGAAGCGGCCATCGGCGCGGATGTTGCCCTTGGCATAGAAGTCGTCGATGGGCGTGGACTTGAGCGTCTCCATCACCTTGTCGGCATCAACCGTTTTCGCGGCCTGCACGGCTTTCAGGTAGGTCATGGTGGCCGAGTAGTCGGCGGCCTGGATATCGGTAGGCATGCGCTTGGTCTTATCGAAGAAGCGCTTGCTGAAGGCGCGCGTCTTGTCGTCGAGGTTCCAGTCCCAGCTGGTGGTGAGCAGGAGGCCCTCGGTGTTTTTCAGGCCCAGGCTGTGCACGTCGGTCACGAACACCAGCAGGCCCACCATCTTCATGTTCTTGGTGATGCCGAACTCTTTCGCGGCTTTGATGCTGTTGATGGTGTCGCCGCCGGCATTGGCCAGCGCCAGCACCTGTGCCTTGGAGTTCTGCGCCTGCAGCAGGAACGACGAGAAGTCGGAGGTGTTGAGCGGGTGCTTCACGCTGCCCAGCACGGTGCCGCCCTTTTCCTTCACGACCTTGGTCGCGTCGGCTTCGAGTGCCTGGCCGAAGGCGTAGTCGGCGGTCAGGAAGTACCAGCTCTTGTCGCCGCGGCCAATGACGGCGGAGCCGGTACCCTTGGCGAGCGCGACGGTATCGTAGGCGTAATGCACGGTGTAGGGCGAGCACTGTTCATTGGTGAGCGCCGAGCTGCCCGCGCCATTCACGACGAAGACGCGCTTCTTCTCCTGCGCCACCTTGGCCATGGCCAGGGCGGTGCCGGAGCTGGTGCCGCCGAACAGCATCGTCAGGCCCTGCGTGTCGATCCACTCGCGCGCCTTGGAGGCGGCGATGTCGGCCTTGTTCTGGTGGTCGGCCGACAAGAGCTCGATTGGCATGCCGTTGACCTTGCCGCCGAAGTCGTCAATGGCCATTTGGATCGCGAAGGCGCCGCTCTTGCCCTCCACGTCGGCGTAGAGGCTCGACATGTCGGTAATGAAGCCGATCTTTACTTTTTCTTGTGCATGCGCGGCGCCCGCGCCCATGGCGAGGACAACGACGGCGGTGGCGATGAAGCCGAGTTTCTTGTTCATGGTGCTGTGTCTCCTGAAAAATCTCTGGTGTTCGAATGGGGAATCAGACGCCGAGCAGCTCGGTGAGCACCGGCATCTTGGCTTCGAGCTCGGCGGCGCCGAATTTCTCGACAATGCGGCCGTGCTCCATCACGTAGAAGCGGTCGGCCAGCGGCGCGGCGAAGCGGAAGTTCTGCTCCACCATCACGATGGTGTAGCCCTTGGCGCGGAGCGTGGTGATCATGCGGGCCAGCGCCTGCACGATGACCGGCGCGAGGCCTTCGGATATCTCGTCGAGCAGCAAGAGCTTGGCGCCGGTGCGAAGAATGCGCGCCACCGCCAGCATCTGCTGTTCGCCGCCCGACAGGCGCGTCCCTTGGCTGTGGCGTCGCTCCGCGAGGTTGGGGAACATGGCGTAAATCTCTTCGACCGACATGCCCTGCCCTGCTCCCTTGAGCGGCGGCGGCAGCAGCAAGTTTTCCTCGGCCGAGAGGCTGGCGAAGATGCCGCGCTCTTCGGGGCAATAGCCGATGCCCAGGTGCGCGATGCGGTGCGTCGCCATGCCGATGGTCTGCACGCCGTTGACTTCGATGCTGCCCTTGCGTGAGCCGGTCAGGCCCATGATGGCGCGCAGCGTGCTGGTGCGCCCCGCGCCGTTGCGGCCAAGCAGCGTGACCACCTCGCCGGGCTGCACCACCATGTGGACGCCGTGCAGCACGTGCGATTCGCCGTACCAGGCGTGCAGGCCTTTGATTTCGAGCGCGGCGGTCATGTCAATGCGCTCCTTGCAACTGGCCGTTGGTCGTGCCCATGTAGGCCTCCATCACCTGCGGATTCTTCGAGACTTCGGCGTACGGTCCTTCGGCCAGCACGGCGCCGCGCTGGAGCACGGTGATGGTGTCGGCAATGGTGGAGACCACGCTCATGTTGTGCTCGACCATGAGGATGGTGCGGCCCGCCGACACGCGCTTGATGAGTTCCGCCACGCGGTGCACGTCTTCGTGGCCCATGCCCTGCGTGGGCTCGTCGAGCAGCATCAGCTCGGGGTCCATGGCCAGCGTGGTGGCGATCTCGAGTGCGCGCTTGCGGCCGTACGGCAGATTCACCGTTTGCTCGTCGGCGAGTTCCTCGAGGCCGACTTCAGCCAGCAGCTCGCGGGCCCCAGCATCCAAGGGTTTCAGCGACTTCTCGCTCTTCCAGAAGTGGTACGAGGTTCCGAGCTTGCGCTGCAGCCCCAATCGCACGTTCTCGAGCAGCGTGAGGTGCGGGAACACGGCGGAGATCTGGAACGAGCGGATCACGCCGCGCCGTGCGATCTGCGCGGGGCGTTCGCCCGTGATGTCCTGCCCGTTGAACAGGATCGTTCCGGCGGTCGGCTCAAGGAACTTGGTGAGCAGGTTGAAGCAGGTCGTCTTGCCCGCACCATTGGGGCCGATGAGTGCATGGATCGAGCCGCGCACCACCGAGAGGTCGACTTTGCTGACCGCTGTGAACCCCTTAAATTCCTTGGTGAGCTGGCGTGTTTCGAGGATGACGTCGCTCATTCCTGCGATCCGATTGAATGCAAGAACAGAGGAAACCGGCGCCTTGCGTCGGCGTCCGAATGGGCGCGCAGGTGTGTGATGACGGCAGCGAGCTGCAGCAGAAAAAGCGAACGTGCGCCCGGAATTTGCATTTCTTGTCTCCTAAATGTCTGTACAGCCTCGGTCGCACGGGCTGGGCTTGTTCTCCAGCGGCAAGTCGGCTCGATCCAGTATCGCGGGAGCGTTTTTGCTCCGCAATGGCGTTTGGCGCAACGTCATCGTGCATTGATGCACAACGAGCCTTGCGACGGTGCGGCTCGGATTGCGCAGCATTGCAAGGAGCTCCCAAGGGTTTTGATTTCCATGGAATCCTGATCCCGGTGGGTCACCTCCGGATGGGAAATCCACACTCTTTCGGAGAAAAGGAATCACGATGCGCATACGGTTAGATTCGGCCGCCGGCAACATCGAATGGATGGCTGTTCTAAGTGCTCTGGCTCCATTCGTTCCGCGACGTGTTGAAGCAGTCGCCCCCATGCAGAGCGGCGCTCATCACCCCCTGCAGCGAGGTACACCGGCGATGCAAGGCATCGCCGGTGGTGAAGCGGTCTGCCGACGCTGCCGCGTCGGACGGCAGGGTTACTGCGTCGAGCAGCTGAAGCTCGAGGCGGCGTTGACGTCTCCACTGCCGTTGTAGCGTGGATAGGCGGGGTAATCGCAGAGCGGACGCGTGCGGCCCGGCACGCCAAGAGTGTCGGTCACGATCTGGTTCGCCAGCGTGCCTTTCTCGACCCAGTTCTCGAGAGTTGTCAACGAGTCCCAGGAGGCGTTGAAGGCGGTGCCGATCACGTGTCCGTACCCCGGAATCTCGTAGTAGCGCAGGAACGTGTCGGCGCGGGCGGCGCCCATCGTCGAGCGAACGCGGTCGACATACTGCGCCGTCGCGCGCGTGCTGACGAGCGCATCACTCGTGCCGTGCGCGATCAGGACCTTGCCGCCCTTGGACTGAAACGCCGTGAGATCGGCATTGTTGACGTCCTGGAGACCGCTCAGGGCACTGATGCGCGCCTGGTACGCACCGGGATTTTGCGGGTCGAGCGTGAGCGAGTTGAAGCTCGGATCGCGCGTCACGAAAAAGCGCACCCACTGATCCCAGAACACGCTTCCGTACGGCGCCGCATTCGGCATCGGGCTGGCCGGTTGGGCGCTGCCCAACGAGAGGAACGAGACGACAGCCTCAAGCGGTCCTCCATTCGGGTCGCCGAAGTCGGTTCCCCACGTGTTGAAGCCGGGATACTGTGTTTCGCCGCTGGCCAACGTGTAGTTGAAGGTAATGGGTGTATTGATCACATTGAACGCCGTGATCTGCGCGTCAGAAAGACAAGTGTCGCCGGTGTCTGCGCCGCTCGCGCAGCGCACTGGCTGGCCGTTCAGGGTCGCCGTCGTCGGATTGAAGATCGCGTTGCAGGCTTTGATGTTGCTAATCAACCCGTCGGCTACACCATCCAGCGTGTCGCAAGCCTGAATCGACGCGTCGTACAGCACCCTTCGCTTCGCCCCGTTCGGATACGCGCCCGGCTGCGCCAGCGCCCGCGTGATACGGCCGAACTGGAGATCGAGGCTGGCGGCCGCTCCGGCCGGGTAAAGGGCGATCACACCGTCCCAATCCTGCGGCCACTTTTGCGCCACTGCGAGCGCTTCGCGGCCACCCGAAGAACCCCCGGCAAAGTAGGCTTTGGTTGGTCCATTGACGGCGTAGCGGGCGTTGATGATCGCGATAGCCACATCTCGGGTCTTCTTCAGCGCGTCCCCGGAGAAGTTTGCGATGGCCTCGTCGTTGACGCCGAAGGAGGCATCCTGGGTCGCGAGCGCATTGGCCTGATGTCCGGAATCGCTCGCAAACGTTGCGTAGCCGCGACCCAGCGGAGTCGCCTGTGCAGCGGGGCCGGCCGGCACGTTGCCGGCCAAGTCAGGAATGAATCCGTCAAAGCCGCCTCCTCCGAACATCATCACCTTGTTGTTCCAAGTGCCCGGAAGCGCGAGCTGCATCAAGATCTTCGGCGCTGCCGGATCAACTGGCGAAATCGCCGCGCTGACTTTGCAGTAATCAGGCGTCGCGCTCACCCCACTGCCGGAGGCCGCGACCGGGGTCGCAGCGGTGACAGTCGCGCCGGTTGTCGGCAGACCGATACTGGCCGCTGCGATCGTCATTCCGGTCAAGTCTGCGCAGCTGAGCGGCTGCGGCTGCGGCTGCGGCTGCGGCTGGGGCTGGGGCTGCGGCTGGGGCTGGGGCTGGGGCTGGGGCTGGGGCTGGGGCTGCGGCTGGGGCTGGGGCTGGGGCTGCGGCGGCAGTGGCGGCGGCCTGTTGCCACCGTTACCACCGCCGCAGGCAACCACCAGGGCGGAGGCGGAAAGCGCCGCAAAAAGGGCGTGGCGTCCGAGAGAATGTTGAGGCTGTCGCATGTTGTCTCCTGCTGTTTAATGTCTCTACTAGGCCAGTCGGACCGTCGGCCCGACCATGAATTGGGCTTTCGGCCACAATCTGAAAACGTGATGCGCCGAGCCTGTTTTGCGGGATTGCGACTCCCAAGAGGTTGCACCGCCACTTGGTCGACGGCGCAGCGAGTTGATTGCCAAGCCCCTTCACACTTCTCGGCTGCGATGCGGGCCTACTCCGTCACGCAGTTGAAGTTCTGCGCCGAGTTCACGTCTCCCAACCCGTTGTATCGTGGCCAGCTGGGATAGGGGCATAGAGGTCGGGTACGCTTCGGCACTGCACCTTTGTCGGCCACAACTTGCTTGATGGGGGCGGTACCTTTCTCGACCCAATCCTCGAATGCAGTCACTGAGTCCCAGCCGGCGTTGAACACGCTGCTGACCGCATGGCCATACCCAGGGATTTCGTAATAACGGATGAAGCTGTCCACTTTGGCCACGCCCATGGATTTGCTCACGCGTTCATAGAACTGCTCGGTGGCGCGCGTGCTCACTAGAGCATCCTGGGAGCCGTGTGCCATTAGGATCTTGCCGCCTTTGGCCATGAATGGGGTTAAGTCGGTGACGTTGACGTCTTGGACACGCGTCAGGTCCAGGATGCGCGCTCGCCACGGACCGGGATCCTGCGGATCCAACGTGAGCGAATTGAAGTTGGGGTCACGAGTGACGAAGTACTTTACCCACTGGTCCCAGAACGTGCTGCCGAACGGCGGCATGGCCGTGGCGGTCACTGCGGGCATCGGGTTCGCCGGCTGCTCGGTGCCGAGCGAAAGAGTCAACACTGTCGGCTGCAGTGGGCCAGTGCCAGGGTTTCCGAAGTCCGTGCCCCAGGTGTTGAAGCCGGGATAAGTGCGCTCACCGCTAGCGACTGCATAGTCCAGCAGCAACGGCGTGTTCAAAGTATTGAAGGCAGCGATCTGCGCATCGGAAAGGCAAGAGTCACCCGCGTTCACACCGCCCTCGCAGCGGATCGGTTTGCCGTTGAGCGTCGCGGTGACAGGGTTGAAGCTGGCATTGCAGGCGTTCACGTTGCTGATCAGGCCGTCGGTGACACCGTCCAACGCGTCGCACGCAGCGACGGCTGCGTTGTACAGCACTTGGTGCTTGGTGAGGTTCGGGTAGGCCCCTGGCTTGGCCAGCTCACGTGTCATCCGGCCGAACTGCAGGTTCATGGTGGCTGCGTTCCAGGCCGGGTACAACACGATTGCGCCGTCGAAGTCCTGTGGCCAACGCGTCACCGCGAACAGCGCCTCCCTGCCGCCGGTGGAGCCCCCGGCGAAGTAGGTCTTCGTCGCGGTCGCCGCATAACGAGCCTTAATAATGGTCATCGCCACGTCGCGCGTTTTCTTGAGGGCGTCGCTGGAAAAATTGTTCAACGCCTCGGTGTTCAAGCCGAAAGTGCCATCCCTGTTGCCGTTGGCATTGGCTTGGTGACCGGAGTCACTGCCGAACGTGGCATAGCCTCGCCCAAGCGGAGTCTGCTTGTCGGCCGGGCCAGCGGGCACGTTCAATGTGCTCGGGGCCATGATGCCGTTGTACCCACCGCCCGCGAACATCATGGCCTTGTTGTTCCAGGCAGCAGGCAGGTTCACTTGGAACTTGATTTTGGGTGCGCGCGATTCGACCGGGCTGATATCACCCAGAACCTTGCAGTACTGCCCGACGGCGGCTGTGCCCGTACCTGCAGCAGGAACGAGTTCCGCGCTGGTCACGATGGCGCCATTCGTCGGCATGCCAATGGCCGACTGAGGGATGATCATGCCGTTCAGTTCCTGGCAGCCTTTCGGGGAGGCGAACGCCGTCATTGGAGGACGATCAAACGTCGTGCCGCATGCTGACAAGGCAGCGACGACAACCACCGCTGCGAGAGCGCTCATCACTGCTGAATCGATTGATCTCAACTTGCGTCTCCTCGGAGGACTGGGCTTGAATCCGAACTGCTAGAGAACCCAATCCAGCGAGGCCCACGGCAGCTTGGCTCTTTTCAGTATCGAGGGGGCGCTTCTGCTCTGCAACAGCGATTGGCGCAACCCCATCGTGCATGGATGCACGATGCTGCCGTGCGACTGCGGCGGCCCCAGGTGCAACAGGCAGGCTGAGCCCACCCTACCCCCGTACGGGGAAGCACGAGATTCAGCCCGTGCTCGCTTCGAAGAGCTGCGGTTCCTTCAACACGAGCTGCCGGATGTAATCCCAAGTCAGTCGCACTCGCCGGATCTTGAAAAGATCTTCGGGAGCGGCGAGCCAGAGGGTTCGCGTGACTTGTGGCTTGCCCGGAAACACGCTCACGAGGTCAGAGCGCTCCCCAACGACATAAGGAGTGAGGAGAACCAAGCCCATTCCAGCTGCTGCAGCCTCACGCTGCGCAAGAATGCTGGTCGAGGAGAAGGCACGCTTCGGATGAGCCATCACTTCCTGGAGGAAGCGGAAGCGCTCGCTCATTAAGCCGTCGTGCACGTAATCCACAAATTCGTGCGTGGCGACGTCTTCCATGTCGCGGATGGGCGGCCGGCTTGCGAGGTACTCGGGCGAGCCGTACAAGTAGTAGTTCATATCGAGCAATCGAGCCACCTTGTAGCGGCCCACTTGGGGCGGCTCCACGGTCACGAGGATTTCAACTTCCCGCGTCACCAGGCTGGGGAACTGCGGTTGTGCCATCAGTTCGACGTGCAAGTTGGGGTGAAGCGCTCTAAAAGGTCCCAACCGGGGGGCGAGGACGCAAATGCCGAAGGCCTCTAACGTGCCCACTCGGACGGTGCCCGCGACTTCGTTCGCGTTGAATCGGGTCTCGTCCATCGCGTCGAGGAGTGCACTCTCCATGGCCTCTGCGTGGGGGACGAGTGCGCGACCGGCGTCTGTCAGCACATAGCCATTGCGACGCCGGTCGAACAGCACGGTCCCTAGCTGATGCTCAAGGCGATCAATACGACGCGATACGGTCGAATGCTCAACCTGAAGCCGCTCCGCGGCGAGAGTGACCTTCTCGGTCCTTGCGACCTCGAGAAAGTACCGGACGTCAGTCCACTCGGGAAATTTTGGCATGTCTCTTCGTGCGTTTTTGCACCATAGTTTTGCATGGTTTGCCGTAGCTGCGAAGAGGAGGAAGTCAGATACTGCTGCGGACAGTGCTGATTCGTGGACGCATCCTGCTCCGAACGGCAATGCAGGAGACGTGAACCATGAATGCTGCCGATTGGCCCGTACGCGATGAACTGCGGAATCACCTAGCGGCACTGGCCGATCTGCACAAGGCGGGGACACACTGATGTCAAAGTTTCCAATGGCGCAAGGTCTGAAGGTGGCGGCCGTTACCGGCGCTGGGTCCGGCATCGGCGAAGCGGCGGCGATGAAGTTGGCAAAAGATGGCTTTCACGTCGCCGTCATCGACATCCTGAGCGACAAGGTCAGCGCCGTGGCGCGGGCGATCGAAGCGATCGGGGGGCAGGCTCTTGCGTTGGTGGCGGACGTTCGGCAGGCCGATTCGGTTGATCGTGCTTTCGAGGCGATCGAGAACTGGCGAAAGTGCCCGGACGTTCTAGTGAACAGCGCCGGGATCATCGTACGCGGTCAATTAACCACGCCCTTGTTGAGTGAACGATGAGCTGTGAGGCTACGTGCCCATGTAGAGCAACATGGACATGTAGAGATGACAGAGCAGTACGCGGAGTTGAGAAGCCGGCTGGTTGTGGGACGCAAGAGTGACGGTCGCGGCGTCTACGACGAAGCTGCCAAGAAGGAATTGATCGTTGCCTGCCTCAAGCCGGGAGTGTCGGTGGCACGCATGGCGATGGAGCACGGTGTCAACACGAACCTTCTGAGGACGTGGATCACGGCTTACCAGCGGCGAAGTGCCCAGGTGCCGACTGGTGACATCGCGCGAACGCACGATGCGGCATTCGTTGCCGTGCGCGTAGAGGGTGAACAGGATCCGCCGCAGCGCGAGCGTGCGGTGGCTGCGCCCGCGGTAGCCCACACACCTGCTACGGCCGTGGCGGTGATCCCGAATGAGAGCTCCTTGGCGGCATCGACCCCGATGGTCGGTTTGCAGGTGCGGCTGCCCAACGGTGTGCAGCTCGATCTCGGCGAGACGAGCTTGCAGGAATTGCCGACGCTGGTGCAGATGTTGAGCCGATTGCCATGTTCCGCTTCGACGAAGGGCTGAAGGTCTACCTGCACCGCGAGCCGGTGGACTTCCGGTTGAGCATCAACGGCTTGGCCGTGCTGGTGGAGCAGGCGCTGGGCCTGGACCCGTTCGCCTCGTGCGCGTACGTGTTCAGCAACCGCCGGCGCGACCGGGTGAAGATCCTGGGTTGGGAGCGCAACGGCTTCTGGCTGTTGCTCAAGCGCCTGGAGAAGGACAGGTTCATCTGGCCCTCGGCCGATGCGGTTCCCACGCTGACGGCCGAACAGCTGCACTGGTTGCTGGAGGGCATCGATATCGCGGTGGTGCAACGCCACTCTCGTCTGCGCTATTCCAGCGTGGCCTGAAGGAACAATGATGGGGCATGCCGATCCAAGCGGGCGTGTCGTCGCCCGCCACCATCACCGCTGAAGAACTCGTCGCGCTCATCGCCGAGCGCGATGCGCTGGCCGGCGCGCTTCGAGTAGCGACCACCGAGCGGGACTTGGCGCTCGAGCGGTTGAGGTCCTTGCAGCGCCAGCTCTTCGCCGCCAAGAGCGAAGCCCGCGGCACCGATCAGAAGGACCTGTTCCTCAACGAGGCCGAGGCGCTCGCGCCCACAGATCAGACGCCGCAGGCCGAGGTCGAAGACATCGACGAAGAGGAGTCGACACCGGTCGCGGGCCATCAACGTAAGAAACGCGGACGCAAGCCGCTGGACCCTGCGCTGCCGCGCGAGATCGTGCGCCACGAACTGCCCGAGGCCGAGCGTGTGTGCGCGCATGACGGGCACGCGCTGGTGGAGATCGGCGCCGAGGTTAGCGAGCAGATGGATGTCATCCCCGAACAGGTGCGCGTGCTGCAGCACCACCGCATCAAGTACGCCTGTCCCTGCTGCGATCAGAGCCTGAAGGTTGCACCGACGCCGGCGCGCATCATCGCGCGCGGGCTGCTCACCGAGCAGGCCCAGGCCTGGGTCATCACCGGCAAGTACCAGTTCGGCATGCCGCTGTACCGAACGGCCGTATTGCTGCGCCGCTTCGGTGGCGACATCGCGAGCAATACGCTGGCTTCCGGCATCGTGCGCATCGGCCAGGCTGTACAGCCGGTCATCAACCTGCTGCGCGACCACTTGCTGGACTCGGACCTGATCTACGGCGACGAGACCACGGTCCAGGTGCTCAAGGAGCCTGGGCGCAAGGCACAGACGAAGAGCTTCATGTGGGCGCAGATGAATGGCACTGGTCCACCGGTACGGCTGTTCGCCTATGCACCGGGGCGCGGCGCCGTGCACGCCGAGAAGCTGTATGCCGGCATCCGTCCCGGAACGACGCTCATCACCGACGGCTACGAGGTCTACAACGGCATCGCGAAGGCCGGCGGTCTCACGCACCTTGGATGCTGGGTGCACGCGCGCAGGCCGTTCATCAAGGCTGACGAGTCCATCCCGAAGGCAGCCCGCTCGTCCGATCAGATCGCGGCCCGGTTCGTACGGCTGATTGGCAAGCTGTACCGTGCGGAGTCCTTGGCCAGGCACTGGACGCCCGCGCGCCGCCTGCGACTGCGTTCGCGCTACAGCGCCGCCATCGTGCGCGAGATCGAGCGCTTGCTGCTCACGCACCTGCACAGCGTTGCGCCGTCGAGTCTGCTGGGTGAAGCGCTGCACTACCTGCACGGTCAGTGGCCCAAGCTCGTGCGGTTCCTGGACAACGGCTCCTGGCCGTTGGACTCCAACCCGGTGGAGAACGCCATCCGGCCCTTCGTCGTCGGGCGGCGCAGCTGGTTGTTCGCCGACACCGTCGGCGGTGCCAACGCGAGCGCCAATCTCTACTCGCTGATCGAGACCGCCAAGGCCAACAACGTCGAGCCCTACCGCTACCTCGTCGCGCTGTTCAAGAAGCTGCCGCTGGCGCAAACGGTCGACGACTACGAGGCGCTGCTGCCCTGGAACCTTGAACTCGGCGGCGCGTAGGCCGTCCTGCGCGCATCGGCTCTGACACCACGCGCAAGGGCGTGGTTTATTGACTGCTTACGGATCATCAACGTCGTGTCGCTGCTTGACTGCCAGGCAAGTGACTTCAAAACCGTCATGGAAGTGAACGTGGCTGGTACCTTCCTGTGCGCGCAGCGTGCGGCCAAAGGAATGATTGCTCAGCGATACGGACGCATCGTTAATCTGACCTCCATCAGCGCCGAACGCGCCGGCGTCGGCAGGGTTGCCTATGGCACGTCCAAGGCGGCCGTCGCCGGGCTTACTCGGCAACTCGCAATGGAGCTTGGTGCCTACGGCATCACCGCAAATTCAGTCGCCCCGGGCCCAGTCAGCACACCGTTGACCGAGAAGATCTACACGCCCGACACGAAGCGCGCGTTCGAGAACATGATTCCGGCGAAGCGCCTTGGGACGGTCGGCGACGTGGCGAGTGCTATCGCCTTCCTCGCCAGCGAGCCGGCTGCTTACATCAACGGCGTGATGCTGGCCGTAGATGGAGGCTACCTCGCCGCCGGCGTAGGCGTGACCGCAGGACTGCAAATCTGAGCGGCACCAGAAACAATTGCCTCGGGGAAACACATGGCCGACCCCGTCCGCATCATTCGCGCCGCCCGCGCCCGATGAGTGCCTTCCTAGACAAGATGGCTTGACTTCTTGAGGAGGCCCGCCTCCACTACCGTGGGTTGCGCACCTGGGGTGCGCCGAGCCACAAGGCAGTCCGCTGTAGCGGCCGCATGCATGGCAGCCAGCGTCGAAATCCTGATCTGCGACCGCAGTCAACGCGAGATCGCCGCGCGCTTACAGATCAGCGCCGGCCGGCACCTGCACATCGTCAAGCCGGCGCTTGCGGTTTCGTGCTGGCGCGCCACTTCGCCGCATTGTGCCGTCTGCGGTACCGCACTCTTCGTCGGCAACGCTGAGTACACCCGCATCCACCTTCTTCATGCGAGCTCGTTTGTGTGAGCTTTGGCAGCGGCAAGCCACTCGTCTCGCAACTGAGTCTTTTGGACTTTGCCGACGGCCGAGAGCGGTAGCGGCTTGCTGCGGATGTCATAGCTGCGCGGCACTTTGTAGCCGGCTATCAGCGCGCGGCAATGCGTGTCCAGATCGGAAGGACTCAGTGCCGAGCCGGGCCTCGGAACGACCACAGCGTGAACTCGGTCCCCCCAGCGCTCATCGGGCAGGCCGATCACAGCACAAGAGTCGACCTTCGGGTGCGAGGCCAGGGCGTTCTCAACCTCGGCGCAATATATGTTCTCGCCTCCGCTGATGATCATGTCCTTTATGCGATCGATAACGTACAGAAAACCGTCTTCGTCCAGATAGCCTGCGTCACCGGAACAGAGCCACCCATCCACAATAGTCTTCGCGGTTTTCTCGGGCTCCCTCCAATAGCCGCGCATGATGGCGGGGCCGCGCATCTGGATCTCACCGGTTTCCCCAGGACCGCAGGGGCGAGAGTGAGCATCAACGACACGAATCTCAAAGCCCGGCATCACCTGCCCCGCAGAACCCAGCTTCCCCGCTTTGGGGCCACTCAAGACGTGGCGGTCAGGTGCCAGAGTACTACTCGCACCACACGCCTCAGTCATACCGTAAAACTGGTTGAGGCGGGCATTTGGGAACCCCTGCACCATTCGAGCAAGCAATGCCTGAGATATTGGTGCGGCGCCATACGCGATAGAGCGAATCTGCGAAAGAAGCCGATCGTCACGCTCCGGCGCATCGAGAACCATCGCAGCCATCGTCGGAACGAGTTGAATGTGTGTCACACCTTCTTCCCGGAGCCGCCAGTAGAACACCCCGGGCGTGAACTGATCTATGAAGCTGTGTGTGCCGCAGCCAAATGTCACGGCCAACCCGTTTGCGAGATCGGCCAAATGGAACAGCGGCGTCGAATGAAGGTAGACGGTTTGCGCATCGTGGCCGAGTTCGCGCTGTATACCCATTGCGCTGAAAGTGAAGTTCAAGTGCGTGAGCTCGACCCCTTTGGGCAACCCTGTCGTCCCTCCCGTGTAGCAGATTCCGGCTAGCGCATGGAGGTCCCCGCAAGCGTCGTCGATCGGCGGATGTTCGATCATTTCCGCATACCGTTCGCCATCGAAGCAGATGGATGCCCTTAGCGTCGGCACCTCCTTTCCGATTTGGGTTCCAACCTCCTTGAAGGACTCATCGCCGAAAAGCAGCAACGACTGCGAGTGTTCCGTGATGTATCGAAGCTCCGGGTAGGCCAAGCGGGTATTGAGGGGCACGATAACGCCACCCGCCCACCAGATAGCCATCAAAAGTTCGTAGTAGCGAGGCGAATTTTTGGAAAGCGTTGCGATCCGATCGCCGGGCTTGAGTCCCAGAGACTTCAGCGCGCCCGCAATTGCGGACACGCGCCGCAGGTGTTCCGGCCAAGTGCGCCGCTCCTCACCACTCGAAATTGCCAAACCCTTAGGGTTGATGCTGGCCGCTCTGCGCAGCGCCGCCGTTGACGTCATGAATGTGCTCCTTGGCCGCAAGAGTGGAACGAATCACTTTCGGATCCGCCCGGCATGATCTGCAACGCATTAGACGCTAGCGACCATTAAAAGTAAATGCACATTCAGTTCTGGAAAACCCTATGGGCCGTTATCAAACACGGCCCGCCCTCGACATAAATCTAAGCTGACGTTACATTCATGTCCCAATGCAGACCGAAGCTCCCCCCCTCCGACGCAAGCGCGCGACCCACAAAGGGGACGCCACACGAGAGGCGATCAAACAGGCCGCCAAACGAACAATCGCCATCGACGGCTTCGCTGCCGCAACGATTGCGGACATCATGGCGCAGGCGGATCGCTCGCCTGGCGCGTTCTATCTGTACTTCAAGACCAAGGAACAACTGCTGCACGAGCTGCTGGAAGACTTCCGTCAGCGACTCAAGAACGAAGTCAACCGACCCGTCAGCAATACCGAAGGCCCCCTCGAAAATCTCTCAACGCGATTGACGGCTTTCTGGAAGATCTATCGGGAAGACTGGCCGATCGCCACTGCGGCCTTCCAAATGGCAATGGTCGATCAGCAGTTCTCCCGCGCCTGGCGCAGCGTCCGCCAGCAAGGCATACGCGGGCTCTCAGTCATGATTCAACTCGCGCAGAAGGAGGGCTACAGCCCGGGCATGGACACTGAACTGGCCGCCTCCGCCCTTTGCTCTATGCTCGAATACACCTGCTACAACTGGACGGCGAAAGGCGGCGACTTCCCGGACCGCTTCATCGACGATGCCACCGCCATCAAAGTATTGACCGAGCTCTTCGTGCATGCCGTCGGCTGGCAGTCGCTCACCAACGCCAACTACGCCGCAGCCAAGCAAACCTTGAGTGCAAAGTGACGCATCCATGAGATGCAGCGTCGCAATCCGTTTCCGCGCGGGCCGGTAAACCGCTCTTGCTTCACTGCCGCAGACCATTTCAATAGCTAGCAACTTCAATCAGGTTGTTGTCTGGATCACGAAAATAGACAGAAGTCATTTCACCGCGGGCCCCCGTCCGCGCTATCGGACCGACTTCAACCTCGACATTGCACTCTTTGAGGTGGCGATAAACTTCTTCGATCGGCCGTTCTGCAATGAAGCAAACGTCGGCAGAGCCTGGCGTAGGGTGCGCCGCCTTCGGATCAAAGGTGCGCCCGGTTTCATGCACATTGATCTTCTGTTGACCGAAGTGCAAACCGGTGGGGCGCCCTTGCACATCGATGCGCCGGAACCCGAGCACCCGTGCGTAGAACTCGCACGTGACGTCAAGGGAGCGAACCGTTAGAACAATATGGTCAATGCCTATGATCACGATCTGGCCTTCGCAATGCTGTTGTCCGTGTGTTCTTCCAGGAAACGTTGGAACGATACGCAACGCTGTCGAATGGAACGCTTACGCAAGACGTATTTAATCTCAGCGCGACACATACTTATTGAGTTCGAGCTTCGCAACCGTGTTGCGGTGGACCTCGTCCGGGCCATCTGCAATTCGCACCGCCCGTGCCGTGATGTAGCTTTGCGCTAGCGGAAAATCCGGGCTAAGGCCGGCGCTGCCGTGCAGCTGAATTGCCCAGTCGATGACGTCGCATGCCATCTGCGGTGCGACGACTTTAATCATCGCAATCTCAGCCAACGCCGCCTTATTGCCGACCACATCCATCATCCATGCAGCTTTGAGCGTCAAGAGCCGCGCCATGTCGATCTTGCAGCGCGCCTCGGCGATGCGCTCGCGTGTCACGCCTTGATCCGACAGGGGACGTCCGAAGGCGATCCGTGTCGTTGCGCGCTGGCACATCAATTCGAGCGCGCGTTCCGCGAGGCCGATCAGCCGCATGCAGTGGTGGATGCGCCCAGGGCCAAGGCGCCCCTGCGCAATTTCGAAGCCCCGCCCCTCGCCGAGCAACATATTCGACGCCGGAACGCGGACATTCTCGAAGATCATTTCCACGTGGCCGTGGGGCGCGTCGTCGTAGCCGAATACTTGCAGCGGACGTACCACCCTGACACCCGGGGTATCAGCCGGAACGAAGATCATCGACTGCTGGGTATGACGCGGCGCGTCCGGGTCCGACTTGCCCATGAAGATATAGACCGCGCATCGTGGGTCGGCTGGGCCCGAGGTAAACCACTTGCGTCCGTTCAGAACGTAATGGTCCCCCTCGCGCTTGATACGCGACTCGATATTCGTGGCATCGGACGACGCAACGCCGGCTTCGGTCATGGCAAATGCGCTTCGAATCTCACCCGCAAGAAGCGGCTCGAGCCAGCGCTTCTTTTGCTCTGGCGTGCCGTAGCGCACGATGATTTCCATGTTCCCGGTGTCTGGCGCCGAGCAATTGAAGACTTCACTTGCCCAAACGACGCGGCCCATGATTTCGGCCAGCGGCGCGTACTCCTGGTTCGTGAGTCCGGCGCCGTATTCGCTCTCGGGCAGGAACAAGTTCCACAACCCGCCGTCGCGGGCTTTGGCCTTCAGTCTCTCAATCACCTGCAGCGGGGTCCAGCGCTTGCCTGCGGCGGTGTTCGCCTGCAACTCTTCGAGCACCGTGGTCTCGGCCGGGTAGATGTACTCGTCCATGAAGGCGTTCAGCCGTGTCTGTAGCTCGATCGTTCGTGGGGAGTAGTTGAAGTCCATGCGTTTTGTCTCCTGAATTCGGGAACGGGGGGCCGTGGGCGCGGCGTTCGTTATCCTGCCTGGGCGAACCGCCAGCCGAGTACGGCAATGCGCTTCACGCCCGCCCCCGCCTGTCCAGCTTGCGCGCTCGACGCCGTGCCATCCAGCGAACGCTTTGCGATGCCTTGCACGATCGCAGCGATGCGAAACAGGTTGTAGGCGAGGTAGAAGTTCCAGTCCGCCATCACCTCATCTACGTTGTTGCGCCCGGTGCGTTCGCAATACCGGCGCACGTATTCGAGTTCAGACGGGATGCCGAGGGAGGCGATGTCATGACCCTCCAGGCTGGGCCCCGTACCGTTCGCGATATGCCACGAGATGCAGTGGTAGCTGAAGTCGGCAAGCGGGTGGCCCAGTGTCGAGAGCTCCCAATCCAACACGGCCAGCACCCTCGGCTCGGTCGGATGAAAGATCAGGTTGTCAAGCCGAAAATCGCCGTGTACGACGGCTGTTTGCGATTCGTCCCGCGCCGCCGCCGGGATATGCGCCGGCAGCCACTGCATCAAGCTGTCCATGGCGGGAATCGGCTCGGTGATTGATGCGGCGTACTGCTTGCCCCAGCGGCCAATCTGGCGCTCGAAGTAGTTGCCGGGCTTGCCGAAGCTGCTCAGGCCGACGGACTCTATGTCGACACAGTGCAGCGCCGCCATGACCCGGTTCATCTCATCGTAGATCGCCCCGCGCTCAGCGTTGTCCATGCCTGGCAGCGACTGGTCCCACAATACGCGACCCTCGACGAACTCCATGACATAGAAGGCGCGACCGATGACGGATTCGTCTTCGCACAGCAGATAGACTTGTGCGACCGGCACGCTGGTTGCGCCGAGCGCGCTCATCACGCGAAACTCGCGATCGATTGCGTGCGCCGAGGGAAGCAAATTCGCCGCCGGCCCTGGCTTGGCGCGCATCACGTAGGCCTTGCCGGGCGTGATCAGCTTATAGGTTGGGTTCGACTGCCCGCCCTTGAACTGCTCGACCGCCATTGGCCCGGCGAAACCTGCCAAGCGCGCGGCGAGAAAGTGCTCCAGCCTCAGAGCGTCAAATGCATGCCGCTCGGCGACGGGTTGGGTGCCAGTGAAGGAATTCATACCGGAAAGTCACTTTCGTTTGGTGCGCCGTCGTACTTCGGTGAGGCTTTGGGTTGTGGCGTGCTCTACCCGCCGTCGCCAGACCCTCTGCAGTCGCCCCTTCTATTCAGGCACTTCGAGGAACGTCGCGAATTTCGCCGCTGGTGTGCGTTCGCTGACCAGCGCGTTGATCGGCGCACCGGTGTCTTCAAATCCCATGGACATGCCGCAAAGGAGCATTTCCTCGGATGGCGCGCCGATGTGTTCCATGACGACCCGATGAAACTTCAGGAACGCCCCCTGCGGGCAGGTGTGCAGTCCGCGCGCGCGCGCCGCCACCATCACGTTCTGCAGAAACATGCCGTAGTCAAGCCAGCTGGCAGGGGCCATGATGCGGTCGATCGTGAACATCAGCGCCACCGGTGCGTCGAAGAACTCGTAATTTCGGCCGCGCTGCTCGTGCATCTTCGCCGCGTCGCCTTTTGCAATGCCAATCAGGTTGTACATTTCCCAACCGACCTTGCGACGCCGATCGATATAGGGCGGGACCCATTCCGTCGGGTGATTCTGAAACTCCTCGCTTTGCTGCGCGAGCGCGGCCGGATCGTTGTAGACATCGAGGATCTTGCGCGACAGGGACGCCTTCGCCTCGCCGCCCAGGACATAGACTTTCCACGGCTGGATGTTGGTGCCCGACGGAGCGCGCGAAGCGACGTCGAGAATTTCCTCTACCGTCCGGCGCGGCACCTGCGTCGGCAGGAAGGCGCGCACCGCGCGCCGCGACGTGATCGCGGCGTCAACCGTTGCGATGGATTCAGGAGTGGGCAGCATGCGAATCTCCAGGCCTTAATCGGCAGGAATGACCGGCACGAGCACATGCGAATCGAATTTGCCTCCGGTGTGGATGACATGCGTCCCCCGGTTGACAGTTCGCACTGCGGTGTGTTTCCAAGCTTCGTGCGCATGGAGATCGCTGCCGAGGACCGTCACCCGCAGCGTTTCCCCTGGCTCGAACAAGACACTTGCAGGCCAGAGCTCGACTTCGACCGGCACGATTTCGCCGGGGCTCAGCTTGATCTCTCTCTGATGCTTGAGAACAGGTTGGTGGGGCGTTGATCGCTCTTCGTCAAGTTCGCGATGGGAAACGCGCAACCACCCATACGCCACCGGACCATGATCGAAGCCACTCTGCGAGGGGAATGGCACCCGGTCGCCGGTCCGATCGAACTTGTCGAACACCACGAACAAGTCCATGTCGTCGCTGCCGACAGCCTCTACCCAAAGCTTCAGCTTGCTGTAGCCGGTGAGTTCGGTTCTCTCCTTGAAGTCGAACTCGAAGAATGCGTTTTGAGTCTTGTCATTCAGGTCGTCAACGCTGTAGCGGCTTTGCTCAGCTTCCGTCGACGGCGAGGTGCTCATGGAACTGTTGCTCGAACCCAGGAACAACTTCGTGTAATTGGTGCGAGCGAGAGGCCATTCATTCTCTGCTCGGTAGTTGCCGACGTTGTACTTCTGGCGCACCTCAAGGTTGACCGCAGGCCAGTACTTCACTTCATTGTCGATGCCCTTCAGGAATCTGTCGAAGAACTGCCTCTGCATGTCCACGTGGTCGTAGTAGTCGACCCACTTCTTGCGACCATGGACCCTGAGCCACTTTTCCTTCGAAGAGATCTTCTTGAAGCCTTCGAATGTGCCTCGTGTATGCAGGCCATGGTCCGACCAGCTCGCGACGACGAACGCAGGGACGGTGATCTTCGACAGATCGGCGTTCTTGCTGGCCCAATAGTCGTCGAACAGCGGATGCTCCTTGGCCATTGCCAGCAGATCCTCAGCGCGTTTGCGGGGGCGGCACATCGTGCCCGGAAACATCGCGGTGAAATTGCTGCGGATGCCCCCGTGGAAGACCAGTTCGCGATAGAAGTCGCTCACGCCTTCCCAGGGATTGATCGCCGCCAGATGCGGGGGATTCATCGCGGCAATCTTCCATTGGGTCCAGCCCAGATAGGAGACGCCGTTCATGCCGACCTTGCCGTTGCTCCAGGCCTGGGTTCCCGCCCATTCGACGACGTCGTAGCCATCGAGTGCCTCTTGCGGGCTCATGAAAGTCAGGTCGCCCTCGGAACCCCAGGCGCCGCGCGGATCGACGTAGACGATGATGAAGCCATGGGGACACCAATCCGCCGGATCCGGCCCCTCGAAGCGGGCGTATTCCGAATGCAATGCCTTCGATCCGCCACAGCCCGGGAGCATCGCGTAATAGTCGTCCGCGCCTTCGTGCTTGCCGTAAGGCGCCCACGCCAGGACCACGGGGTACTTTCCCTCTGCTTTGGGACGGAAGATGTTGACGTAGATCTTCACGCCGTCGCGCATGGTGACCGGCACGTCGTACTCGCAGACCATGCCCAGCTTCTCGTCGACCCGATACCCGGGCCGGAGACCGACGTATCCGCCCCCGGAGGGGTGCTTGCCGCGAGTAAAGCGCAGTTCGAAATCAGTCTTGTCCATCTTCAACTCCACCTTCAACGTTATTTTCCGAATAGGTTGGGCAGCTCAGCGCCCAGCCATTCCCATCGCTCTGGAGATCACCTCTTTCATGATCTCGTTGGTGCCACCGTAGATGCGATGCACGCGCGCATCGGCGTAGGCACGGGTGATCGGGCAGTCCCACATGTAGCCGTAGCCGCCGTGCAGCTGCACGCATTGGTCCAGCACTTTGCACTGCAGGTCTGTGGCCCAGTACTTGGCCATGCTGGCGGTCGCGGCGTCGAGCTTGTCTTCTCGCACCAGGTCCATGCACTTGTCCACGAACACACGGGCGATCTGCACCTCCGTTTGCAGTTCAGCGAGGACAAACCGGGTGTTCTGGTAATCGGCAACAGTGCGGCCGAACACCTTGCGATCCTTGACGTATTGCACCGTCTGGTCGATCGCGGTCTGCGCGGTGGCCACGGCACTGATCGCGATCTGGGTGCGCTCCCAGGGCAGTTGCTCCATCAGGCAGATGAAGCCCTTGTTCTCCAAGGCCTCGCCGCCCAGCAGGTTGCCGGCGGGGACGCTAACATCGTCGAAGAACAGCTCGCCGGTGTCTTGCGCTTTCAAGCCCAGCTTCTTGAGCGGCTTGCCGTACGTCAAACCCTTCATGCCGCGTTCGACCAGCAGGAGGCTCGTGCCCTTTGCGCCGGCAGTGGGGTTGGTCTTGGCGACGACGATGACCAGGTCCGTGTGCCAGCCATTGGTGATGTACGTCTTGCTGCCGTTCAGCAGGTAATTGTCATCGGCCTGCTTGATCGCGGTGCTCTTGATGCCCTGCAGGTCGCTGCCGGCGTCCGGCTCGCTCATGGCGATGGCGCCGATGATCTCGCCGCTCGCCAGCCTGGGCAGGAATCTCTTCTTCTGATCTTCGGTGCCGTAGCGCAAGATGTACGGGCCGACGATCTCGCTGTGCAGGTTGAAGCCGATCCCGCTGAAGCCGCCTCGCGCCAGCTCTTCCATCTGGATCACCGAGTAGAGCTTGTCCGCGCCGGAGCCGCCATATTCCTCGGGCAGTGACATGCACAGAAAGCCGTTGTCGCCCGCCTTCTTCCATACCGCGCGATCGACGTAGCCCTGCTCCTCCCAGGCGGCATGGTAGGGCGCAATTTCCTTGTCCAGGAAGCGGCGGAAGCTGTCACGGAAAGCCTCATGCTCGGGGCTGAAGAGAGTGCGTTCAATCATGGGTACCTTCTCGCTTGATCTTGATGGCGAACGGGAGCGCCTTATGCCGGCAGGCTGAATGTGGCCACTGCGGAAGCGACGTCCTTGCCCGAATCGGCCAACACCATCGAAACCTTGCAGAACGAAAGTGTGCGGCCCGAACGGACGATTTCTGCCTTGGCCAGCAGGTCTTCCTTGCCGCCGCCACTCAGGAAGGTCATGTGCAGATCCACCGTGGCCACGGGCCGGCGGCCGCGGCCGTCGGTCCAGATGGCAAAGCACATGGCGGTGTCGGCCAACGCCGACAGCGCCTGGCCGGCGTAGATACCACCTTCGCGGCAGGCCATCGGCGTGGGCCGCATCCGCAGCGTCGCGCTTCCCTTCCCCAGGTGCTCCACGGTGAGGCCGAGCTCACGCACGCAACCGGGCATGGTGGCGTCGGCCAGCACCTGGGCGCCTTGCTCGAGGGTGAATTCGGCTGTCATGCCCGCCCCTTCGCCTCAATGCACATGGAAGGTCTCGCCCGTCTCAGCGCGGCGACGCAACGAATCTGGGCTGAGGAAGCGGCGGCCGTGCCGCTCGGCCAGCACGTCGCACTGGTGCACGAATTCCTTGAGACCCGTGTCGTCCACATGCGCAAGCACGCCGCCGCGCCAGGCCGGATAGCTCCAGCCGAGCACCGAGGCCAGATCGATCTCCATCGCGTCTTCGGCGATGCCCTCGTCGATCGCATGGATCGTCTCCAGCGACTGCACGTGCATCAAGCGCTGCACCACTTCGTCCGCCTCAGGCTGCCGCCGCAGCGGCGGAAACACCTCGCTGAGCCCCGCCCACAAGACCTTGCCGCTTTCGGGATAGTCATACACACCGCCCTGGCCCTTGCGGCCCACGCGTGCAGCCTTGACCAGCTTCTTCGCCGCGGACAACGCCTTGTCGGACTCGCAAGCGGTGCCGCGTCCCTCGCGCTGCAGGCTGGAAAGAATGTCGGTCAACAGGTCGTAGGATGTGAGGTCGGCCATGGCCAGCGGGCCAATGGGCATCCCCGCGATGAAGGCAGCGTTGTCGATGAGCGCCGGCGAGACACCTTCGTCGAGCATGGTGAGGGCTTCGCGCGTGTAGGCAGCCACCACCCGCGAGGTGTAGAAGCCCGGCCCGTCGTTCACCACCACGGCCGTCTTACCCAGCAGCTTGACGAAATCCAGCGCGTGCGCATGTGTGCGTGGCGATGTCTCGCCGCCCAGAATGACCTCGACCAGTTGCATGCGGTCGACGGGCGCAAAGAAGTGCAGCCCGATGAAGTTGGCCGGCTGAGCCAAGCCCTTTGCAAGTGCGTTGATCGACAGCGACGACGTATTGGATGCGATCAGCACCTGCGGACCCGCCGCCTCGGCAATCTTGCGGAAGACCTGGGATTTCACCTCGACGGATTCGACGACCGCCTCGACGACCAGGTCGCAGCCTGCGAGCGCCGCCATGTTGTTACCCGCTTCGAGGCGAGCCAGAGCGGCATCGCGCGCTTGAGGCGTCATCAGCTTCCGCTCGACGGCGCCATCAAAGGTCTTGGCGATTCGAGCCTTGCCGCGCTGCGCGGCTTCGTCCGTCGTGTCAATGAGTACCGTCTGCAGTCCGGCGCGCGCGCAGACCAGTGCGACGCCCGCGCCCATCAGGCCGGCACCGATCACGCCAACACGGCGCGGCTCGAAAGTGGCCTCCCCCGCGGGCCGACGCGCCAGCTTGCGCGCGGCGTTCGCAGCCATGAAGCTGGTGCGGATTCGGTTCTTCGCCGACGGCGAGGCTGCCACCATGCCAAAGTAGCGGGCCTCAATCTCCAGGCCAGCATCGATGCCGCGCTCCAGCCCTTGCGCCAGCACATGCAGCAATGCGCCGGGAGCCAGATCACCCGCCGGCGACTTGCCACGCAGCTTCGGCCAGCCATAGAAGAAAAACCAACGCCCTTCACGCGATTGCGGTTCGAAGTCGAGGTAGCGGAATCCCTTGGCATCCCAGGGCTGTACGACGTTCGAGTGCGACAACGCCCAGACCCGTGCGGCCTCAAGGAGTTCATCGGCGGGCACGATCGCGTCGATGATGCCCAGCGACTTCGCCTCGAGAACATTCACGGCTTTCCCATCGAGCATCAATTTCGACGCAGGGGCAATTCCGATCAGCCGAGGTAGGCGCTGGGTGCCGCCCGCGCCGGGAATGAGGCCCAGGGTCGACTCGGGCAATCCGATACGCAGGCGCTGGTCATCGGCCGCCACGCGATAGTGGCAGGCGAGTGCGAGTTCGAGTCCACCGCCCAGTGCGGAGCCGTTCAGCGCAGCCACGACGGGCTTGCCCGCGCGCTCCATGCGCCGCAGACATGCCCCAATGTCGCGCACGTTGGCGATGACTGCTTCCGGGCTGGCCGCAGAGTAGATCTCATCGATGTCCCCGCCGGCCAAGAAGTCTCGTTTGGCTGAGCTGATGACGATGCCCGTGACGGCTGGGTCCGATACCGCGGCGTCGACGGCCTTCACAAAAGCGGCCCGCGACTCGGCATTCTTGATGTTCACCGGCCCGTTCGGGTTGTTCCAGATGATTTGAGCGATGCCGTCGCTGCCTACAGAATAGTCAATCACTTTTTGCTTCCTGTACTGGTTGTTCAGACGCGCTCGACGATGGTCGCGACCGCCATGCCCAGGCCGGTACACATGGTCACTAGCGCGCGCTTTGCGTTTCGGCGCTCCAATTCGTCGACCACGGTCCCCACCAACATGCCGCCTGTCGCACCCACCGGGTGGCCGAGCGCAATGGCCCCCCCTACCACGTTGACCTTTTCGTGGGGCACCTTCATGTGGCGCATGAAATGAAGTACGACCGATGCAAAGGCTTCATTGACTTCGAACAGGTCGATGTCGTCTACCGTCAGCCCCGCACGCTCGAGGCACTTGCGAGTGGCGGGCACCGGGGCCGTGAGCATGATGCAGGGGTCAGTGGCCGCGCTGGCGGTAGCCACGATGCGCGCGCGCGGTGTCAGGCCGAGGCTACGTCCAGCACGTTCGCTACCGAGAAGCACGGCCGATGCGCCATCAGCAATGCCTGACGAATTGCCTGCGTGATGTATGTGGTCGATGCGGTCGACCTGCGGATAGCGATAGCGGACCGTCGCATCGAAGCCCATCTTTTGCCCGCTCTCGGCAAATGAGGCCTTCAGCTTTCCCAGACTTTCGGCTGTGACGTCGCTTCGCACGAGTTCATCTTCGGCGAGTAGCAGATGGCCGACCCGATCATGGACCGGCACCAGGGAACGCTGGAAAGCGCCAGCGCGCTGCGCGTCAAACGCGCGGCGGTGCGACGCAGCCGCAAACGTGTCCACATCCGTGCGGGAGAAGCCTTCGAGCGTGGCAATCAGATCGGCGGCGACGCCCTGGGGTGTCTGCAAGACACGGTCGTTGAAGAACACATCGCTGACGGAGGGGCCGCCCGTGCCCACCAGCATCGGAACGAGAGAATTCATCTCGACGCCGCCCGCCACGATGCAGTCGGCCTGTCCTGACATGACCTTGGCGGCGCCGGTGTTCACCGCATCCAGGGCGGAGCCACAGAATCTCGCGACCATGAAGCCTGGAACCGTGTCGCCCCAGCCGGCTTCCAGCACGGCAGAGCGCGCCAGGTTAGCCCCCTGGTCGTCCACTGCTTCGACGCAGCCGAAGATGACCTCGTCTACCAGGTCAGGCGAGAAGGTGCCGCGCTGCGGCAGCGCCCTGAGGACGGCAGCGCCTAGTTCGAGCGGCGCGACCGTATGCAGCGCTCCGTTGACCTTGCCGCGTCCGCGCGGTGTCCGCACGGCGTCGTAGATGAAAGCTTCCAAGATTTTTCCTTTTTCAACCGACTGCAAACTGGCTTCGCACCAGGCCAGCGCCTTGGCCGTTGCTCCGTTCGTTACCCATTAGACCCGCAAACCGAATAAAAGTAAATAGCCATTCATATTTAAATGTACCTGTAAGAAGGCACGTCCTGCATGATTCGCCACACTGGTAAAGACGGTCGCCTTATTTCTGAATCTTGTGTCATGTTTGACCTACCGCTCCGCAGGGCGCCCGTTTTGGTTGTCAGTGGGGTGACTTCCCGTGCGAGACCCAAAGTCCGTGCGACGATTTCTTTCGTCACGTCGGAGCTGCCGCCGGCAATGCGCTCCGCGCGCGCATCCGCATAAGCCCGTGAGATTGCGTACTCGTGCATGTCACCCCACCCGAAAACAGGGTTCTGGGCAGCGTGATCGCGTCGTCCATGCCGCGCACTAATCTGATCCGAGGAGCTCGTCGATTTCCCCCGGGGCGAAGCCGACCTCTTCAAGAACTGCGCGTCCGTCCACCCCGGTCTGGGGCGGCGCGGAACGCACCCCGCCGGGTGTTCGCGAGAGCCGCGGTGCTATTGCTGGCTGCACGACACCGTTCACTTCAGCAAAGGTGCCGCGTGCCTGGTTGTGTGGGTGCTGGGGCGCCTCGCTCAGGGACAGGACAGGCGTGACGCAGGCGTCGGAGCCTTCGAACACTCCCTCCCATTCAGCACGCGTCTTCTGTCGGAATGCCGCTTGGATCAGGATGCGATGCGCTGGCCAATTGGCTGGATTCATGCGCTCAGCGAATTCATCCTCAGGCAGACCGAGCCGCTGGATGAACTCCACGAAGAACGCGGGTTCGATGGGACCGACCGCCATGTGCCCACCATCGCGGGTTTCGTACACGCCGTAGAAAGACGCGCCTCCGTCCAGCAGATTGACGCCGCGCTTGTCCTGCCACAGACCGGCGTTGTGGAGGCCATGGATTGGCGTCATCAAGCTCGATACCGCATCGGTCATGGCCGCGTCGATCACCTGTCCCTTGCCGGATGTCTTCGCTTCGAGCAACCCACACACCAGTCCGAACGCCAGATACATGGCACCCCCGCCGTAGTCGGCGATCAGGTTGAGTGGTGGCACCGGGGCTCCGCCGCTTGGACCGATTGCGTGCAGCGCTCCGGTTAGACCCAGGTAATTGATGTCGTGTCCCGCTCGCGCCGCCAGCGGACCGGTCTGTCCCCAGCCGGTGACTCGTCCATACACGAGCCGAGGATTGGCAGACAGGCACGCCTCGGGACCGAGACCCAGCCGCTCCATGACACCAGGGCGGAACCCTTCGATCAATCCGTCGGCCGACGCTGCGATACGCAAGGCGGCGATCCTGGCCTGCGGCTGCCGGAGGTCGAGCACCACGGAGCGGCGGTTTCTGTGGACGATATCGAGCGCCTCGTCCGATTGCCGGCCGCCGGTGCGTTCGACCGGCCTTTCGATGCGTATCACTTCCGCGCCCATGTCTCCAAGCAGCATGCCGCACAAAGGGCCTGGCCCTTTGCCTGCAAACTCGACAATGCGATAGCCGTGGAGTGGTCCAGCGCAGGTCATGCGAAGTCCGATTCCCTTAGGCCAGGATCGTCAGGAATTCGGACGCGGGAGCCCGATCGCTACGCCAAGAGTTGATGGGATGGTTGCTGTCGGCATAGCCGAGCGCCATGCCAGCAAACACCATGAGATTCTTGGGAAGATCGACGAACTCCTGGATGGTCTTGTGCCACAACGCCCAGGCCTCCTGCGGGCACGTACTCAAGCCATGCTCTTGAGCAAGAAGCATTACGGATTGCATGTACATGCCAAGATCGGCCCACTGACCCGGCTCCATCTCGCGATCGATCGCGAATATGAGCCCGACGGGGGCGCCGAAGAACCCGAAGTTCTTTGCGAATTGCCCGAGACGCGCCGCCTTGTCTTCGCGTGGGATGCCCAGGGCGCGATAGAGATCTTCCCCGTTCTTGAATCGGCGCGTCCTGTAAGGCTCTCCGAGACTGTCAGGATAGATCTTGTATTCGGTACCCTCCCCCATCGGCTGAGCTCGTGACTTCTCCGCAATGGTGGCTTTGAACCGACTCAGATGATCGCCCGTGAATGCCAATACATGCCAGGGTTGAAGGTTCCCTCCCGATGGGGACCTGGCCGCGGTCACGAGAATCTCCTGGAGCAGGTCCGAGGGAACAGGCTTATCCAAATACGCGCGCACGGCGGTACGCGATTCCAGGGCTTTCGAAACGTTCACAGGATCTCCTTGATACACAAAAATAATGCGCCCAGCGACTCTGGGCTGCTACTCGGCGAACTCGCACGACCCGTTGTCCAGCACGACCACGCGTCTGGGCAGGGAGGTGGTGCGGAAAGCCGCTTTCCCAGGCCCCGTATGCCAGACCTCTACCTTCAGGTGGTCACCTGGGAAGACCGGGGCTGTAAAGCGCGCGTCCATCGCCAGCAATCGGTCGCCGTCGTAGTCGCACAACATTGAAATGAGGCCATGGGCGGTCACACCGAAACTGCAGCCCCCCTGCAGCACCGGCCGCTCGAAGCCGGCCTGCCGCGCCAGAGTTGGGCTCGCATGCAGGCCTGTGCTGTCGCCTGCCGCCAGCCGGTAAAGCAAGGCGGATTGGGGCAACGTGGCGAGCTCGACGGACTGGTTGCAAGGTGTCGGTGGCACGGGTGCAGGGGCTGTCGACGACCCGGCGGCTCCCATGCCCGGCAAGAAGCCGCCGTTGCCACGCAGCAGGTACACACCCGTCTCCGTGACGATGAGGTCACCGCTGGCACGGTCGCGCAGCGTGCGGCTGAAGCGAAGTACCGCGCCCTTGTCCACCCCACGATCAGTCGCGCTTTCGATAGTGAACCTGCTGGTCATTTCGGCAGCCGCGGCCAAGGGCTTGTGCCAGCGCAAGCCAGTCTGGCCGTGCAACATGCGGTGGAAGTCAATTCCGATTCGCTGGTCATGCAAGTAGTCGGCGTCATCGGTCAAGCCGATCGCCAGCGCAAGCGTGGGGAATGCCTTCAGTTCTGGCTCGTACACGTAGCGCAATTGGCGCTCGTCGATAGGATCGCCGCCTAAACCCACAGACAGCGCATGAAGCATGGTCCGCTCCTCGCCGTACGCCACGTGAACGTCGCGGAAGGGCCAGGCTAGGAGTGCGTCGACATCGAGGGGTCTCACGCCGGCTCCCAGGGAAGGGCGCCCTGATGGGCCTGCAGCTCTGCCAACCACGCTCTCATGTCGTTGCCCCGTATAACAATAAAGGCCAGTTGTAGAAACTGGTAGATCAACCAGTATGCCAGTTAGTTCAATCGGTATTATGAGGGTTTTTACTTAGGATTGCTGGCCATCTGGAAAGCAATGAATCGGCGCCGAACAGCCAGACTGGTCAGGCTCGCTATGATTGCTGGTCGTCCCTCTTTGGCGCCCTGAGGCCTGAGCTTCAGTCCGCCGTCAGGTCGGTCCACACCACTCATCCCTAGGAGCCTTCATGCCTGAACGTAAGCTCGCCGCGTCGCGCACCCGCAAACCGCCAGCGAGCGCCCATTCGACCGCGCCGCGCAAGTCGCCCGATCCGGGCAAGGAGCCGTCGGGCACAGCTAGACAGCGCATCCTGCTGATTGCCAGCACGAAGTTTGCGCAGCACGGATTTGAAGCGGTTTCCACGGGAGAGATTGCCCGTGCCGCCGATATGTCGCAGGCAATCATCCACTACCATTTCGGTACGAAGGAAGAACTCTGGCGAGAGAGCATCACCTTCATGATGGCGGACTTGGACCAGCGCTTTCCCCTTCACATGAGCGAGTTGCGGGACCTCGACCCGCTGATGCGGCTCAAGGTGATGATCCGGCGATTTATCGCGCTCAGCGCCTACCAGCCGAATCTCGCGCGAATCCTCGTACATGAAACCTTGGCTGAGAGCCCCAGACTGAAGTGGCTGGTAGACACCTTCGTGCGGGCCCGCCTGCTGGCCTTGGACGAAACCCTGCGCCAGGCGAACGCGACAGGAACGACCAAGCTTATTCCCACCTACATCGCCACCAACGCCATAGTCAACGCCTGCTCGTTCATCTTTTCCTTGGCGCCGCTTATCCGCATGGTCCACAACGTCGAAGTGCAGACCGATCAGGCCGTGGCAGAGATATCGGACAACCTGCTCGAGATGCTCTTGCACGGCCTCTCTCAGAGGTGATGAGCCACCGCCTCTTCTGAGCCGGAGTCTGATCGTCGATCTCGCCTCCCCGCCGCGAGCCGGGGATTGCTTGGCTCGGTCCATTTGCTGGCGTACACACCGCGCGGGCGATCACGCTCGGGAAACCCCTAAGCCGTTCCGTCCTCGGTTTGCCTCAAACTGTTCATATAAGTAGTCGTTCTATTAGATAAAACAGGACCGGCTTCAACAGTTCTTCCAGGAGCCCTGATGAGACTGACCCGCCGTGAACAAGCCTGCGTTCGGAACCTGGCTCAAAGATGTGGGCGCCACACCATCCGGCGGGACGCCCGAGGCCTTCGGAGTGACTGTCCGACAGGACTCCGACTACTGTCGCGAGCTGATCAAGGCCGCCGAGCTGCAACTGGACTGAACATACGGCGCACCTTGGCAACACAACCAGAGCGAGCGCTGCGGGCATGAACGATGAGAATTTGATGTCCGCGCAGCGCCGACTGCGCCTGAGCCTGCTGGACACTCCTGGTGCCATCCACTGGCGGCCGGCACGCGACCTCGCTGCGCATCTGCTGCTGCACCTCGACGCGCCCAACGACTGCTTGAGTATCGCTGCGGACTGGTTGCGCGAGGCATTCGACGCCGACCGGGTGGACTGTGGTTTCGGCCACCCCGACGATGCGTGGTTCCGACCGCAGGCTGAGGCCTTGCGGCGTGACCGCGACGTTCCTTCGGTAGTCGGCATCGAAATGAACGTCGCCGACTGGGGCCTGCAGGCCCTGTGGTATGCCCGTGGCGTGACGGTGCTGCGCGACTTCGAGTTGGAACGGCTGCTCAGCCAGCGCAACCGCGCCGAATTGCTACGCATGGGTACGCGGGTGAAGATGGCGGCACCGATCATGGACCACACGGGCCCGTTGGCTCTGATGTGCGTAGACTGGCTGGACCTTTGCGAACCGGCCCGCGACGAGCGCCGCGCTCGCTTCGAGGAAGTGGCGACGGTCGTGCTCGGGCCAGTGATGAGCACATCGCTGCGCATCGAAGGCACTACACGGCGGGGAACGCGCCCGACGCAGGACGAGGAGGTTCCTATGCTGCTCGAAACACTAACCCCGGCCGAGCGCACTGTGGCGCGGCTCGCGGTCAATGGGCTGAGCTACAAGGAAATCGCGCGTCAGCTCGATCGCTCGTTCTCTACCGTCGATCACCAGTTGCGCAGCGCGCGTAGCAAGCTGGGCGTGAGTTCGACGGCGCGGCTGGTGAACCTCGTGTCGGGACAGCGCCGGCATTAACTGGCGATCCGGGGCCGCAGGCGATCCGTGCGGCCCTATGGCGAACCTGATTTGGCTAAGCCCTGGCTTAGACCATGCCTCGTCGCGAATGTTCGCGATGCCGGATGCGCGGAAGGCTCGCACACTGCCGTTCCATGAACCTTCAAACCTACCCCAACATCGTCGATAACCGCCCGGTCACCTCCGAGCGCAGCTTCGAATCCAAGAACCCCGCGACCGGCGAGGCCATCGGCCTCGTTCCGCACTCAACCAAGGAGCAGGTCGCGCAGGCGGTGAGCGCGGCGCGCAAAGCGCAGCCCGCCTGGGCCGCGCGGCCGGAGGCCGAACGCGGTGCGCTGGTGATGAAGGTGGCCGATGTGCTGCGCGACAACGCCGAGCTATTGGCCGGCTGGGTGACGCGCGAGCAAGGCAAGCCACTGGGCGGCGTGGGCCCGACCGATGTGCCCGGCGCGCGCCTCGAGGCCCTGGGCTGCGAAGCCTGGACCCGGGTGCCGGCCAGCCTGGAAATGCCGGTGGAGGTGGTGTTCGAGGACGAGACGCGGCGCGATGAGATGCACCGTAAACCCTTCGGCGTGATCGCGGCCATCGCGCCGTGGAACTGGCCACTGCTGATCGCCATGTTTCAGATCGCGGCGCCGCTGCGCGCAGGCAACACGGTGGTCATCAAGCCCTCGGAATATGCCAGCATCGGCACGCTCGAGATGGTGCGATTGATCAACGAGGTGCTGCCGCCGGGCGTACTCAACACGGTCACCGGCACCGGCGAGGTGGGTGGCTGGCTGGTCGAAAACACGGATATCGACAAGATCATGTTCACCGGCTCGGAGACCACGGGCGCGAAGGTCGCAGCGGTGGCGGCGCGCAACCTCACGCCCACCACAATGGAACTGGGCGGCAACGACGCGGCGATCGTGCTCGCCGATGCCGACCCCGATGCCATCGCCATGGACCTTTTCTGGGGCGCCTTCATCAACATGGGCCAGAGCTGCACCGCCGCCAAGCGGCTGTACGTGCCCGATGCGCTGCACGATGCGCTGGTGGCCAAGCTCAAGGCCATCGCCGAGATGATGCC
Source organism: Variovorax sp. V213 (assembly GCF_041154455.1). Lineage (NCBI taxonomy): Bacteria > Pseudomonadati > Pseudomonadota > Betaproteobacteria > Burkholderiales > Comamonadaceae > Variovorax > Variovorax sp. V213. The sequence goes on from NZ_AP028665.1 coordinate 1,067,079, forward strand.
GATGGGCGATGGCGCCCAGCCCGGCATCGCGATGGGCCCGATCCAGAACCGCATGCAGTTCGACAAGGTGCGCAAGCTGGTGGATGAGGCGCGCGCCGGCGGCGCGACCATTGTTTGCGGCGGCGAGCCGGGTGCCGGCAACTTCTATCCAATCACGCTGGTCACCGACATTGCCGAGGGTGCCAGCCTGGTCGACCAGGAGCAGTTCGGGCCAGTGCTGCCGGTGATCCGTTATCACGACCTCGAGGACGCGATCGCCCAGGCGAACCGCGTCGAGGTGGGCTTGAGCGCTTCGGTGTGGAGCCCCGACATCGAGAAAGCGCGAGCGGTTGCCTCGCGCCTCGAGGCCGGCTCTGTTTATATCAACCACCACGGCGTGATCCATCCAATGGTGCCGTTCGGAGGCGTCAAGAAGTCGGGCTGGGGCGTGCAGTTCGGCGCCGAAGGCTTGAAGGCGGTGACGCAGCCGCAGATCATCAGCCTCAAAAAGAAGGCGCAATGAAGAGGCTGAAAGGAATGCTCAAGGGGTGAGGCGGGCCCGCACCATGGCGATCCGATCCGTCCTGTTGCTTTAAACAGCCTTATCGATAGTCCTATTGACACAGCAGATTGCGAAATCTATATTCAGATCAAGAAGGACTAAGAGAGCTGCAATGTGCGAGGCACTCCTCTCCTTCTCCCCCCACATCGGCGGCATCGCCGCGCAGGAGCTTTCAGTGAAACTCAACCGTCGACAAGCGACTCTTTGCCTGACGTCCCTTCCTCTATTGGCTCAACAGGCCTTGGGGGCGGAACCGGAATATCCCAACCGCCCGGTGCGGCTGGTCGTGCCATACGGCGCAGGGGGAGGCATCGACGCTGCGGCGCGACGTCTGGCGCGCGAACTTGAAACGATGTGGGGACAGTCGGTGGTCGTTGACAACAAGGGAGGGGGCGACTCGATCATTGGCACCGCCGAGGTCGCGCATGCCAAGCCCGATGGCTACACGATACTGGCGCAGATCGCGACCATCGCTCAAAACCCGCACCTGCGCGCGAAAATGCCCTTCGACACCTTGGCTGACCTGACGCCCGTCGTTCGCGTATCCACGGAGCCCTTGTACTTCGCCGTTACCAAGTCCCTTGGTGTGAACACAATAGGCGAATTCATCGAACTGGCGCGCCGCAAACCTGGAAAGCTTTCTTTCGGGTCGTATGGCAATGGCTCCACCTCGCACTTGCTCCTGACCGCCCTGCAAAAAAAGGCCAAGGTCGAAATCCTTCACGTACCCTACAAGAGCACGGCCCTCGTCGTGCAGGGACTGATGACCGGCGAGATCGACTCGGGCCTGATGCCCTACACCACCACCCGCATAGGTTTGGACAGCGGCAAGGTTCTGGCGATCGGTTCCACGGGCGCCACGCGCTCTACGGTGTTGCCGCAGGTGCCCACGCTGGAGGAAGCGGGGCTGGATGGTTTCACGCGGGACCAATGGATGGGTCTGTTTGCGCCGGCAAAGACACCCAGGTCGATCGTCGACAAGATCGCCAGGGACGTTACCACCGCGGTGAGCAAGCCCGAGTACGCAGCATGGCTCAAGGGATTCGGCGTCACTCCGGCGGGTGGCACGCCCAACATGTTTGATATGTACTTCCGGCAGGACTACGAGTACTACCGCGACCTGATCAAGGCCGCCAACGTGCGCCTGGATTGACACCCGCACCCTTGCAGTCCCGGGCACCAGCGGACCGCGGTCCGCGGTCCGCGGGCTACGGGCTACGGGCTACGGGCTACGGGCTACGGGCTACGGGCTACGGGCTACGGGCTACGGGCTACGGGCTACGGGCTACGGGCCGCTTTCGCGGCCTTTTTTTCCGTCTGGGCAAGACGCGCAACCGCGGCGCTGGCCTTCATGCCCAAAGGGCAGCGCAAGCGGTGCATAGCCTCAAGCCATCTTGATCGCCTCGGCCGTCAAGGGCAGTCTGCGCAGCCTCTTGGAGGTGAGCGCGGCGACTGCATTGGCGATGGCCGGCACGACCACTGCGGTGGCCGGCTCACCGATGCCGCCGGGTGCCTCGGTGCTATCGACAAGCACGATGTCGATGGTCGGCACTTCATTCATGCGTACGAGCGGGAAGTCGTGGAAGTTGGTCTGCTGCACGCGGCCCTTGTCAACGGTGATCTCCTGCATCAGCGCGGCACCCATGCCGAAGATCACGCTGGACTGGATCTGCGCCTCCACCGTGTCGGGGTTGACCATGCGGCCCAGGTCGGCCGCCACGGTGACGCGATGCACCTTGACTGCCCCCTGAGCGTCAAGGCTGATCTCGGCCACCTGGGCCATGTAGGTGCCGTAGCCCTCCATCAGCGCGATGCCGCGGGCGCGGCCGGCCGGTAGCGCCTTGCCCCAGCCGGATTTTTCGGCGGCGAGTTGCAGCACCCGCACAAAGCGCGGCTGGCTGGCCACCAGCGACAGGCGGTACTCGTAGGGGTCCTTACCGGCCACCTTGGCCAGCTCGTCGATGAAGCTCTCGTTGGCAAAAGCATTGAGCAGGTGGCTGACAGAGCGCCAAAAGCCCACGCGCAGCCCCGCGTCGTGCTTGACCACGTCGTGCCGCGAGGCCGGAATCTCGTAGGGCGCAATCGCCGCCTCGATCATCGTCGGGTCTTGCACCGAGGCCGGGATGCCGAATGAGCGCATGCCCACGGATTGAGACGCCATGCGAAACGTCATGGCCGTCGGCTTGCCGTCAGCACCCAGGGCGGCAGCCAGGCTGTGCACCGCCAGCGGCCGGTAGAAGTCATGCGTCATGTCGTCCTCGCGCGACCACAGCAGCTTGACCGGCTTGCCCACGGCCTTGGAGATCTGCGCGGCCTGAATGACGAAGTCCATGTCTATGCGTCGGCCGAAGGCACCTCCGAGGAAGGTGGTTTCCAGTGTGATGTCCTCGGGCTTCACGCCCACTGCCGCGGCCACCGCGCGCTGCGCGGCGTCTTGCCACTGCGTGGGACCGATCAGGTGCACGCGCCCGTTGTCATAGTGCGCGGTGAAGTTCATCGGTTCCATCGCCGAATGCGCCAGCAGCTGGCTCACGTACTCGGCGCGCACCACGCGCGATGAGGCGGCAATCACGGCATCGGCATCGCCTTGCGCCTTGCCCAGTATCGGCGTGCCGCTCCCTAGCGCCGCCCGCGTGCCGGCCAGCATGGCGTTGTGGTCCAGCGCGGCGCCCGCGCCCTCGTTCCACTCGACGACCAGCGCCTTGCGCGCCTGGTTGGCGCGCCACCAGCTGTCGGCCACCACCGCCACGCCGTCGGGGATCTGCACCACGTCCACCACACCCGGCATGCCCTTGGCCTTGAATGAATCGACGCGCTTGACGGTGCCGCCGATCACCGGGCATTGCTCCAGCGCCGCGTATAGCATGCCAGGCAGTTTGACGTCGACGCCGAAACGCGCCGTGCCGTTGACCTTGGACGGTGTGTCCAGGCGACGCGTGCGTTTGCCGACGATGCGGAAGTCCTTGGGGTCCTTCAGAAGCGGCTTCTCCGGCACCGGCATCGTGGCCGCCGTGGCCGCGAGTTCGCCGAAACTCGCCTTGCGCCCTGCCGGGCCGGTGACATAGCCATTGCCCGGCTGGACCTGATCGCGCGCAACCGCCCAGCGGGCGGCCGCAGCGCTGGCGAGCATCTCGCGCACTTGTGCACCTGCGATACGCAGGCGCTCCCAGCCCTCGCGCACAGAGGTGGAGCCGCCCGTGAGCTGCGTACCGCGGAACAGCGCATTGCCGTAGGCCTTGGCGTTGGCCGGGGCGAACGCGACCCTGACACTGGCCAGATCCACGCCCAGCTCTTCGGCCAGCAGCATAGGCAGCGAGGTGTACACGCCCTGCCCCATCTCGGAGCGGGCGGTGATGAGGGTGATGGTGTTGTCGTCGGCGATGTGCACCCAGGCATTGGGCGTGTGCAAGGTGCCGGCTGCTTTGGCATCGCGCAGGCCCGGCAGGCTCACACCGAGCAGCAGGCCGCTGGCGAGGGCGGAGGTCTTGAGAAAGTCGCGGCGCGAGGCAATGGCATTGTTCATGGTGTGTTCCTCAGGCTTTGCGCAGCATCACGGCGGCATCCTTGATGGCGGCCTTGATGCGCGGATAAGTGCCGCAGCGGCACAGATTGCCGCTCATGGCCTGGTCGATGTCGGCGTCACTCGGGTTCTTGTTGCGTGACAGCAGCGCCGCGGCGCTCATGAGCTGACCCGACTGGCAGTAACCGCACTGCGGCACGTCGTGCTTGATCCAGGCTTTCTGCAGCGGATGGCTGTTGTCGCGCGACAGGCTCTCCACGGTCGCCACCCGCTTGCCTGCCGCTGCCGACAAAGGGGTCTGACACGAGCGCACGGGTTGGCCGTCCAGGTGCACAGTGCAGGCGCCGCACAAGGCCATGCCGCAGCCGAACTTGGTGCCGGTCAGGCCGATCTCGTCGCGAATGACCCACAGCAAGGGGGTGTCGGGCTCGGCGCTGGCCGAGACGGCCTTGCCATTGAGGTTGAATTTCACGCTCATGAGGTTTTCTTTCCTTTTCTATCGATCGAAACGGCGCATCAACTCCACGCCTGCCAGCCAGTTGCGCCGCGCGGCCTCCCCCAGCGGGAGAGGGAGTGAAAGTCACTTGGGCCTGATCGCATCGGCCGTTCCCTGGATGAAGGCCTTGATCTTCTCCACTTCGTCGGCGCTGAGCTTGCCGGTGAAATCGGGCATGCCGCGCGACATGGCGGGGCCCTTAAAGACGAACTTGTCCAGGTTCTCGATGTATGCCTTGTCCATGTAGCCGAGGTTGGGCAGATTTCCACCTTTTTGCACGCCTGGGAAGCCGTGGCAAAAAATGCAGTTGCTGATGTACAGCGCCCGGCCTGGGTTGACATCCTCGGCCTTGTATTTCACGCCGGACACCAAACCGCCCAGGTTGTAGGCGACGAACGCAGGCATCGGCGCCTTGCCACCCACTGCGAAGGTGTACACGGTGCCGGGTCCCTTACGGTCGGTGTGGCGGCTGGACTGCCCATACATCCCGCCCCAGCCCACGGCGATGGAAACGTACTGCTTGCCATCAACGATGTAGCTCACCGGCGCGGCCACAACGCCGGTGCCGGTGGGTGTTTCCCACAGCGGTCTGCCGTCGCGCGCGTCGAATGCTATGAAGCGGCCGTCCGCGGTGCCCTGGAACACCAGATTGCCGGCGGTGGTGAGCGTGCCGCCGTTCCATGGTGAACCATGCTCATGCGTCCAGACCGCCTTCTGGTGGACCGGGTCCCAAGCCACCAGCCTGCCGAAGGGTTTGCTCGCAGGCGGTTGCGCATTCGCGTAGACGGCCATGTTCCAGCCCAGGTTGCTGAAAGGCGCGCCCGGCTGAGCCATGTTGAGCTTCCAATCCTTGTTGTCCATCATCGTCATCGGAAGGCTCTGCGCGGGCAGGTACACGAGGCCCGTGACCGGATTGAAGGACATCGAGTGCCAACCGTGAGCGCCATAGGCGCTGGGGATCATTTCGCGCGGCCGGTCGCCTGCTCGGGCCAGGGCAGTCTCGATCGGCCGTCCCTTGTCGTCGTAGCCGGTCGCCCAGTTCACCGGGGCGAAGTTCTTCGCCGAAAGAAACTCGCCAGTGATGCGGTCGATCACGAAGAAGAAGCCATTCTTCGGCGCATGCAGGATGACCTTGCGCGACTTGCCAGCGAGGGTCAGGTCCGCCAGGATGATCTGTTGTGTCGCCGTGAAATCCCACTCTTCGCCAGGCGTCTCCTGGTAGTGCCAGACGTACTTGCCGGAATCGGGGTTGAGCGCGACGATTGACGACAGGTACAGGTTGTCGCCGCCGGCGGGACTGCGCTTGCTGCGCGCCCAGGGCGTGCCGTTGCCGGTGCCCACGTACATCAGGTTCAGTTCGGGGTCGAATGCCATCGCGTCCCAGGCGGTGCCGCCGCCGCCGGCTTCCCACCACTTTCCAGCCGGATCCCAGGTCTTGGCGGCGCGCGCCATCGACTCGTCCTCGAAGGGCTTGGACGGGTCGCCGGGAACGGTGTACCAGCGCCACTTCTGCTCGCCCGTGTTGGCATCGTAGGCGGTGATGTAGCCGCGCACCCCGTACTCGGCGCCGCCGTTGCCGATGATCACCTTGCCATTGAAGACGCGTGGCGCCCCAGTGATGGTGTAGCTGCGCTTGTGGTCTTCGACGGTGTCCTGCTCCCATACCTTGCGGCCGGTGCCCGCGTCCAGCGCGATCAGCCTTCCGTCAAAGGAGGCTACGAACACCTTCCCCTGGTACAGCGCGACACCGCGATTGACCACGTCGCAGCAGCCCTTGTAGCCCTCCTCGCGCGGCACCTTCGGGTCGTAGGTCCACAGCCGCTTGCCGTTGCGCACGTCGATCGCGTGCACGATGCTCCACGAGGCGCTGACGTACATGACGCCGTCCACCACCAGCGGCGTGGCTTCAACACCGCGCGTGGATTCGAGATCGTAGGACCACGCCAGGCCCAAGTCCTTGACGTTGGACGTATTGATCTGCGCCAGGCGCGAGAAGCGCGTCTCCGCATAGTCCAGGCCGTGGCTAGGCCACTCCTCGGTGGTGGCGGCATTGCCCCGGATAAAGGCAGTGTCGACTTTGCGAGCGGGCGCTCCGCTGTCCGGCGCCGCCAATGCGCAAAGTGCGAACGCAGCCAGCAGCGCAGCGGCGAGCCGCGGCTTGAATATGGATTTCATCGGAAGTCTCCTGTCGATCTGTTGCATGTTCTGCCGGGCCGCGGGTCCCGCGCCATTTTCGAAATGTGGGGGCGGCGGGATATCGCGAGCTTTCGCGATAGGGTTTGCTCGGGTCGCTTTTTAGATAGCCCTATTGACATGACAAATAGGCTAATCTATATTTCAATCGGAAGGGATGGGGAAATCCCCATCCGCCTGAGCCCGAGGATTCGCTTCAAACCCAACGCGCCGCCGTCACCGCCTTCGCTCAAGTTGCCGAGTGACCGTAGCTCACCGTTCAGAAAGAGACTTCCATGACCACCCGCTTCGGCAAGTGCAGTTCTCTCGCGGACCTGTACGTGCGCACCTGCCGCTGGAAAGGCGCGAACACGCTGTTCTCCGACGACCAGGACACCCGTTACACCGGCGAGCAATCTCTGGATCGCAGCCTGCGTTTCGCCTCCGCATTGCGCAGCGCCTCACTGGCGCCGGGAGATGTGGTGGCCTTCATGTGCCTTGGTTCGGCCGCGCATGCGGTTTCATGGTTCGGCGCAATCGCAGGGGGCTACGTGGCTTCCAGCCTGCACGTGCGCAACGACTCGGTTGAGCGAATCGCCGAAATGTTGAAGTGGTTGGGCGCCAAGCTCGTCGTGCACGATGCGGCCTTCGCTTCGCTTATCCATGCCGCAGTGCAGGAATGCGGCCTGCCGATCCGAACGCTTGCGCTCGATGACGAGCCCGGCACCTGGGAATCGTTCATCGGCAGCGCCTCCCCGCTCGACTACGAACGTCAACGCCCGGACGCAGCATCGCTGGCGTCCATCGTTCTCTCATCGGGCAGCACTGGCCAACCGAAGGGCGTCATGCACAGCCAGGCCACGCTGCTGGCCTGTGCTGTCGCCGGTCCGGGGATCCTGGAGGGCATCCGCAGGCACGACACGCTCATGCTCACCATGAACCCATCGTTCGCCGGCTGGGTGATGTTCGTGCTGCCGGCGATAGCCGGCAAATCCCGCCTGCACTTCGTCCGCCGCTTCGATCCGGCCCAAGTGCTGGAGCTGGTCGAGCGCGAGCGCGTCACGATCCTGCCCATGGTGCCCACCATGTGGCGCATGGTGCTCGATCTCGATACGACGAAACGGGACTTGACCAGTTTGAGACTGATCGGCGTCGGCGGCGAATCACCCACCGCGGACGACGTCACACGTTTGACGACACGTATCTGCAAACGCATTGCCCCAGGTTACATGGCCGGCGAATCAGGCAACGGCTGCGCGGTCATGATTACCGCCGAAGATCTGGTCGACGGCCGAAAGATCGGCTCGACCGGTCTGCCGACGGTAGGTGCTGATGTGCGCATCGTCGACCCCGACGGTTCAATCGACGATGTGCTGCCTCCCGGCGAGACTGGTGAGATCGTCGTCACTGGATCGTCGGTGGCGCTCGGCTATTGGCGTGACCCAACGTTGACCGACAAGAAGTTCATCGACGGCTGGTGGCGCAGCGGTGACCTGGGTCACCTCGACGAGGATGGCTATCTTTGGGTCAACGGTCGTTCCGACAACGTCATCAATACCGGCGGCATCAAGGTCCATGCCGAGGAGATCGAGGCGGACATCATGAGCCATGAAAATGTCGCCTCATGCGTGGTCGTGGGACGCACCGATGCGAAATTCGGGCAGCGGATCGTGGCGTACGTCGTTGCGAAGGGCGCGGGACTGACTTCAGACGATCTGAAGTCGTACCTGAAAGACGTTCGCAAGCTAAGCGGCTACAAAGTACCGAAAGCATTTCACTTTCTCAGCGCCCTGCCTACCGGCCTCACCGGCAAGGTCGATCGCCGCGCCCTGCGTGACCGGAGCGAGCCCGAATGAGCACAGGTCCTTTGACTGACCTCACGGTCATCGAATTCGCAGGCCTCGGTCCCGCCCCCTATGCAGCAATGCTGCTGGCCGACATGGGTGCGACAGTGATCCGCATCGAACGGCCCGACGCTCAACCCGCATCAGCAACTGCCATCTCGCAGCGAGGCCGTTCCCAGCGGTATGCGGCCGACCTGAAGAACCCGGAGGACCTCGCCCATGTGCGCGGCCTTGCCCGCAACGCGGACGCACTGATCGAGGGTTTCCGTCCCGGCACGATGGAACGCCTGGGCTTGGGCCCGGATGTCCTGTTGAAAGAAAATCCGCGCCTGGTGTACGGGCGGGTCACCGGCTGGGGTCAAACAGGCCCCTTGAAGTCCACCGCCGGGCACGACATCAACTTCATCGCCGTGACCGGTGCGCTTGCTGCCATCGGACCCCGCGATCGTCCCGTTCTTCCGCTCAACCTCATTGGAGACTTCGCCGGCGGATCCATGTTTCTGGTGTCCGGCATGCTCGCCGCCTTGATGGCCGCACGGCGCACCGGACAGGGCCAAGTGGTCGATGCAGCGATGTGCGACGGCGTCATCTCGTTGATGACTGCCATCCACGAGCAGGTCGCCGATGGGCAATGGACCGAAACGCGCGAGTCGAACCTCTTCGATGGCGGCCTGCCGCATTACCGCAACTACGAATGCGCCGACGGCAAGCACATCTCGATCGGGCCGCTCGAAGAACCGTTCTATGTGCGGCTGTGCGAAGCCATAGGGCTCGTACCGCCACCGCAACGCGACGATCCTTCGCATTGGCCCGCCCTGCGCGCATCGTTCGAGCAGATTTTCAAGACGCGTACGCGCGATGAGTGGGCAACGCTGCTGGAGAGCGGCGACCATTGCCTCTCTCCCGTGCTGGGCATTTCGGAGGCACCCCGGCACCCGCACCTGGCAGCCCGTGGCTCGTTCATCGATGTGGACGGTGTCGTCCAGGCCGGTCCGGTGCCGCGCTTTTCCAAATATGCCGCGCAGCCGAGCGCCGGTGTGCGCGACCCGGTGCCGATCGCACACGCGATGGCCGCCACGGCTGCAGGCTGAGTTTTTCTCGGGCGGCGCCGTCCGCCATTTTTCTTCTTATCTAACAGGAGCTTCCCATGAGCAAATCGCGAAACGCAAAATATTGGCATGACTTCCAAGTCGGCGAAGTCATCGAGACGTCGGGCCGAACCATCGAGAGCGGCGACGTCAACTTGTTTGCCGGCCTGTCGGGCGACTTCAATCCCGTCCACGTGAACCAGGTCTATGCCGAAAAGGGAATGTTCGGCGTGCGCATCGGCCACGGCCTGCTCACCCTCGCGGTGACTTCGGGCCAGATGAACCAGACCGGCATGTTCGAAGGCACGACGATTGGCTTCCTCGGCATGGACAACGTGCGCTTCTCCAGCCCGGTTCGATTCGGCGATACGGTTCTCACGTCGGCGACGGTCACGAGCACGCGCGAATCGAACAAACCCGGTCGTGGCGTGGTGGCGATGACGATCACCACCAAGAACCAGCGCGGCGAAACCGTGCTCACGTACGACCAGGCCCTGCTGATGGCCGGCAAGCCCGCCTGACGAGTCGGACCGCGATGAACGCCGGCCGCCCGCTGCCCGTACCCACGCCTGAGACCACCCATTTCTGGGAAGGTACCCGTCTGGGTGAACTTCGCCTGCAGACCTGCCGGGACTGCGGCAATACCTACTTCCCTCCCCGCCCCTTTTGCCCGGGGTGTGCTTCGAGGAATGTTGGAGTCATTCGCGCCAGCGGGCGCGGGTCGCTGCACAGCTACGTGATCTCGCATCTGCCCGCGCCGGGCTTCGAGCCGCCTTACACCATTGCCGTGGTGAAGCTGGACGAGGGGCCGAAGATGATGACGAACATCGTTGGAACGCCTTGTGATCCTGCCTTGTTGCAGCTTGACCATCCGGTGGAGGTCACCTTCGAGGCACTCAGCGAGAAGATCACTTTGCCCATGTTCAAACTCACCGGGGGTTCGCAATGAAGCGGGCGCGCGCAGCGGTCATCGGCGCCGCCGAAACTACTGAAATGGGGAAGCTGCCCCATATGTCTCAATTGCAGCTGCATGCGGATGCCGCGCTGAACGCGCTCGCTGACGCGGGCCTGAAGCCGTCCGACATCGATGGCATCGCTACCGCGGGCGAAACTCCGGAGTCGCTCGCGCTGTACCTGGGAATCACGCCAACGTGGATCGACGCCACGGGCGTGGGTGGGTGTTCCTTCCTGATGCATGTGCGGCACGCAATGTCGGCCATCGAGTCGGGGCTGTGCCGGCACGTCTTGATCACTCACGGCGAAAGCGGGCGGTCCCGCGTCGCGGCCTCCGGTTTTCCACATCCGATTCCCGGTAGTCTGCCGCAGCAGTTCGAGACGCCCTATGGCACCTTCGGGCCGCCGACGATGTTCACCCTGCCGGTTCTGCGCTATCTCAAGGATCGCGGTTACGAGCAGGAAGACCTCGCCCGCGTGGCCGTTGTCCAGCGCGAATGGGCCGCGCTCAACCCGCGTGCCAGTCAAAAGGCCCCGATCACCGTCGAAGACGTGATGTCTTCGAAGATGATCGCGTACCCCTTCCGGATGTTGATGTGCTGCCTGGTCACGGACGGCGGCGGTGCCATCGTCCTGTCGGCCGCCGATCGCGCGGCCGACTTGCACGCACGGCCGGTCTATGTGATCGGCACCGGCGAAAGCGTCGAGGGCAACATGATCAGCCAGATGGAAGACTTCAGCTCGTCAAAGGCGTTCCGTGTGTCCGGCCGCAATGCGTTCGCGCAAGCCGGCATCACCCATGCCGATGTCGACCACCTGATGATCTATGACGCATTCGCGCATTTGCCGCTCTACGGACTCGAAGACCTCGGGTTCTGCGCACCTGGGGAGGCTGCAGCCTTCATCCGGGAAGGCCACACGCGCCCTGGCGGGCAGCTGCCGCTGAACACCAATGGCGGTGGGCTGAGTTACATGCACTCCGGCATGTATGGCATGTACGCGTTGCAGGAAAGCATCCGGCAGATGCGGGGCATTGCACCCGCGCAAGTTGAGGGGGCGAAGATTTCCGTCGCTCACGGTGTGGGCGGCATGTTCGCCGCCAGCTCCACGATCATCTTTTCCAACGAAAGAGCTTAGCGAAGGGTTCGCTCCGGCGTGGCCTGTCGTTCAGGTTGGTGACGCTTACGAGTCGCACCTCCTCGTGCCGGTCATTCCGGCATTGAGGCGGGATCAGGGCCTGGACTTCGCTTCCAGGCCCTTGAACAGGACCTCAAGCAGCGTGTCGCTGAGCGAGGAAACGGCGTCCGCACTGGTGGGCAACTCGCCGTAAACCTCCTTGAGCAGCCTGCTGAGCGTGAACGTCAGCACACACGCGCCAACGATGATGTTCGTGACGTCCCGCACGGGCAGCCCCCGGACCACCCCCGATTTGATCGCCGACTCGATCGCCGCATTGAAAGTTGCATAGCCACGGATCATGTAGCGCTTCGCGAGCCACTTGAGGCGCGGCGAGTCGTTCATCCCCTCATGAATCAGGATGCGCGTTAGATCGGGATCGGCTGCGTTGGCTGATATGAAGCGCCGGAGCATGACCTTTAACCGTGAGAGGTCGTCCACGTCGCGCAGGTCTTCCAGGTTCAGCGAAAACATGTTTCCCCGGACGTGCATGAGGTGTTCAACCGCTGCTTTCCAGAGCTTTTCTTTGGTGCCGAAGTGGTAATGCACCATCGACTGGGTCAGCCCGGCCGCGGTCGCGACCGCCCCCGTACTGACCGCATCGAAACCATGCTGCGCGAACAGTGACACGGCGGCTTCGAGCAAGCGCTCAGCCGGCACTTCCGACACCGGCGCAGCCGGAGGCGCAGCACGCCGTGAGGCGGATTTCACAGGAACAGGGGCGGCAGTGGCGGTCCGTTTCATTTCTGGGGATTGTAGATTATCAAATCGAATTTCCAGATAGATAAACCTACTCAGTCGGTCAACGTCGTAGACGAGTGTGACCGCGACCTAGTAGCTGGCTCTCTCCGCCCGCCGTGCTGAGCGCCGCGCCGAGCAGTCTGCGCGGCGCTTGCAGATGGGGCATTTCTAAAACGTGGAGAAAAGCTGCCCGCCGTCTATCACGATGCTTTGTCCGATGATGAAGCTCGCGTACTGGCTGCACAACAGCGCGCAAAGTGCGCCGACGTCCTTGGCGTCGCCAAGCTTGAGGGCCGGGATGCCCACCTGGGCGATCCACTTGTCCTCTTCCTGCTTGTATGTCGTTCCGTTCTCTTTTGACTGGGTCTCGAACCTTTGCTGCATGGCAGCGGTATCGAACATGCCCGGCAGAATGTTGTTGATGGCGACATTGCTCTTCGCAAGCCCACTGGAGATCGCGGCCGTGTAGTTGCACAAGGCGGCGCGGGGCGGCCCTGAAAGAAGGCGGCTCTCGTGCGGCCGTTTTGCCGCAATCGTGCCGATGTTGACGACGCGGCCGAAGCCGCGTTTCGCCATACCGCCGACAGTCGCCCGCATGAGTTCCACCGGGCCCAGCAGCGTGGTTGAAAGCGCGCTCATCCACTCGTCCGGTTCCGGATCCAGGTAGCTCTGGAGAAACCGCGGCGGCGAACAGGTGATAACGAGTATGTCGGGCTCGGGACAGGCCGCGAGCAGGCGGGCGCGGCCTTCAGGGGTACCATGGTCGGCGACCACAGGAACAACACGGACGCCGGTGGCCTGCGCAATCTCCCGAGCGGCCGCTTGCAATCGAGCCTCGCCCCTCGCCGATATGCAGACCTCGGCGCCTTCCCTGGCAAGCGCCAGGGCGCTTTCTTTTCCCATCCCGGCGCTGCCGCCCGCGATGATGGCCTTTTTTCCTTTGATCCCGAGTTCCATCTTCTATCCTTTCGGTGCATTGCGTTGAGCCATCACTATTCAGGCTTGATACCGGCCTCCTTGAAGGCTTGCGCGCCACGCGCTACGTCCTCCTCGATTCGCTTGGCGAGATCTTCGACATTGCCGCTCAACGGCCTGATCCCGCGGGACGCGATTTTTGTTTCCACAAATTCCTTGTTGGCGAGGACCGCCTGGATGTCGGCACTGATCTTGTTCACGACGGGACTGGGTGTACCGGCGGGCACAAATACGCCGTACCACAGTCTCGAGATGAGATAGGGGAAGCCTTGCTCGGCGGCCGTCTTGACATTGGGGAACTGCGGATGGCGTGAAGAACCCGTCATTGCGAGCACCTTGAGCTTTTTCGCCTGGATGAGCGGTTCGGCGACGTTGGTGCCCCCCATCCCCAACTGGATCTCACCGCCGGCCATCCCGCTTAGCACGGGTCCGATGCCCTTATAGGGTACGGCAAGCAAGTCGATTCCTTCCCGCTTGTTCAATGCCAGGAAAGCGAGGTCGGCCTGGCTGCCCTTCGAAAACGAACCGAAACTGAGCTGCTTCGGGTGCGCGCGAGCGTATGCCACGAGTTCCCGAAGGTCGTTCACCGGCAAGCTCTCGCTCGCGAGAAGGAACATTTCCGTCTGTGCCACGAGCGACACCGGCACAAAGCTCTTGTCAGGGTCGTACGGCAGCTTCGCATAGAGAAATCGATTGGCGACGAACGTAAAGTCGCCCGTTGCCAAGATCGTGTATCCGTCTGGCGGGGCTTTGGCCACGAACTCGGCGCCTATCAGCGAATCTGCACCTGCACGGTTCTCCACGATGACTGGCTGCCCCCATTTGTTCGATAGCTCAACGGCAAGCGCTCGATACAGGATGTCCATGCCCCCGGGCGGATACGGCACAACGATTTTCACCGGCTTTTGCGGATACGGCTGCGTCTGCGCATTCGCACTAAAGCATGACAACACCAACCCGATCAAAACAAGCATCCACTTCATATCGTCTCCTTGGTTCTAAGGCAGTCCAACTGGTCCTTGACTGGTGTCAACAGACTTTTGTTTTTGCAGCTCTCGGGCAGCTTTCCATCCAGCAGCGCCAAGATGTTGGCGACCGCCCTACGCGGGATCTGCTCAATCATTTGCACCGTATGGCCGACTGAGTGCGGGGTCAGGATGACGTTGGAAAGCTGCCGGAACGGGTGGCTGGTGGGCAGCGGTTCAGTTTCGAACACGTCGAGGGCGGCGGCGCCCACCTGGCCGGACTGCAAAGCTTCCAATAACGCGTCCTCGTCCACGAGCCCGCCCCGGGCGGTATTGACAAGGAGCACACCACGCTTCATCAGTTGCAGACGGCCTCTATCCAGCCAATGCCTGTTGCCATCGTCCAGCCGGGTCATCAGCAGCACCACGTCGCTGGCGGCTAAAAGGTGATCGCTTGAAACCAATGAAATGCCGTCCTCGTTTTCCTGTGCCCTGCGGGTGTGCACCAGGATCGTGGCCTGCCAGCCCTTGAGGCGCTGAACGATCTCGCGCGTGATGCCGCCATAGCCCACGATGCCGACGGTGCGACCCTTCAACATGTTGCGATGCTGGACACGTTCGCCACCTGCGCGAAGCTCGGCTTCCGTTTCGCGCAACCGGTACAGCAACGCAAGCACGAGCATGATGGTCGCTTCGGCCATGCTCTCCCTGCTCTCGCGAATCTCCCCGTTGACCACGGGGATGGACCTGCGTGCGGCCTCCTCGACATCGATCCAGTCATAGCCGAGCAGCGGCGACACGATTCCTCGCAGCGCCGGCATCGCATCCATTTCCCTGGCCCCGCAGGGGATCATCAGGCAGACGAGCACGGTGGCTTGCGCCAACTCCGGAAAGTCCAGCAGGTCCTGGCTTTCGGTCGTGATGACGGCGGCCGAACGGCCAGCGTCCTCGAGCAATGACGCGATTTTCTTCATGAGCAGCCCGGCCCGCGTCGGTCCAACGATGAAGAGCATGTGTTCGCCCGAACCTGCTAGTTTCGAAACGATGGATCAATCCGGTCCAGCATTCGCAGCAGAGGCGGCCAGTCGCGCTGGTCGGCTTTGCCACGGTTTTCGTGAAACAGGTTTGAGGTCTTTTCGATTGCGTCCCGTGATGGCATCAGGGGTTTGACCCCGCTGCCAAGCGCCGCTACTTGCGCCTGGCAGGCGCGTTCGAGGTAGTACATCGTGCCGAAGGCCTCGGCAACCGTGCGGCCGCAGGCCAGCAGGCCGTGGTTCTCCAGAATCATGGCGTTGTGTTCGCCCAGGTCCTTCGCCAACCTCTCCCGCTCGGCGAGGTCGATGGCGATACCTTCATACGCATGCCGGGCAATGCGGTCGTGGAAACGCATCGCATGCTGCGTGATCGGAAGCAGCCCCTCGGGATGCGTTGACACCGCCATCCCTGCCGCCGTATGGGTATGCATGACGCAGCGCACATCGGGGCGCGCGGCGTGCACGGCACTGTGGATCACGAAGCCGGCGGCATTGATGCCGACTCCGGTCGGGTCCTCCAGAATTTCTCCGAATGCGCTGACCTTGACCAGGTTGGATGCGCAGACTTCTTCAAACAAGAGCCCGAAAGCGTTGAGCAAAAACGCCTCCCCGCCGTCAAGCCGTGCGGAGATGTGCGTGTAAGTCATGTCCGTCATGCGGAAATGCGCGGCCAATCGGTAGCACGCAGCCAAATCCGTGCGTATCGCTTGTTCACTTACCGCGTGGGACGACTTCGGATTGGTGTGGGAGGCAACTTCTGTCAGCATGTCTGGAGTCCTTCTCGCCGTGGGATTCGATCGCTCAGAGACCAAACAGGCGGCGCGCATTCCCGGATGCCACCTGTCGCTTGTCGTTCGGGCTAATCGGGCAGTTGTCAAACCATTCGGTGATTTCGCTCATCGACTCGTAGGGATAGTCGACCGCGAAGAGCACGCGGTCGACGCCGATCTCGCTGATCGTATGGAGCAGCCCCTGCGTGCGAAACGTCCCGGAAGTCGTCACATAAAAGTTGTCGCAGAAGTACTCCATCGGCGTGCGCAGATGCGTGCCGTGCGAGCCCGGCAATTGGTGGCGAAACCGATGCTCGACCCGGGGCAGCGAAAGCGCCAGACCTTCACCGAGGTGTCCGAGCATCACATTGAGTTTTGGAAAGCGGTCGAAGAGCCCGCTCAACATCAGCCGAAGCGCGTGGGTGGCAGTTTCGTGGCCGAAACCCCAGGCGGATCCGACGAGGCCCGGGTAGCCTTTGTAGGCTTTGCGTTGACTCGTGAGTGGCATGCGGGGATGGAGGTAAACCGGCACCTCCAACTCACTGACGGCCTCCCAGAAGGGCAAGACTTCCGGCTCGTCCAGGTATCGCGCGTTGTCGTCGCCCAAGTCGGTGAATCCGTTGACAAGAACGCCGACGCACCCGAGTTCCCTGCACGCCCTCTGCGCTTCCAGTGCCGCCTGTTCGGGATCTTGCAGCGCGACACAAGCAAAGGTCTTGAGGCGCGAGGGATCCCGCCTCGCCAATGTCTCGACCGCATAGTCATTCATGCGCCGCGCAAAATCGACGGCCGTTCGCGTGTCCTGAATACCTTGAACACCGGGCTGCGTCAGCGAGAGCACCGCGATGGAAATGCCGGCAGCATCCATTTCCTCCAGCCGGCGATCGACATCCTGCAGCCGCTGGTTCAAGTGGGCCAGGTAGTCGGCGTTGACAAACCCGAAGGTGGCGGGCGTATCGACTTCGGGCGACTCCCAGTGCTCTTCGATCGCAATCTTTCCTTGCATGTCAGTCCTTCACTCTGGTTTGATCCCGGCGGAGCGTACGAACTCCGCCACTGCAGTTACATCGCGCGCTATGCGCTGCCTGAGTTCTTCGGGCGAACTGCCCACCGGTGTCAGACCCACCTGAATCAGGTTCTTCTCTGCGAAATCCTTGCTTCTGACGACGTCCGCGAAGTCCTGGCTCAATTTCTTGACGACAGCCTCGGGCGTGCCTGGCGACCATCGCCACATCTCTGACAAGATGGTCATTGTGAATAGACTAACCTGTTTGGTCAATAGGTGTATTTAATACGCTTCCTCCGTGGAGTGGCCTCGATCTCCACCGCCATGGAACAACAACGCTTCGCGGAGATTCAATTCGCACCCACCTCTTCGTGGTGTGCAGGTGG
Source organism: Variovorax sp. V213 (assembly GCF_041154455.1). Lineage (NCBI taxonomy): Bacteria > Pseudomonadati > Pseudomonadota > Betaproteobacteria > Burkholderiales > Comamonadaceae > Variovorax > Variovorax sp. V213. Next base: position 1,084,747 of record NZ_AP028665.1, read on the forward strand.
GCGAGTTCTGCTCAACGGCGACTGGCCCGTACGGCGCGATGCCGCTCGCGGACATGGGAGCGGAGATCGTCAAGAGAGAACCGCGATGACGGCCTGGGGCAGCGGCCACCACTCAATTGCGGTTTCGCGAGTACCGGCTGAGCCGATTCGCTCGGGCAACGCCCGACAAGCCGGTCGAGCGTTTCTTGGAAAGCGGCAGGACATTCACCCTCGCGCAGTTGGAGGGCCAAAGCAAGCGCAGCGCACGCTGAGCGCATGCGCGGAGCACTGCATCGGCGCGGACATGACCGTGCAGCCACGAAGGTTTCAAGTACACGAGGCTCCAAACGCGGCGCCTCGGACAAAGTCATTGGCGCAGACGCAACCCGTAGCGGTCAGGAACCCACTTCGTGGCACTTCCAAGCAAGTGATGGCGCCGCGCTGCAATCACCAATGGCTATGTTCCGAGAGACTGGGGGCCTCAATAGCCCACCCTTCCACGGAGACACAAAATGCCCGTCATTGTTTGCGAATGCAAGGCCGGAATCCAAGCTGGCGTCAAGGCCAAGATGGCCGCCGAGTTCACCAGCGCGATCAGGGAAATCATCCTCTCGCCGCTCGACCTGATCAGCGTCGTCTTCCATGAAGCCACCCCCGAGAACACCTACCGTTCGGGGGAGGCCACTTCCGAAACGCTGATCTTCTGCCACATACGTGATGGGCGCAGCGACGGCGCCGTGCTGTCGCTGGCCAAAAGGGTGAGCTCGATCTGGAGCGCGTGCACCGGAGCGTCAGAGGACGAAGTCGAGGTTCTCGTCGCGCTTTATCCCGCCAAATACGTCGTGCGTGGCGGTGAACGCCTGCCCGAAGCCCCTCGCGTGTGAGGGTGGGGCAGCCTGCGCTGCATCCTGAACCTCGTACTGAAAAAATATAAGGAGACAAGTCAATGAAGCCAACCCGCCCAATAGATGTTCACAACCTGGCCGACGAGGCCAAGTTCAACAGCTTTCACTGGTCCGTGCTGCTGTGGTGTTTCGTGGTCCTAGTGCTCGACGGCTATGACCTGGCGGTCGCTGGCATCGCGCTTCCGTCGATCATGAAGGCGATGAATGTCGAGGCCGCGACCGCGGGATTCATGGCCAGTTCAGCGCTGTTCGGCATGATGTTCGGTGCGATCGCGCTCGGCGCGATGGCCGACAGGATTGGCCGCCGCTGGGCGATCTCGATCTGCGTATTCATGTTCAGCGTCTTCACCGCGGCGGCCGGGTTCACCAACGATCCGATTACCTTCAGCGTGATGCGCTTCCTCGCCGGGCTCGGCATTGGCGGCGCGATCCCGACTGCGGCCGCGCAGATGACCGAATACTCACCAAAGAAGGTGCGCAGCTTGATGGTCACGCTGATGTGCTGCGGCTACGCGGCCGGCAGCATCCTCGCCGCGCTGCTCGGAAAGCAGTTCATCGAGACCTACGGCTGGCAATCGGTGTTCATTGCCGCGGGCGCCCCTGTGGTGCTGATTCCGTTCATCCTGAAGTATATGCCTGAATCCCTGCCGTTCCTGATCAAGCAGCACGACGACACGCGTCTGCGCGAAGTGATCCGGAAGATGCGGCCGGACATGCGGCTCGAGTCGCACGAGGAGTTTCTCGTTCCAGCTGAGGACAAGGCCGAAGGTCCGGCCGTAGGCGGGCTGTTCCTGGACGGCCGCGGCTTTAGCACGTTGATGTTCTGGCTCGCTTTCATGACCTGCCTGTTCATGCTCTATGCGCTCAGTTCCTGGCTGGTCAAGCTGATGGGCATGGCCGGCTACAGCCTCGGTTCCGCGCTGAATTTTCTGCTCGCCTACAACGCCGGTGCGGTCGTGGGCGCCGTCGGTGGCGGATGGCTGGCCGACAAGCTCAACATCAAGTGGGTGACGAGCGGATTCTTCGCGGTCGCCGCAGTCTCGCTGACGCTGCTCGGTTACGGCACTCAGCCGCTGTTCCTGATCATTGCCATCGTCGGCGCGTCGACGCTGGGCACACAGATCCTGCTGTACGCGTATGCCGGGCAGTTTTACCCGACTTCGATCCGCTCGACGGGACTCGGCTTTGCTTCGGGGGTCGGGCGCATCGGCGCGATCGCGGCGCCGATCATGATTGGACTGCTGGTCTCGATGAAGCTGCCGCTGGTGCAGAACTTCCTCGCGATTGCAATTGCCGCGGTGATCGGCGGTGTCGCGGTTGCTCTGATCAAGCAAAGGCCATCGATCTCTTCGCACAGCCACGAAACGAGCGCCGTCGGCCAGCGGCCTTGATGCTCGGCCTGCTAAGGGCGGCATAGAGTGCGGCGGCCGTCTGCGTCTCATCGGACACGACGTCTCGGAGCAACTGGAGTACGTGCCCTCGCGCTTCAAGGTGGTCCGGCATGTGCGGCCCAAGCTCGCGTGCGTTGCTTGCGAAGGGCGTTGTTGCATAACCCTGCGGGAGTGGCCTTCGATCGTGGTTAGGCTAAGCAGATGAGCAAGCCACCGCGGGCGAAGTACCGCACGACGAATTGGAGTGAGTACAACTAGGCGCTCAAGCGCAGGGGATCATTGATGGTTTGGCTCGATGCCGACCTTCAATGGCAGGCTCCTGCCAGTGGTCGCTCAGGCCGGCCCACTGTGTTCAGCGATGCTGCGATCCAGTTCTGCCTGACCTTGAAGTGCATGTTTGGGCTGGGCCTGCGCCAGGCTACGGGCCTGGCCGAGAGCCTGATCAAGTTGGCCCACTTAGACTGGGTCGTGCCCGACTACAGCACCTTGTCGCGGCGTCAGAAGACATTGAGTGCGGCCATTGCCACGCGCCGCAGCAGCGCGGGCCTACACCTGCTGATCGACAGCACCGGCGTGAAGATGCTGGGCGAAGGCGAGTGGAAGTCGAAGAAGCACGGTGCCGACTACCGTCGGCAGTGGCGCAAGGTGCACCTGGGCATTGATGCACAGACGCTGGAGATCCGAGCCATCGAGATCACAGACAACGCCATTGGCGATGCGCCGATGTTGCCGGAGTTGCTGGCGCAGATTCCTGCGGACGAACAACTGCATTCGGTGAGCGCCGATGGCGCCTATGACACCAAAGCGTGCCACGAGGCCTTCACCAGTCGGCAGGCTGCGGCGATCATCCCCACACGCAAGAACGCCAAGCTTTGGGCGGATGGCAAAGCTGGGGCGCAGGCAAGAAACGAAATCCTGAGGGCGACGCGCAAGCTGGGCCGTTCAATCTGGAAGAAGTGGAGCGGCTATCACCGCCGCAGCCTGGTGGAGACCAAGATGGGGTGCTTCAAGAGACTGGGCGAGCGCGTAATGGCACGGGACTTCCAGAGGCAGGTGACCGAGCTACAGGTACGGGCATCGATCCTCAACAGGTTCACCAGTCTAGGAACGCCTGAGACTGTACGCGTGGCATAGCTGCGTCTGGGGTAAGGGGAGCCTCGCCTTGAATTCGGGTTATGCAACAGCGCCCTCCTGCGCGCCCACTCGCCTGAGCCGTCCTTGCCGTATGAGGCTTTGGGAGCCTCCACAAACCGGACGTACAACTCGCCAGGACCTATTCTTTTGCCGTAGCCGTGCAGTTCGCCTTTCCAGCACTGCACTATTCAAGAAAAAGGTCCGAAATAACGGACCGCAGCCAGCGGTTGGCCGCATCTTGCTGGTATCGGTCATGCCAATGCTGCTTGATCGCGAAGGCTGGCAGATCGAAGGGGGGTGCCAGCAGTTTCACATTAGCGATCCGGACCAGCGTCTCAGCTACGCGCTGCGGCACGGTCACCATCAGGTCCGTGCTTGCGACAAGGCTACCTATGCCGAGGTAGTTGGGGAGCCGAAGGGCAACGTTGCGGTGAATGCCAAGGCGTTCCAGCTCTTCCTCCACCAAGTTCTGTCCGGTGCCAGGAGCAGTAACCAACACGTGGTTCTCTCGCTTGAACATGGCCTGCGTGAGCCGTGAATGGATGCGCGGGTGGTCGCGACGTACCACGCACGAGAAGTCCTGCTCGAAGAGCTTCTGCTGGTAGAAGCCAGCCTCCAACTGCGGCATGAACCCGACTGCCAAGTCCGCCTCCCCGGATTCGAGCATCTTGGGCGTCAGCCCGGAGATGTGCGTGATCTCCACGTTGACCCCCGCCGCGATGTCGCGTAGCCGGTTGATGAGCGCAGGCACGAGGACCAGGTGGGTGATGTCAGTCATGCAGATCCGAAACGTCCGCTGCACCTTCGCCGGGTCGAACACCGCCTGCTGCTTTGTGATGCCGCGCAGAAGTTCCAAAGCTTGCCGGATCGGCACCACCAGAGATGTGGCGTGGGGGGTGGGTTGCATGCCGTCCGAGGTCCGAACGAACAACGGATCACCAAAGTGGCGCCGCAATCTTGCCAGCGCAATGCTGATAGAGGACTGCGCCACGCCAAGGTTCTCGCCCGCCCGTGAGACGCTGCGTGTCTTGTAAACCTCGTCGAAAACGGTGAGCAGCTTCAGGTCCATTATTTAGATTCCCGTTTTTGGCTATTCGGAGTATGGCATTGTCGGAATAGTCAGCCGAAACGAGAATTTTGGCAATTCAGGACTAACCGAGACAAATCCATGCAGAGCGCCCAGCCAGCCACCTTGAACGAGCCCAGTCGTGACACCCCCGTCTGGGGTGAGTACGACGTTGTCGTATTGGGCGGTGGCCCAGCGGGCATCGCAGCCGCCACCGCTTCCGCACGGGCTGGCCAGTCCACCCTACTGATCGAGAGCTACGGCTTCTTGGGCGGCATGGGTACGGCCGCTGGTGTAACAAACTTCTGTGGTTTGCACGCCAACGTGCACGGCACGATTAAACAGGTGGTGCACGGCGTCACGGACGACCTCCTGGCCCGCATCAGCGCTCTTGGCGGCCTGAATGAGCCGCACGTGATCTTCGGCAACAAGATCGCCGCGCAAGCGTATGACAACGCGGCCTTTAAGGTCGCCGCCGATGACCTCGTGCTCGACAGCGGGGCGCAACTGCTGTTCCATGCCAATCTGGTCGGGGTTCTGATGAACAACCCCAGCCAGATCCGTGCAGCGCTGATCGAAACCAAGTCGGGCCGCTACGCGGTCCTCGCCAAGACGTTCATCGACTGCTCGGGCGATGGCGACCTCGCAGCATTCGCGGGCGCACCGTTCGAGAAGGGCACGAGCGGCCACGATATGATGTACCCCTCCACAATGTTCCGAGTCAACGGCGTGGACGCTGCCGTGGCAGGTGATGCGTACAACAAGTTCGGCGGCTTGATGGACGAAGCCGAGAAGCTCGGCCGGAAGTTCCCCCGCAAGACGCCGATCATCCGCCCGCAGAAGAACCCTGCTGAGTGGCGAGCGAACGTGACCCAGCTGGCAAACGCCGACGGTTCCCCCGTGGACGGCACCAACGCTGGGCAGCTGAGCGATGCGGAAGTGCAAGGGCGCCGGCAGATCGTGGATTTCTTCCAGTTCCTGCGCGAGTCGGCGCCTGGATTCCAGAACTCCTACATCTTGGAGATCGCGCCACAGGTCGGCGTGCGGGAAACCCGCCGCGTCGTGGGCGAGTACCAGTTGACCGAAGAAGACGTCCTGCAGTGCGCCAGCTTTGACGACAGCATCGGCGTGAACGGCTGGATGATCGAGGAGCACGTCGCCGGGAACATAGCCTTCAAGTGGCAGGATATCCCCAACAGCAGAGGCTTCAACCACCTGCCCTACCGCATGCTGCTGCCGCTGCAGGTCGACAACCTGCTGATTGCGGGGCGCTGCGCATCCATGACGCACATGGGTCAATCGGCTGCGCGGGTCTCTGGTGGCTGTTTCGTCATGGGCCAAGCGGCCGGCACCGCGGCCGCCCTTGCGGTCCAGGACGGCATTCGCCCACGAGACCTTGACGCCAAAGTCCTGCAGCGCCGCCTTGAAACCGATGGCGCTTACCTCGGCCTAGACAAGCACTGAGTCAAAAAAATTACAGGAGACAACTATGAAAACCAAACGCACGCTACAACGCCGCAGAAACATTCTTGCCCTTGGAGTTGCCGGCGCCACCCTGGCTTTGAGCGGATGCGCTGCCCCACTGTCCATGAAAGAACACTTCGTCCTCGTTCATGGACAGTGGCACGGCGCCTGGTGTTGGAGCAAGGTTGTGCCGCTGCTTCAGGCACAAGGCCATCGCGTGACGGCCATCGATCTACCCGGTCGCGGCGGTGACGTGCAGGATCTCGCAAAGCTGACGCCTGCCGACTATGTTGCGGCGGTCACCCGCGTTCTGGACGCGGCGCCGGAACCCGTCGTTCTGGTTGGCCACAGCCTGGGCGGCGGGACCGTATCGCTCGCCGGCGAAGCCCGCCCGGACAAGATCAAGCGCCTGGTCTACCTCACTGCCTTCCTGGTACCGCCGGGCAAGACCATGGGCTCCATCGCTATGAGTGACAAGCACGCCCTCACAGCCAAGGCGGTGCGCCGTGATGCGCAGACCGGCCTATCCAGTCTGGATCCAGCCTTCGTCCGCGAGGTTTTCTACCAAGACTGCTCCGACGCCGACGTTGCGATGGCAACTCGGATGGTCACAGCCGAATCCGGCGCCATGGGCCGCGCCCCGATCCTGGTCACTCCCGAGCGCTACGGCCGCATCAAGCGCGTCTATGTCGAATGCTTGCAAGACCGGGCGATCAGCCTTTCCGTACAGCGAGCCATGGTCGCTGCCATGCCCTGCGAAAAGGTTCTCACGCTGAACACCAGCCACTCACCTTTCTTCTCGGATCCGGCCGGCGTGGTCCAGGCTTTGACTTCAAGCTGAGAAGTTCGGCGAGAGGGACGAACGATCCCTTCGCTTACCCGATGAATAAATCTGGAGACATGATGAAAAGACGCAAACTGAACCTTCTGGCGTTGGCTGCTGCGATGACCGCGACCGTTCCGCTTGCACACGCACAGGCCTCTGCACCGACCTGGCCGACGAAGACGGTACGCATCCTTGTGGGTTTCCCTGGGGGATCGACGCCTGACATTGTGGCGCGAAGCTTGGCCGAGCCCTTGTCGAAGGTGCTGGGCCAGCCGGTGATCGTTGAGAACAAGGCAGGCGCGTCAGGAAACATCGCGGCCGATCAAGTCGCCAAAGCCACGGACGATCACACGATCGGGATTGTCATCAACGGCAACCTGACGTCGGCCAAGATGCTGTATCCGAAGTTGCCATATGACCCCGCCACGGACTTCAGCTATCTCTCGCTGCTCGCAACCGCGCCGTTGGTACTCGTAGCACCCGCGAACGCGCCGGAAGGCGCTGCCTTTTTCGCCGCTGCCGCCAAGGCCGGTGACAAGTGGAACTACGGGTCGGTCGGCACCGGCTCTGTGGGCCACCTAGGCATGGAAGTGCTGAAGAGCAAGAGCAAGGGCTTGCTGCCGATGCACATCCCGTTCAAGGGCAACCCTGAAGTCATCACAGGGCTGCTGGGCGGCGAGATTCAGATGGGTCTTGTGCCCCCCGGCATTGCCATGCCCCAGGTCAAGGCAGGCAAGCTCAAGGCGATCGGGTTGGCGGGCGGGCGCAGCGCTGTGGTCCCGGAAGTGGCACCGTTGGCCGATGCAGGCGTGCGCGATTTCAACCTGGAAGTGTGGACAGCCCTTGTTGGGCCCGCAAAGCTCTCGAAGGCGGCGCAGGATCGGCTCAACGCCGAGGTGCCGAAGATCATTCGCAGCGAAGAGACGCGCCAGAAGCTCCTTGGTCAGGGCTGGCAGGCGCTTGATACTTCGCCCGAAGGCCTGAGAACGCGCATCAAGGAAGAGGCTGCGACCATGAGCAGCATCATCTCGGCTCGCGGCATCAAGCTGGAGTAATACGCGGCGCAAGCCACTGCGCAAACGCGCGTTCGACATCGCGAGATCATGCAAGGTTCGGTCCGGTTTTGCAGACCATCCCTAGAGGATGTTGCTATCCCTTGCCATGCGACGACGGACTGCTGGCGCCCGCGAGCCGCGCGATCTGAAAAACACTCTCTGGCGAAACTTGAACATAGTCATTCAGCCCCCCGGAACGCATGATCGGATACGCCTCGGCCGTCTGATAAACGCCGTCTTTCAGAAGTGTCATGTCGATGTACACGCCCACCACTTCGCCCAGCACCAGCCAGCCACCTACCTTTTCGCCCGCGGTGTTTCGGAATTGCACGATATCGATCACCTTGCATTCCATGGCTGCGCGGCTTTCGCCCACCCGCGGGACGTTGACCATGCGGCCCGCCACCGCTGTGAGGCCGGCGAATGGGAATTCGTCCTCTCCATGCGGAAGCGGTGCCGAGGTCTGGTTCATCTGATCACCCAGTTCGCGCGTGACCAGGTTCCAAGTGAACTCGCCCGTTTCCGATGCGTTTTGAACGCTGTCTTTCCAGGCGATCGAAGAGAATCCGATGATCGGTGGATCGTAGTTGAACGCATTGAAGAAGCTGTAGGGTGCGAGATTGACCCGACCCTGGGCGTCGCGTGACGAGATCCAGCCGATGGGCCGCGGCGCCACCAGCGCATTGAGCGGGTTGTGGCTCAGCCCGTGACCCTTGGCGGGCTCGTAGTAGTGAAAGTCTCGAACGGTCATCTAAGGGCCTTTTCTGTGGCGGCGTTATTGCGCCACCAGATGAAGAGTCTTGGCGATGTTGATGAACTTTTCGTTCTCCGCGCGCAAGAAGGTCGCTGCCTGCGGGGGCGTCATTGAGTCCAGCTTGCGCAATCCCTGCGCGGTTGCGAGCGCCAGGAATTCCGGACTGTCGTTCCATTCTCGAAAGGCCGTGCTCAGGCGCGCTGCGACAGAATCGGATATGCGTGCGGGCGCGAACAGGCCGGTCCAAATGCCGAACTCGAAGTTCTTGAACCGAGCGTCCTCGCTCAACGTCGCCAGGTTCGGCAGGAGCGGATGCCGCTTGGGGCTGGCGATGGCGATGGCCTTGATGCGTCCTGTCTGAATCATTCCCAGAATTGGTCCCGCAAGAGGGACAAAGGCGAGGTCTACCTCGCCGCCGCCAACGGCCGTGGCGATTGGAGCGATGCCTTTGTACGGCACCTCCAGCAACTTGGCGCCGACACGCCCCTGGAATTCAGCGGCCGCGAGATGAGCGAGCGTGCCTTGTCCCCAATGGGCAACGGAAAGCTCCTTCGCGCCAGGCTTTTGCAACTGTTCGACGAGTGCGTTGAGGGTGTTGAAAGGTCGGTCGGGATGGCTGACGAGGACCATGTCCGCAATCCCGAACGAACCAATGAGCTTGAAGCTGTCGAACGTGTACTTGGCCGAAGCAACCGTGAGCGGCGCCACCACGAAGTCCGGACCGGCGGTTGCGAGCAAGGTGTATCCGTCGGGCGACGCGTTCAGCACGTTCATCGCCGCGATGGAGCCGTTCGCGCCAGGCATGTTGTCAACCAGAAGAGACTGTCCAAGGGCGCGCTGCAGCACGGGTACGGATGGCCGCACTGAGGCGTCCACGCCAAACCCGGCAGGATAGGCGACCTTGATCAGGATGGGCTTGCTCGGATAGGACTGCGCGTTGGCGGTGGCTGCGGCACCACAAAGCGCGGCCGCAACAAGGGCGGTATCAAAGAGTCTGCGAATCAGTGTTTTCATGTTTGTCTCCGTGCGCCAGTCGAAAAGGCCGGCAAAGTGTTATTTCAGTCATGTCTTGGATGCTGCACAGTCAATCCTGAGGCGGTGGCCCGCCCTTCAGGGCAACGGTTCAGCGCACCATTCGCGTCCCAGCCCTGCAGGACCTTGAGAGCGCTCAACTCGGGGATAACTGCGGCAGCTGGATCGTCCAAGCTCAACCTGCCCTGCTCGACCAGCTGCATGGCTTCGGCGCTCGTGATCGGCTTGGTCATGGAGGCGATGAGCATGCACCGGCCAAGAACGGCAAGGTGGTGTGACTGAAGGGTCATTCGTTGGGGCTTAGTCAGCTGCGTCAGCTCCGAGCCTGGGTGCACATTTTTGAGAGTGTGATCAGTCTTCAAACCATCAAGTTGTCTCCAATTTCGCGAACCAGCGTGACATCGCCTACGTAACAGAACGATCGTTTATTAAACGAAGGCTATGTCATCACCCGCCTTGCGTCAACAAGGATTTCCTCCATGGAATCGGTGAAGCACTGAGCGCATGCGCGGAGCACTGCATCGGCGCGGACATGACCGTGCAGCCACGAAGGTTTCAAGTACACGAGGCTCCAAACGCGGCGCCTCGGACAAAGTCATTGGCGCAGACGCAACCCGTAGCGGTCAGGAACCCACTTCGTGGCACTTCCAAGCAAGTGATGGCGCCGCGCTGCAATCACCAATGGCTATGTTCCGAGAGACTGGGGGCCTCAATAGCCCACCCTTCCACGGAGACACAAAATGCCCGTCATTGTTTGCGAATGCAAGGCCGGAATCCAAGCTGGCGTCAAGGCCAAGATGGCCGCCGAGTTCACCAGCGCGATCAGGGAAATCATCCTCTCGCCGCTCGACCTGATCAGCGTCGTCTTCCATGAAGCCACTCCCGAGAACACCTACCGTTCGGGGGAGGCCACTTCCGAAACGCTGATCTTCTGCCACATACGTGATGGGCGCAGCGATGGCGCCGTGCTGTCGCTGGCCAAAAGGGTGAGCTCGATCTGGAGCGCGTGCACCGGAGCGTCAGAGGACGAAGTCGAGGTTCTCGTCGCACTTTATCCCGCCAAATACGTCGTGCGTGGCGGTGAACGCCTGCCCGAAGCCCCTCGCGTGTGAGGTCAATGCAGTCTGCGCGCATCTGCACACAGCCGATCCTCGCAGCATCCGAGCCCACTCCACTCACAAACAATCAAGGAAACTTTCATGTCACGCAAACTCGACGGCAAGATCGCAGTCGTTACCGGTGGATCTACGGGAATCGGACTTGCCACCGCCAAGCGGTTCGCCAGCGAAGGAGCGCATGTCATTGTCACCGGCCGTCGGCAGGCCGAGCTCGACGCCGCGGCGTCCGAGATCGGTAACGCTACCGGCATCCGGATCGACTCATCGAGCATGGCCGAGTTGGACACGCTCTTTGATCGGGTGAAATCGGAAAAGGGCCGGATCGACGTATTGTTCGTCAACGCGGGCGGCGGCTCGCTGCTGCCGCTCGGGAATATCACCGAGGAACAGTATGACGACACCTTTGGCCGTAACGTCAAAGGCGTACTGTTCACTGTACAGAAGGCGCTGCCATTGCTGGCGGATGGCGCATCAGTCATCCTGACCGGCTCTACCGCTGCCAGCGGTGGCGCCAAGGCATTCAGTGTCTATGCCGCCTCAAAGGCCGCCGTACGCTCATTCGCCCGCAATTGGATTCTCGATCTCAAGGGCCGCGGCATCCGGATCAACACGCTCAGCCCCGGCCCCACCAAGACGCCAGGCTTATTTAACCTAGCCGGCCCCGATGCAGAACAACAGCAGGAAATACTGGACGCCCTCGCCTCGCGGATCCCAATGGGCCGCGTCGGCGATCCGGACGAAATCGCCAAGGCGGCGGTCTTCCTTGCTTCCGATGATTCAAGCTTCGTCAACGGTATTGAACTGTTCGTCGACGGCGGCAAGGCCCAGATCTGAAGATGGCAACGGCAGGACGAAACTGGTCGTCTAACGCGGGTTTCCCTTTCGCAGTATGAGCAAAGTCATCATCACATGTGCTGTCACCGGTGCGATCCACACGCCCTCAATGTCACGGCATCTACCGGTTACACCGGAAGAGATCATCGAAGCTTCGGTCGGCGCGGCCCAAGCTGGCGCCGCGATCATTCACCTGCATGCGCGTGATCCTGTCACAGGCAAGCCGGATCAAAGCCCCGATGCATTCGCCCAATTCTTGCCGCAGATCAAGGCACGCACCGATGCAGTGTTGAATATCACCAGCGGTGGCTCGCCCTACATGACGATCGAGGAGCGCATCCAGCCGTCAATGCGCTTCGCGCCCGAGGTGGCCTCACTCAACATGGGATCCATGAACTTCGCACTGTTCCCGATGCTGGCGCGTTTCAAGGAGTTCAAACATGCCTGGGAGCGCGAGGCGCTCGAAGCCAGTCGTGACCTGATCTTCCGCAATACCTTCACGGATATCGAATACGCCCTGGCGCAATGTGCTTCCAACGACACGCGCTTCGAATTCGAGTGCTACGACGTGAGCCATCTTTACAACCTGGCGCACTTCGTCGAGCGTGGTCTGGTCAAGGCGCCGTACTTTGTTCAGACCGTGTTCGGGATCCTGGGCGGTATCGGGTCGCATCCTGAAGACGTGTTGCACATGAAGCGGACGGCCGATCGCCTGTTTGGCGATGACTATCGCTGGTCGGTGCTGGGGACAGGCAAGGATCAGCTTCGCCTTGCAGCAATGTCTGCCAGTATGGGCGGCAATGTGCGCGTCGGACTAGAAGACAGCCTATGGCTTGGACGCGGCACGTTGGCCGAGAGCAATGCGGCGCAGGTGCTGCAGGTGCGCCAGATAATCGAAGGGCTCGGTCTCGAAATCGCCAGCCCAGACGAAGCTCGGGAAATCCTCCGGTTGAAGGGCATCGGGAAAGTCAAGTTCTGAGAGGGAACAGGGTCGACCATGTTTGCAAAAGCAAACGGCGGGGGCTCGTGCCCTGGGCTCATCGCATCGCCGTTGCCGCAGAGCAGCACAAGGAGCCAAGGTGTAGGATAGAGACGCAAGCGATCCGGTCGCGGTTGATTTGACGTCTGTCTATGTGTCGGCGGCTCGCCCTTCAAGGGGAACTCACCAGCATCTGATTCGCTTGCGAGATCAAGGGAGAGGACGCGCCGCACCATGACGGACGCAAGGCCGAAGCGGAGGCAAGCAATGCATGGCCAACTAGACGCACAAACTGAATATCGCGAGGTTGGGGGCGAATTCGTATCCGGCACCATTGTTGATTCGCGCACCACGCATCTTGAAGTCCTCGCGCGCCGAGCGACCGGCCCCATTTCCTGGCGCTTTCGCCAACCGCGGCTCGCGCTGTTCTGGTTTCGCAACGGCCTCAAAGAGTTGAATCTGGAGCTCGACGGCCGCCGCATCCACTCCGGAATAAAACAGGGAACTAGCCTTGCGCTGTTCCCAGCGTCGACTTCGGTCGAAGGCGAGTTCGACGTCGCCCCGCAGTTCGACTACACGGTGGTCTTCCTCGATCCGACCGTTGCGTCCGGTACCGGCTGCCGCTTCGATAGGCCCCTGATTGCCTTCGGCAACGAAGATCTGCAACGTGGCCTTTCGGTTCTATGCCGTGAGGCTCGCAATGCAGACAGCCTTTACGGGCTGTTCGCCGAGGGTTGGGCAATGCAAGCACTCGCCCTGCTCGGGCGCGTCAACGGCACCCCCCCAGCCACCCTTCGCCCGTCGGGGGGCCTCGCACCTGGCAGCTTGCGCCGCGTCATCGACTACATCGAGGCCGACTTGTCAAGACCGTTCACGATCGATGGCCTGGCGGAAATCGCCGGCGTCAGTCCCCGGCATTTCATGCGGGCCTTTCGGGACAGTTCCGGGCAGACGCCATTGCGCTTTGTTTACGGCCTGCGTCTCCAGCGAGCCAAGGAGTTTCTTTTGGATCCTCGCCGCACCGCAACTGAAGTCGCGCTGGAATGCGGCTTCAGCCATGCCCAGCACTTCAGCACTGCATTCAAGAAGGCGACCGGCGTGACGCCGTCCGATTTCCGCAGGGCTTCAATGCGCTGATGCGTCGCACGGACCGGCTCAGGTGCCGTTTCGGGAAACCGCACCAGTTGGCCGGCTCGGGAGCCGGCGCGCCTGCGACCGATGCTTCGATTCTTGGCGGGGGGAAGGGAGAGCTCAGGCTTTAAATTCGCTGAGGTTGTCGATCAACCACTCGGTCAACGAGCGAGGAACCTTTCCAGTCAGATCCTCGACCGTCGACGTTGTTTCGGCGATCGTTGACTCGCGGAACATCTGGTCGAGGCCAACCAGAAGATCGGCTACCAATGGAGAAAGTCCGGCGCCGAGCAGCGCCTCTCGCTGCTCGGAAGGCGAACGGTCGACATAGGTAACCGAATGCCCGAGCAGGCGGGCCAACTCCTCTGCCACCTGTTTCATGGTCCATGCGCGTGGACCAGATAGATGGTACGCACGTTGCGACGTTGGCTCGATCTCCTCAAGCAAGGCGATACGAGCCACCTCGGCAACGTCGCGAGTATCGATGAAGTTCACCCGGCCATTCCCCGCTGCGCCAGCCCAGGAGCCGGCGGCGATGTGTGGCCCCACGCGTTTGAGCACATGGGTGAACGTCGTCGGCCGCAAGACCGTAGATGCGATCGGCTGCTGTGCCAGATGCGCCTCGATCTGCATATGCCAAGCGAGGGGAAGAAGTCGGGTCGCAGGACCGAGGGCAGACAGTTTGACGATGTGCCGAACGCCTGCTGCGACCGCTGCATCGATCAACGCGATTTCGTTGGCGACCTGTTCAAGGGAGGTGCCATGCGCGATGAAGAGCCGATCGACGCCGCGCAGGGCCGTGTCGAGCGTCTCCGCGTGTTTGAAGTCAACCTTGAACGTGGCCACCCCTTCGGGCAGTTGCGCTGGGCTGGATTGGCGCGTTAGTACGACGAGATCAATCGGGTCGTCGGCGAGCAACGCCGTCAAACTGACGCCAACGCGTCCTGTTGCACCCGCAATGGCAATCCGAGGTTTTCTGGCATTGGAGTTCGGGTGGTCGAGCATTGTCTGCGCCTTCAAGAAGTATCATGGAACGAACGATCCACATATCTTGGAACGATTATTCCATCTTGTCAAAGGATCTTTCAAATGAGCGGAAAGCCACAGTACGACGAAGGTGCCGTCATTGATGCCGCCGTGGATGCCTTCTGGCGTCACGGATACGCGGCCACATCGATCAACGTGTTGACGGAAGCGACCGGACTGTCGCGTTCAAGCCTTTACCAACGTTTTCAGGACAAGGATGGCTTGTTCCAGGTCGCACTTGCCACCTATACGGATCGGGTGCTGCGCAGGATGAATTCATACGACGGCGGCAGTGCTCGTGCGCGGCTCGAGGCACTGCTGCGCGGGCTGCTGCCCATGGGGTCCCGTCGACCACCGGGTTGCCTGCTCGCAAGAAGTTGTGCCGAGCTGGTCGATCTGCCCCCGGAAGGACGGAAAGCAGCAATCTCGGGGATGAGCCAGCAGCGCAATCTGCTCGAAGGTCTGCTTCGGGAAGCAATTGCGGTGGGGGAGCTGCCGCGTGGGGCAGATGTCGCCGCGCTAGCTTGGTATTTTCTCGGGGTGATGCAAGCGATTTTGGATCTACCGCAGGCGGGTGCTACCAGGAGCGAATTGGACCGGATGATCGCTGTTGCAATGTTGGCGTGGCCGGCGGCCGATATCGCGCAAACGAGAACCTAAGCACATACGGGCTCGAAGGTCCCCGACGGGTGAACGCGATTGCCATCATCGCCGGCGCGCTCTCCAAACGCGGCGAAGCCTTTACATCGCGGACAGCACTGACTTGATCGATGCCAGAAAAGCTTGTGCCATCGCTTGGTCGATGCGGTCTCGCGCGTGCAGTGAGTAGCACTCAAAGAACAACGGCGGATCGAACGGGAGCGCCACCACGCCCGGCGGCCCAAGTGCGCGAAATGCTAGCGGATCCATCACACTGACCCCCAGACCGCGTAAGACCATCATTCACACAGTCACTGCGTGGGTGGTTTCGATGTCGACGCGGCGCAAATCGGGCTTGAACGCGGCGTCGATCAACTGCGTAGCCGGGTCGTGGGGGTGAGTGAAATGAACGACTCGCCTGCGAGATCGGACGAACGAATCTTGCGTTTTCCGGCAAGGCGGTGACCTTCCGGCAAGAGGCACACCGCGCGGCCTCGATGGAGCAGCAGTCGCTCGACCGGGTGGGGATCAGGGACGAACGAGGACAGGGCGAAGTCGCAGTAACCCGCAGCTGTCCACTTCGTGATCGTGCTGGTGTCGTTGATCTGGACCGTCACGTGCACGGACGGATGCGACTGACTGAACAGGCGCAACGCGTCAGGCACCACACCTACGCTCATTCCTGGAGAGGCGGCCAACCGGTTGTCGGCTCCGTCGATCACTCTCGGTAGTAGACCAGTTGGTGCGTGCTCGCCAGCAGCCGCTGCTGGGCGTCCCAGAGTTTCGCGGATTGATCAAAGTAGCCGTCACGGAAGTTGAGCGCGCGGGCGACGCCGAGCAACGGTCGATCGCCTTGGGCAATCAGCATCTGCGCGTCGGCGTGGAAATATGTGGTCATCGTTACCGTGGCGATCGGCACCGCCGTCCGGCGACGGATGAAGATACGCGGCATGAAGGTGTCGCACAGGGCCGCCAGCGATGCGTAGTCCAGCGGGCGCGGCGGGTCGTCGCGCACCCACAGGCAGCTCGTCGAGCTCTCCCCTTCGCCACCGTCCCAGTCGCTCGGCATGCCGCCAGCCATCGAGCGCGTCTCGTAACGGCTCACCCAGGGTGGGCCGCCCGCCGAGGGTGAGGGCGCCAGCCGATCGAACGGGACGACTGAGGGCGGCGGCTCCGCCTCGGATCTCGACCAGGTTGGGCGGCGCTTGGCGAAAACAGCCGTCGCTGTCGCGACGACGTCGCCAGATTGCGAAGCGACGATCGACCAGTGCTGGGTTGACCGGTTGGTGCGCGCCGGACGGGCCGCGATCTCGTAGGCCCCGTCGGCAATCGGGCTGGCAAAGTTGACCGTGAACGCGACCGGATCGCCGAGGCGCGACGGGTGCCCCAGCACGGACTGCATCAGCACCGCTGCGATCGTGCCGCCGAAGGGGCCGACCATGTTCGCGTACTCGGCAGTGGTGCGGGCCACGAATCGTTCGTCGCCGAGGCCGTCGAGGGCGATCGCACTATCGAATGGGTGCTCGAGTCTGGCCATGGAATGAGGCCGTTAGATGAACGATCGGCAAGCTTAGTCGGGCGCGGGTACTCCTCGCGACCAGAGTTCCACCGTTGACAAGTGAACGAAGCATGGATTATGGTTCGTTCACCAAACGCTCGTTATCAGAAGAAGGCGTTCCGCTCCGTGGCTGACGCCCACACGTGTCAAATGCTCGAGTCTTCACGCTCATCAAGATCTTCGACCTCGAGCAGGCAGCTATTCAGGCGAGCGAATCCAATATCGCTGCCAGCTCCGTCGCCTTGGACAGAAATGGTGAATGGCTACTGTCGAGCGTGAAGTGCCGCTGGCATGGCGTACCAGCTTGCATTGCTCGCTGCGTCTCGATCGATATCGCTCGATCCTGCAGACATTCCACATAGGTACGGTCGACTCTCCCAAACCGATCGCTGCTCAACGACATGCGGGCGGTCCCCATGGTCGCGGGCTCCGGACAAAGCAGTTGAAGCGCGGCTCGCACCTCGTCTTCCGAACAGTCTGCGTAGAACACATCTTTCGCACGCTCTGGGATGACAGTAGAAACGCGCGTAGAGGGATCCCGGCGAGTCGAGACCGGGATCAACGTGCCTCTGTCCGACATCGCAATGGAGCCAACCGTTTGCCCATGGGGCACCAAGAACGCGGAAACGTATACGAGCCGCGCAATACGGTCCGGGTAGGCTTCCGCAGCGAGCGATATGGTCGCGCCCCCCAGGCTGTGGCCGACCAGGACCACAGGCCCGAGCGACGCACGCAGCACTTGACCAACGCTTTCGACAAAGTCTGCAGGTGTGGTTGCTGCAGCAATTTCCGGGCGGGCCCAGCGACCGGGTAGGTCGACCGCGGTCACCATGTGCCCTTTAGCGCGCAATAGGGGAATGAGCTTGTTCCAACACCACGCGCCGTGCCAGGCGCCGTGAACAAGCACGTAATGCGTTGTCTTAGATTTTGCAGGTCCTACTCCGGCACAAGCCGTGAGTCCAGGAAGGGTGAGCGATGCGGCGCCCGCGAGCATGGTGCGACGGGACATGTCAGATTTAATACGTACTCCTGGTCGTTAGCACTAGCGTGGATAAGTCGAAGGGCTTGACGCTTGCCTGAACTCAATGCAGACACGATCGGCCAACTTTCAATGCTGCAGAATTTTTTCCAAGAAGTCCCTGGTGCGCGGCTTGCGAGCGTCGGGATTGCCGAAGAAATCTTCCTTCGGGCAGTCTTCCAGGATGCGGCCACCGACGTCGATGAAGATCACGCGGCTGGCGAC
Organism: Variovorax sp. V213; assembly: GCF_041154455.1. Classification (NCBI taxonomy): domain Bacteria; kingdom Pseudomonadati; phylum Pseudomonadota; class Betaproteobacteria; order Burkholderiales; family Comamonadaceae; genus Variovorax; species Variovorax sp. V213. The sequence continues at coordinate 1,102,881 of NZ_AP028665.1, forward strand.
CTTGCGCGCAAAGCCCATTTCGTGCGTGACCACCATCATGGTCATGCCTTCCTTGGCCAGCGTCACCATCACGTCGAGCACCTCGCCGACCATCTCGGGGTCGAGTGCAGAAGTGGGCTCGTCGAACAGCATCACGATCGGATCCATGCTCAGCGCACGGGCGATCGCCACGCGCTGCTGCTGGCCGCCGGAGAGCTGGCCCGGGAACTTGTCCTTGTGCGCCATCAGGCCCACGCGGTCGAGCATCTTCAGGCCGCGGGTCTTGGCTTCGTCGACGCTGCGGCCCAGCACCTTGATCTGCGCGATCGTGAGGTTCTCGGTCACCGACAGGTGCGGGAACAGCTCGAAATGCTGGAACACCATGCCGACCTTGGAGCGCAGCTTGGGCAGGTTGGTCTTGGGGTCGTGCAGCGCGATGCCGTTGACCGTGATCTCGCCCTTCTGGAAGGGCTCGAGCGCATTGACCGTCTTGATCAGCGTGGACTTGCCGGAGCCCGACGGACCGCAGACCACGACCACATCGCCCTGCTTGATGCTGACCGAGCACTCGTTGAGCACCTGCACCGGGCCGTACCACTTCGACACATTCTGAATCTTTATCAAGTTTCTGCCTTTGAAATCGGAATGGCTAAAAGCCCGATCCGAGTATTTCATGCGCCAACCTGAGATTTGTAAAGTTTAAATATCAAATCAATTGATATCCGATACTAATCAATTCTCTCTCTGTAAACGAGTGCTTCTCGCCATCGTCCGGCTGCGGCATAGTGGCTGACTTCACCGCTCCTGGCCACGCCATGAATCTGCAGCAACTTCGTGACTTGAATGCCGTGATCACGTACGGCGGCTTTCGCTCAGCAGCCCGCGCGCTCGATGTCTCTCAGGCCGGCCTGACCAAGAGCGTCGCGCGGCTCGAGAACGAGCATGGGCTCTCGTTCTTCGAACGCACGGCCAAGGGCGTGTCACTCACGGCTGACGGGCAGGCCTTTCTTCCCTACGCGCAGGCAGCGCTCATCGAGGCCACGCGGGCCGAGGAATGGCTGCGCGGCATGCAGGGCCGCCGGGCAACGCGTATCGCGCTGGGCGTGTCGGTCGAGCCGTCGCTGCGGCTCGTGCCCGCCGTACTGCAGGACTTTCGCCGAGCGCTGCCGGACGTAGCCATCCACCTGACGCAAAGCGCTAACTCGGAGCTGCTCTCAGCGTTGCGGGACAACAGGCTGGAGCTTGCTGTCATGCGACTGCCCCACATGCTCGACGCGGCGGATTTGCGGGTGGACGTACTCTACGAATCGGAGGCGGCTATCGTTGCGCGTGCCGGCCACCCCAGCGCGGGCGCGCGCACCATTGGCGAGCTGGCCGGCCTCCAATGGGTGATAGTGGGCGCGCCGGGGCGCCCCGGACAGGACGACGAAAGCATCCAAGAGCTGTTCCTGCAGCCACAGATGGGACGCCCGCGCATCGCCGCGGTGTCCGACTCGCTGTTTGGCGCCGTTTCGATGCTTATCGACTCCGACTGCGTGTCGCGCATGCCAAGATCCATCTTGGACCATCCCCTGACGGCGCGGCAGCTTGTGGAGATTAAACTTCCGCACCCATCGCGACGCTACGAGGTTGGCATTGTGTCCAGGGCTAGCCGCAGGCTGAGCCCCGAGGCGAAGACGCTGGTCGCGATGCTTCGCTCTTTCTCGCGCATCAGCCAGGCTGCGTATCGGCGCCCCCCGCCCTGAGCGTGCAATCGCGTTCAACAGCCCGCGCGTACGCGGCGTAAAGTCTTGCAAAGACAGCGCCCGGCGTGCCGTCCCCAATCTGCCGGCCATCGAGCTCGACCACCGGCACCAGTTCCTTCACCGCGGACGACAAGATCAGCTCGTCCGCATCGAACACTTCCGCGCGCGACAGCTCTCGCAGCTCGAAGGGCAATCCTTCATCGCGGCAAAGCGACTCCAACAGCCCGTAGCGCACGCCTTCAAGCACCCGGTTGCTCCTTGGTACCCCGACCACCCAGCCCTTCTTCACCATCCAGACATTGCTTGCAGAGGCCTCACTGAGCTGGCCGTTGCGGAACATGATGGTGTCGGCAACGCCCGCGTCCACGCTCAACTGCTTCGAGAAAACAGCGCCCAGCAGGCTGGTGGACTTGAGATGCGCCTTGCGCCAACGAAAGTCCTCCGCCGTGATGCAGGCGACGCCGTAGCGGCGCTGCGCTTCAGTCGGTACAGGCATCCGATTGACCATGGCGAACACGTTGGGCGCAAGGCCCTTCAGCATGGCATGCTCGCGCATCGCAACACCGCGCGTGATCTGGAAGTAGACCAGTTGATGGCGCACGCCACCCGGGTGCGGGTCGGCTTCTGCATGCATGGCCAGCAACCTCATCGTGAGGCGGTGCCATGCGTCGCGCTCCATTGGGTTGGGAATCCTCATTTCGGCTAGGCCGCGCGCCAGGCGCGCCATGTGGGCGTCGAACATGAAGGGTTGGCCCTCGTAGGCCGGCACGACGTCGTAGATCGCATCGCCAAAAAGAAAGCCCCGGTCGAGGACGGACACCTGCGCCTCGCGCAGGTTGGTGAACTCGCCGTTGAGGTAGCAAGGCCACGGCGGAATGCTCTCGGGGACCGCCGGCCTGGCGTGAATCGAACCAGAGATAAAGGCGGGGGACGGTTTCGGGGACGGCAAGGCGGTGACCTCCTGAAGTGACCAGCCATCGTGTGCGCAGTGACACTGCGTGTCCACAGCTTCGGTGTCATCGAGATTGCCGTTGCGCATCGCCGGCCGGCTCATGGGTACTCACACCACGCCGCGTTCGCTTCCGACTGATAGCGATGTGGAATCGCGATGCCGACGGCGGCATGGACAGCCCGCATCGCAGCATAGACCATCCGTTGGTCTCCCCTCCACTCTTTCTGAAGGAAAAAAGATGCGCAATCCTCTCCCCACATGGATCGTCGGCGTCGCTCTGGCAACAAGCTTTTCGACGAGTTCGGCGCAGACGCTGGCAGCGCCGCTGTCAGGCACGCTGAAGAAGCTCGCCGACACAGGCACGATCGCGCTCGGCGTGCGGGAAAACCAGGTTCCCTTCGCCTACGTGGACGACAACCAAAAGGTCATCGGCTTCACGGTCGACATCTGCAAGGCCTTGGTCGACAGCCTGAAGGCCGATGCAGGCATCAAGGCACTCCAGGTCGAACTCAAACCTGTGACGGCGCAGACCCGCCTCGCGCTGCTAGGCAACGGCACCATCGACCTCGATTGCGCCAGCGTCAGCAACAACGCGGAGCGCCAGAAGCAGGTCTCGTTCAGCAACACGTTCTTTCTGACGGCCACCGCGTTCGCTGCCAAGAAGAGCAGCAACCTCAAGTCGATTGCCGATCTCGCGGGAAAGACCGTTGTCGCCGTGCCAGGCACGAACCACATGGTCATCCTCAACGAGATGAACCAGAAGCAAAACCTGAACATGCGCATCGTGAGCGCCAAGGACCAGCCCGAGGCGTTCCTGATGCTCTCGACAGGCCGAGCCGCGGCGCTGGTCAGCGACGATGTGCTGCTCGCCAGCGTCATCGCCAGCGCCAAGAACCCGGAAGATTATTTGATCTCGCCCGACATCCTCACCCCGCCCGCACCGTATGGCCTCGTGATGCGACGCGATGACCCTCAATTCAAGGCTGCAGTTGACAAGGCGCTGACCGCGTACCTCACGTCGCCGGCCGCAAAGGCCAACTACGACAAGTGGTTCGTACATCCCATCCCGCCACGCGGGCTGCGCATGAACTTCCCGATGAGTGCCGCCCTTAAGAAGGCCTACGCGAAGCCCACAGATTCGATTGACCTCACCGCTTACTAGTCTCGGAGCATCGCGTGAACTATGACTGGAATTGGCGGGTGTTCCTCGAACAGTCGCCCAACGGAGGCGGCGCCTACGGCTACCTGCTCGCCGTCGGCCTCGCGAACACCGTGGCTGCCACGCTGTTGATTTTCATGTTGGCACTGGCGCTCGGCACGGCGGTCGGTGTGCTGCGCACACTTCCTTCCAGGAAGGCTCAAGCCGCAGGCCGCGTCTATGTCGAGGTGTTTCGCAACATTCCGCTCATTGTGCAGCTCTTCATCTGGTATTTCGTGCTCCCCGAACTGCTTCCGAGAGCGCTCGGAGATTGGATCAAACAGTGGGAGGCGGCGCCGTTCTTCGCCGTGGTTATCGGCATCGGCTGCTACATGGCGGCGCGCGTGGGCGAGCAGCTGCGCAGCGGCATTCAAGCCCTCGCGCGCGGTCAGCAGTTAGCTGCGTCGGCGCTGGGCATGACGCTCTCTCAGTCGTACAGGTACGTGCTGTTGCCGCGCGCGTTTCGCATCATCTGGCCGATGCTGACCAGCGATGCCATGGGCACCGTGAAGGCCACGTCCATCGGCCTAACGATCGGCTTCGTCGAGCTGACGGCGCAGGCGCACTCGATGCAGGAATTCTCCTTCCGGGTGTTCGAGGCATTTCTGGCAGCGCTCACGATCTATGTGATCCTGAACTTCTTGATCGTCACGGTGATGCGCCGCTTCGAGCGCCGCCTCGAACTGCCCGGCTTCGGCGGGAAGTAAGCACCATGTTCTCCGGATTCGACTTCGCCGCCATCTGGGTTTCCCTGCCCCACCTGCTCACGACGGGCCTTGCATTCACTGTGAAGCTCACGCTCGTGGCCGGCTTCCTAGGCCTCGTGCTCGGCTGTGCAATCGCCATGGCCAGGCTCAGCAAGAACAAGCTGTTGCGCGCCTTCGGCGACGCGTACGCCAACGTGTTCCGCGCCATTCCACTGGTGCTCTGGCTCTTCGCTTTCTACGTACTTGCCCCATACGTCGTGGCGTGGGTCATCGGTTCGCCCACGCCCGTGCCGTTCAGCGCCACCGTCTCAGCCTATCTGAGCTTTGTGCTCTTCGAAGCGGCGTACTTCTGCGAAATTATCCGTTCCGGCATCCGTACGATGCCAAACGGGCAGGTCGCCGCAGCACAAGCCCTCGGCATGAACCGCATGAATGCCTTTCTGTACATCGTGCTGCCACAGGCGCTGCGCAAGATGCTGCCGGTACTGCTCATGCAGTTCATCGTGTTGTTCCAGGACACCTCGCTCGTCTACGTGCTCTCCCTGGACGATCTCTTTGGTACTGCCTCGAAGCTAGCTCAGCGCGACGGGCGACTGGTCGAGATGTACCTGTTCATCGCGGTCTTCTACTTCTGCATCTCCTTCGCGCTCTCAAGCTATGTGCGCACGCTGCAGGAAAGACTTGCTCGCGCCGACTGATGCCTCTCTTGCCCCAGCCTTCCTCTTCATCCAAAACATCGAAAGACAACACCCGTGAGAACAGCACCCGTTTATCCCCCGCACATTGAGCAGCTCAAGTCGTACTCGCCTGGCTTGCCGATGGAAGACCTCGCGCGACGTATCGACATGCCGCTCTCGCACATTGTCAAACTTGCATCAAACGAGAACCCACTAGGTGCAAGCCCCCGCGCGTTGGAAGCGCTGGCCGCGTCTTCGATCGACCTCTCCCGCTACCCGGACAACGACTGCACCGACCTCACCCAGGAGCTAGCTCGACAACTCGATGTGCCGCCCGACTGGGTGGTGACCGGCGCTGGTTCCGAGAGCGTGATTGGTATGGCCACGACTGCCCTGCTGAGCCCAGGTCGCTTCACGCTCTATGCGCAGTATTCGTTTCAAGCCTACGTGAATGCGGCACAGCGTGCTGGCGCCACGTCCGTCGTGGTGCCGTCGCCGGACTTCACGGTGGATCTCGACGAGATGCTTCACGTTGGAAAGGACCGCGCCATCTCACTCGTGTACATCGCAAACCCGGGAAATCCAACCGGCACGAGCGTTGACCCCGATAAGCTCGAAGCCTTGATTGCAAAGCAGCCCGACGGCACCGTGGTCGTGCTTGATGAGGCCTACCTGGAGTACCTGCCTCCGGCGAATCGTGGCGATGCCGTCGCCTGGGTTCGTCGTCATCCCCACCTGCTCGTGACGCGCACGTTCTCCAAGGCCTATGGGCTGGCCGGTCTTCGAGTGGGCTATGGCATCGCACAACCCGCACTGGCCGGCATGCTGCGCCGGGTACGCTCGCCGTTCCAGGTTTCACAGCCCGCACAGGCAGGCGCGATGGCGGCGTTGAACGACATCGACTTCCTTGCGCGCACGCTTGCCGTCAACAGCGAAGGCCACGAACAGCTGTGCACAGCCTTCAGTGCTCGGGGACTGCGCCATCTGAAGTCGTCGACCAACTTCGTGTCCGTGCAGACCGGGGACAGCGCCGCCCTGGCCGGCCGGCTGGAACAGCACGGCCTCATCGCGCGGCCGCTGGGCTCCTACGGGCTCAAGAACTGGTTGCGAGTGAGTATTGGCACTTCTATCGAGAACTCGCGCTTCCTCGACGCGCTCGCACAAGAACTAAGACCCACTGCATGACTACGAGCACCCGCAGGGCATTGATAGACGCCATCGTCGCCCGCACCGAGACGAACGCCAAGCTGAGACGCGACATCCATGCGCACCCCGAGCTGCGATACGAAGAATTCCGCACTTCAGACTTGATCGCAGCTGAACTGGAGCAATGCGGCATCGCCGTGCATCGTGGCCTCGCGCGCACTGGCGTGGTGGGCTCGCTTCGCCAAGGCAGCGGGAAAAAGGCCATCGGCCTTCGAGCCGACATGGACGCGCTGCGCGTGACGGAGCTCAACACGTTCGGCCACGCGAGCACGCACCCCGGCAAGATGCATGCGTGCGGACACGACGGCCATGTCGCGATGCTGCTGGCGGCTGCACATCACCTGTCGCAGAACGGCCAGTTTGATGGCACCGTGCATTTCATCTTTCAGCCCGCCGAAGAGGGTGGCGCGGGCGCGCGCGCGATGATTGAGGACGGCTTGTTCGATCAGTTTCCTGTCGACGCCGTGTTCGGCATGCACAACTGGCCAGGCATGGCCGAAGGCCAGTTCGCGGTAAGCCCGGGCGGCGTGATGGCATCGAGCACCGAGTTCACCGTCATCATTCACGGCAAAGGCGGCCATGCGGCGCTGCCGCACACGGCAATTGACCCGGTACCCGTGGCCTGCGAGGTGGTACAGGCCTTTCAGAATATTCTTTCGCGCAACAAGAAGTCGGACGAAGCCGCCGTGTTGACTGTGACCGTGCTTCGGGCCGGTGAGTCGAACAACGTTATTGCCGACAACTGCGAGTTGAGGGGCACGATCCGCACTTTCTCGTTACCGACGCTGGACCTCATCGAGCAGCGTATGACGCAGATCGCCAGCCATGTGTGCAGTGCACACGACGCGCGCAGCGAGGTGCGCTTCAACCGCAGCTATCCTCCCACCATTAATTCCGTGGCCGAAGCCGGCTTTGCCCACGGCGTGATGACCGACATCGTCGGCGAGAGTAACGTCCTCGCGCAGGAGCCCGCGATGACGGCGGAAGACTTCGCTTTCATGTTGCAGGTGCGGCCCGGCGCCTACGCTTTCATCGGGAACGGCGACGGAGCGCATCGCTCAATGCCGCACGGGCCGGGCCCCTGCAGCCTCCACAACCCAAGCTACGATTTCAATGATTCATTGATTCCGCTGGGCGCCACCTACTGGGTTCGGCTTGTGGAGCGCTTTCTGGCCCCGGGACCCTAATCGACGGTGATGTTTCGTTCCTTGATCAGTTTCGACCAAGTAGCGCCTTCGTCGCGAACCATACGGGTAAGTTCCTGAGGCGTGCTTGACGTGGCTTCGAAGCCCAACTCCTGCAGCTTGTTCACGATGTCCGGGTTCTTAAGAACCTTTTCTGTCTCGATACGCAGGCGCGCTACCACGTCGGCAGGGGTGTTTGGAGGCGCGACAAGGGCAGACCAGCTCTGAAGCGTCAGCTGGGGCATCCCTTGCTCGGCCACGGTTCGCACGTCGGGGAGTGCGCTCATGCGCGTCTTGCTGGTAACAGCGAGTGGACGAATCTTGCCGGCAGCTATCTGCGGTAGCAGCGTACTGGGTGCCTCGAAGAATAGATCAACCTGGCGGCCCAGCAAGTCATTCAGCGCCGGCGCACCGCCCTTGTACGGCACGTGCGTAATCTCGATCGCCGCCTCGCGCCTGAATGTTTCTCCGATCAGGTGCGGGGTGGTGCCATACCCCGGGGACGCGAAGCTCAGCTTGTCGGGTCGGGCCTTTGCAGCCGCGATCACATCGGCGAGCGATCTGTAGGGCGACGCGGCATTGACAACCAGCACGAGCGGAAATTGGCTTACGGTGGTCACTGGTGTGAAGTCAGTCGGCTTGACGTTGACGCCTTTCTGCAGGTACGGCGCGATAGTCAGCGTGCTCGCGTTCGCCAGAAACAGCGTATACCCGTCGGGCGCGGCGCGCGCCACGTTGGCGGCGGCAATCATTCCGCCCGCGCCGGGCACGTTCTCAACGACCATCGGTTGGCCGAGGCCAGTCGACAGACGGGCAGCGAGGAGCCTGGCCACAACGTCCGATTGGCCACCGGTCGCGAAAGGCAGGATGACCTTGATTGGCCGAGAGGGATAGGCATCGGCCGCTAAGCCAGACTGTGGGGCGACTCCAAGTGCCAGGGCAGCGCCCAATCCACAGAGCAATTTGCGTTTTGTCATGCGATGTCTCCGTTGTGTTTAATGATTAAAAGTGTCGGCGCGCAGCGACTCAGTAGCCCAGGGATCTGTCGACTTCGTTGATCAACGGATCTCCACGCTCCAGCCTTTGTAAGTTCTCGAGGAATTGCTCGACCACTGGGCCCACCGATGGCTGGGCCGCAATGTGCGGCGTCACCAGCACCTTTTCATGGCCCCAGAACGGGCTGCTGGCGGGCAGAGGCTCGGTGGCGAAAACGTCGAAGGCCGCCCCGCCCAGATGGCCTTCATCGACGAGGGCCAGCAGATCTGCCTCAACCACGATCCCGCCACGCGCTGCGTTGATTACATAAGCGCCCTGCGGCAGCTTCGACAGAAAGGCACGGTTGATCAGTCCGGCGGTCTGGGCTGTGCTCGGCAGGAGGCACACGAGGTAGTTGCACTGGCTGAGGAATTCATCCATGCCTTGCTCGCCCACGAATACCGGGACCCGGGCCGCCCGGCCTTCAGAACGCGTCCAGCCGATGACTTTGAAGCCGAGTGCGGCCACTACATCGGCGACCACAGAACCGATCGATCCGAGCCCCATGATGCCGACCGTGTACTCGCGCGAATCCGGTACGGCCACGCGCTTCCATTCGTGTGCAGCATGCTGAGCCTGCAGCGTCGGCAATGCGCGGAAATGCTGCAGGATTTGCAGCGACACATATTGCGCCATGCTAAGGCCGAGGCCGGGCTCCACGGCGCGGGTGACCTTGACGCTGGCCGGCAAGTCGGGCGTCCCGAGGATGCCGTCGGCGCCGGCGCCGACCGAAGCAGCCAGCTGAAGATTCGGCAGCCGCGGTAACAGACCGGCCGGCAACTTGAAAGCGAAGAGCGCGGTGACATCCGGGTCTGTGTCCCCATCGATGCGCGTGACGACGTTCAGTTCTGGGGCGCGTGCGCGCAGAGCCTCATAGCGGGCCGTGACGAAGTCCGAGGTCAACAGCATCAGAACCTTCGCGGGACGCTGGGTGGAAGCTACTTTCATGCAAAGGTTCTCTCATAGTTGAAGCGGGGGTTGTGTCTGCGGGCCTGTCGCACCAGCAGCTGCCAGCGCAGGTCCACCACGTCGGTGCGGCGCAGGAAGGCCTTGGTCTGGCGCGCCTCGGCGGGCGGCAGCTTCTTGGGCGTTCCGGCCGCCATAGCCTGCAGCTGAACGCGCGCAGCGAACTCGAGCACCGTGGCAGCGATGGCGGTCTCCGCAATGGATTCACCGACCACCACCGAGCCATGGTTGCGCAGCAGAATGGCTCGGTTGGCGCCCAGGCGCGTCGCGATGCTGGCGCCTTCCTTCTTGTCGAGCACGATGCCGTCGAACTCGTCGAACAGCACGATGTCTTCGTGGAACAGCGCACCGCTCTGCGTCACCGGCTCGAGATTGCTGCCCACGATGCCCAGGGCCAGCGACGCCTCGGAATGCGTGTGAAGGATGCAGCACACCTCGGGCCGCGCCTCATAGATCTCGGTGTGGATGTTCAGCGTGGGGTTGCAAGGCAAGGCGCCGGTGACCGTGCGCAGGTCGAAGTCGGATTCGATCAGTTCCTCGGCCGTTGCCTCCTCGAAGCCGTAGCCGTAGGGGATGCTCCAAAAGGTTCTGGCGTTTGGCAGGCGTGCGGTGAGGTGACCCGAGATCCCGCTGCCCTGTCCGTCCATGGCGAGGATCTGGAAGGCGTGGACCAGGTCGTGAATCAATGCCGGCAAGGGGTCTTTGTTCATGGCTTGAGCTTGTTAAAAATTCAGAGGGCGGAAGGAGCGGTCGCTTTGCTGCCCACATCGACCGCAGTGGCGTCGTAGCTGAACAGCCACTCGTAGCGCTGCCGAACGCTGTCTTCGCTCCATTCGCGGTCCACGTAGCGACCCGCCTCGACGGCGTCCGCCAGCAGGGGGTTGTGAAAACGCGCCGCGTTGGCCGCGGAGCCCAGCACGATGCGAGAGGTGCGCTCCATGCGCAGCGCCTGATAGCGCAGCAGTCCGGCAGCGGGGTCGTCCTTGTGGGCTTCTAGGCAGCGGGCGAGCACCACGCCGTCTTCCAGGGCCATCACGGCGCCCTGCGCGAGGAAAGGCAGGGTGGAGTGGCAGGCATCGCCCAACAGCGTGGCCCGGCCCTGCGTCCAGTTGTTCATGGGCTGACGGCTCAGCAGCGCCCACTTGTAGGGCTGGTCGATGCCCTGGATCAGGCGATGCACATCGTCATGCCAGTGCCTGAAGTCGTTCATGCATTCTTCCACGCTGCCGCGCTCGGTCCAGGACTCGACCTGCCAGTCGCTGCGCTCGACGATGCCCACGAAGTTGACGAGAGCGCCCTCGCGCAAGGGGTAGTGGATGACATGGGCGCCGGGGCCGATCCAGTTGGTAGCCAGGTTGGCGTGCAGGTGCGGTGGCAGCTTGTCGCGCTGAACCAGTCCACGCCAAGCCACGCAACCCGTGAACTGGGCATCGCTCTGGCCGAACATGGCGCGGCGGATGCGCGAGTGCACGCCGTCAGCTCCGACGAGAACGTCGCCACGAATGCGCTCGCCGCCCTCAAGTTCTACCTCGACACCTTCTGCGTCCTGCGTCAGACCCACCGCCTTGGCGCCCAGGCGAATCGCGTCTGGCTGGCGCTGACGCGCGTGGCGAGCCATTAGCGCATGCAGGTCTGCCCGGTAGATCAGGTAGTACGGAAACCCGTACTTCTGCACGGATTCAGCACCCAGGTCAAACAGCTTCCAAGTCTGCCCTGTGTTCCAGAGCCGGACCTGCTTTCCCGCCGCCTGCGTCGCCAGATGCGGCAGTTCGTCACTCAGCCCGACGTCTGCCAGGCACCGCGAGCCGTTCGCGCTCACCTGGAACCCGGCACCGACTTCGCCGAGTTCGGGCGCCTGCTCCAGCACGGTCACGCGAATGCCGCGCCGCTGCAGGGCCAGTGCGCAGCACAACCCGCCTATGCCGGCGCCGGCGATCAATACGTGCAAGGGTTCAGCAGCCATGTCTCCATCCTTTGATACATCTGGCCCCATCGGCCAGCACTGAATTGCATCGCAGTAAGACAAATTTGTGAAGTTAAATTATCAAATCAATTAATATCCTTCAGCAATGAATATAAACACCCGGCAGCTTCAGGCCTTCCTGGCCATTGCCCGACTGGGCAGCTTCACGCGCGCCGCCGAAGAGACCTTCGTGACGCAGGCCGGGCTGAGCCTGATGCTCAAGGATTTCGAGGCGCAGGTCGGTGCCCGCCTGTTCGACCGCACAACGCGTTCGGTGCGCCTGACGCCGGCAGGAGAGGCCTTGCTGCCGACCGCGCGCGGCATGCTGGCCGACTGGGACCGGGCCACATCCAACATCGGGCAGCTGTCGGCCGAGGCCGCGCAGCAGGTCTCGCTGGCCGCAACACCGCTGATCGCCGCCAGTGTGCTGCCACAGTGGCTCAATGAGTTTCGCTTGGTGCAGGCCAGCACCCGCGTGAATGTCAGCGACCTGGATCGCCAGCAGATTCTGCTGGGCATTGACGCAGGTGAAATCGACCTCGGTCTGGGCGCCTTCTTTAAGCCAGCATCGGGCATCGAACGGCAGTTGCTGGCCACTTTTCCGATGGTGCGCGTCAGTCCGAAATCAGGCAGTCGCACCCTGGCCGCCACGCGCACACGGCCGGCCAGCGCAGGCAAGCGCGCCGCGTGGGCGGAGTTCGCGGGTCAACGCCTGCTTGCGTTGCCCATAGAGAACCCGATCCAGAAGCTCGTGGACGCTCAGCTGCGCGGGCTGGCCGTGGCACCCGCGTTCAGTGGAGCACTGCAGAACATCCAGGCCATCATCGCGATGGTGGAGGCAGGGCATGGGGTCGCCGCCCTGCCTGGGTTTGTGCTTCCAGCCTGCGCGCGCTACGACGTGGAAGTGCAGACGCTGGTGAATCCCGTGGTGCCAATCGACTTCTTCGTGGTGAGCAGGAAGGGGCGCCAGAAAACCGAGCTGGCCACCGAACTCATCGACGACCTGGGCCGTCACTTTAGGAAGTTGAGCCAGCTCGCAGTGGCCTGAACGCCGCCGACGCGGGCGCCATCCAGGCAAATCCATAAATCCGCTGAGGTCGAGCGTGGTCGCGAGGAGTGGGAAAACATTCCTTCCGTGCCAGGTGCTTAGGCGCGCGCAACGGCGCGATCGGCATGTGACGGTCGAATGTTCTCTCTAAGCTGCCGCGAGGCATCTCCGCCGCCGCAGACACTGGGTGAGCGCTTTCTGCGTGATGCCTTCCAGTTGCCGCTCGATCATGGCTCGGTTTCCTCGGATATACCTGGGCACTTTAAAGTGCCTAATTGACACTAGGTTTATGCTGTATACCATTCGCCGGTCTTTACAACTGAGAGTTACCCATGTCATCCGTCGACACCAGCGCGCTGTTCCAGCCACTCACCATCAAGAACCTCCAACTCAAAAATCGGCTTGTCATGGCACCGATGACCCGCACCTTCTCGCCCAACGGTGTCCCCGTCGAGGCCAATGCGGCCTACTACCGGCGCCGTGCAGAAGGCCAAGTCGGGCTGATTCTTTCGGAGGGTACGGTCGTCAATCGCCCTGCCTCCCGCAACGATCCCAACATCCCTTTCTTTCACGGCGAAGCTGCGTTGGCCGGCTGGAAGGGGGTGATCGATGCCGTGCACGCAGCCGGCGGCCGCATGGGTCCACAGCTCTGGCATACCGGTTCGGCGCGCTACACCGAGTGGGAACCCGATTCGCCGGTGGAAAGCCCGTCGGGCCTGGACGCACCGGACAAGCCGCGCGGTGAAGCCATGACCGAGGAAGCGATCGCGGACACCGTGGCGGCGTTCGCCGCAGCCGCGGCAGATGCCAAGCGCCTGGGCTTCGATACCGTGGAAATTCACGGTGCACACGGCTATCTCATCGACCAGTTCTTCTGGTCCGGCACCAACAGGCGCACCGATCGGTATGGCGGCGCCACGCTCAAGGAGCGTTCGCGGTTCGCCAGCGAGATCGTGACTGCCATTCGCAAGGCGGTGGGCCCCGAATTTCCGATCATCATGCGCGTCAGCCAATGGAAGCAGCAGGACCTGACCGTGCGTCTCGCACCCACCCCCAAGGAAATGACGGATTGGCTGCTGCCACTCGTGGAAGCTGGCGTGGACGTGTTGCATTGCTCGCAGCGGCGTTTCTGGGAGTCGGAATTTCCGGAGCTCGACGGCGAAAACGGCCTGAACTGCGCGGGCTGGGCCAAGAAGCTGACCGGCGCGACCACGATCAGCGTGGGCTCTGTCGGCCTGGATGGCGACGTCCTGAACGCCTTTGCCGGCAAGGGATCGAAAGCGGCGAGCGTGCAGCGATTGGTCGATCGCATGGAACGCAACGAGTTCGACCTGATTGCCGTCGGCCGTGCATTGCTCGGCGACCCGCACTGGGTTTCAAAAATCCAATCGGGCGATCACAAGAACCTGCAGGGCTTTGATGCCGCCGCACTGGGTGCGCTCGTCTGATGCAACTGCGACGCTGATCACAGATCGCTAGTCGGCCACTTTCAAATAGTGGCCGAAGCCTTCTTCAGTGCCTAAATCTGGACACCTTAGACGGCTTTCCGGCAACCTCATCCATTGCATGCGTCTGATCGATGACGGCGGCGGCTTGAGGCCAGAATTTCCTTGCGGGTGCGCTCGGATTCGACAGCGCGCGACAGGACCAGTGCACCGACGCACTGGGCAATCAGCGCCCACGCCGCATCCGGGTCTCCGGTGCGCGAGCTCCAGCTCTTCTGCAGGCGCTCAGGCCCTGCTTCACCGCAGTGCGCGTCCGCAGCCCCGCCCTTGTTTGTGCAATACGCAAGTCGCGATATGGATCTCCTCTCTTCGCGTCGTTTGCCCGTCGCGCGGGAGCTGCCAAGGTACACAAAGTAGACTTGACTTCAATCAGACACTTAGGATCGCCTAGGTATCACGAAGGAAACCGCCCAATGCCAAAGATCACGCCGGAATGCTTTTCTTCAGATTGTCCAAGTCGTGCTCTGTTCGACCAGATCGCGGACAAGTGGTCGATGATGATTTT